>JBCCRW010000346.1:0-6236 GCA_039201055.1 Planctomycetota bacterium | reverse complement strand
GTCCGGCTTCGCGACGCCGGCCTGCAACGCATCAATATTTCGCTGGACACTCTCGACCCAAAACGCTTCCAGCAGCTCGCCCGCCGCGACCAAATGCATCAAACGCTCGCGGGCATTCACGCAGCCATTGATGCCGGTTTTGAAAGCATCAAGCTGAACACGCTGGCTATATCCGGTGCGGTGGAAAATGAGATTATCGACCTGGCCCGATTCGCATTGGATCGAAAACTGGAGCTGCGTTTCATCGAATTCATGCCCCTGGACGCCGCGGGGAATTGGAAACCCGGCGCGGTGCTGGATGGTGAAAAGATCCTGCGAATTTTGCGGACCCATTTTTATCCGGTGCAAATCGCCGACGGTCATCGCGGTGCCGCACCGGCCGAGCGTTACCGCGTTGGCGACGGGCACATTGGTATCATCCGCAGCGTCACCCGACCATTTTGCGATGCCTGTGATCGGCTGCGTTTGAGTGCCGATGGGGCGATCCGCAATTGCTTGTTTTCACAAGATGAAATGTCCATTCGTGATCTGCTTCGCGCGCCGGCAACGGGCCCCACGCCACCACCGGATCGAATCGACAATGCGATCCTGGACGCCTTTCAACACAGCGTGTCCGTGAAGCGAGCCGGTCACAGGATCGGTACCGATGATTTTCGCGCGCCCGAGCGTCCGATGTATTCGATAGGAGGCTAACAGGGATGTCGGATCTGTCGGCGGACCCAACGCTATCGTTCCAGGAGGCCGCGATTCGCAGCGGTTTGGTCGACGCACGCAAATACGAAAAAGCGTGCGCGTTGCTGGGCACCCGCGAACCCGAATCCGTGTCCGCGACGCTTGTCAAAAGCGGTGTAATCACCGAGTACCAGGCCGCACAGCTAAAGGCCGGTCGCACCAAGCTCAATTTGGGCCCGTACCTGATTACCGATTTCGTCGCCCAAGGCGGAATGGGCCAGGTCTTCAAGGCGGTGCACCGGGTGATGGGCCGCGTGTGCGCGGTCAAGGTCCTGCCGCTGGAAAAGTCGACACCGCAATCCCGCGATTCGTTCATGCGGGAAATTCGTTTGCAAGCCGAACTGGATCATCCCTGCGTGGTGCGGGCCTTTGACGCCGGCCAAGACGGCAGTGTGCATTATTTGGTTTGCGAATTTGTTCCCGGCACCGACCTGCGACGCCTGGTCCGCAGCGGCGGTCCGCTATCCCAAAGTGAGGCGGCGGCAATCATTGTTCAAGTCGCGCGGGGATTGCAATACGCACACGAATTGGGCCTGGTGCACCGCGACATCAAACCGGGGAACATTTTGGTTACGCCCGATGGCACGGCAAAATTGTCCGACATCGGACTGGCGGCGTGGACGATGGGGCTGGATGACGACCCCCGCGCCGGAAAAATCGTGGGCACCGCGGATTATCTTTCGCCCGAACAAATCACCAATCCACGCGGCGTGGGCAAGTTGTCGGACATCTATTCGCTCGGCTGCACCACCTATTACGCGGTGACCGGCAAAGTTCCGTTTCCCGGTGGCGATTCCAAGTCCAAGTGTCGGCGGCACTGCGAGGACACTCCGTGGCATCCCAGGAAGTTCAACTCGGAACTGTCCGAGGACTTTGTCGACACGATCGCCGACATGATGGAAAAGGAACCCCAGCGTCGAATCCCATCGGCAAACGAGGTCGCCGAGCGTTTGGAACCGTGGTTGGAAAGCGACGAACCTGTCCAGCAACCCTTGCAGCGCAATGCCTGGATGCCGCCACCGCCGCCGCATGAACCGCCGGTCGGCGAAGTGTCCGAAATTATCGGCACCGCTTCGGGTGGCGATTCGGGTTCCACGTCGATGGTGATGGCTCCACCTCCGCTGAACTTTGACGCGATGCCGGCGGGCGAACGCGGTCGACGGCGGCGAACGGTGATGTGGACCCTGTTTTGGTCGTTTCCATTGGCGGCGATCGTCGGATTCGCACTGGGCTATTGGGCCAAGTCCGGATGGCAATGGCCGACGCAATTCCCGTAGCCGATTAACCCATCGCTTCGATCGTCACGCCGCTTGGGAAATTCATTTCATCCAAGCACGCTTTGACGATGCTGCGGCTGCGTTGGCCGTCAAACAAAATCAAATCAAGATAACTGTTCTCGGTACCGATCGCGCCGCCGACACACACACCGCTCGTCTGTGCGCGAAGTGTTTCGTCGACCAGCGTTTCCAGCCTGCCCCGCGCCTCGGCTTCATCGCCGCCGGGTAAACCTCGCGTCGCAAACTTGGCGTAGCAGACTTCCGCGCCGGTGCCCGCCAGCACCGCGTCCTCAGGGACTCCGCCGGCATTCAAAAATTCAAACAGGGCGCGATCCACCGACGTCGAACCCACGATGGTGTCCCCGCGTGGCTTGTCGGTATCCGGTTCGCCGCTTAGCTCATAGAGGGATCGACTTTCCAGTGGCGACAGAAATTGCCATTCGTAGTATTCCGCGGCCGATTGCAAAAATTTGGGCAAGTCCAACAGCGACATCGTTTTCCAATTCGCGTCATCTTCGCGAAGCGGCTCGGCGGCGATCTGCGTCAAGAAACGCTCGGTGCCAAATTCACCCAGGGCTTCGTCAAGCAACAAAAATGCGATCGTCATGCGATCCGCCTCGGGGACCGACTGCATCGAAGGATGCCAAAAGTTCAACGCAAACTTCTCCGCTTCTTCATCGGCCCGGGTTTGCACTTGAACGCCGCCGACATCGATCTTCTCATTCGGTCCCACGGAAATTTCCATTCCCTCAAGACGCTCGCGTGGTGTCGCTTTGCGGCTGGCATAAAAACCCCAACCCTCGCACTCGGGTGCAAGCGTCTGCCAAAATTGCGTCAAAAACTGCTTGGGCACCACGCCCTCGCCGCTAAGCGTGAGCGCGTGGCCGCCGCGATGACCTGGGCCGAAGACCCACGCCAAGCGGGGCAGCACTCGTTCCATCAGCGACGAAAAATCATTCGTCAAGACGTCGCTGTCACCTTCGTCAATGGCGCGATAAAACCGCTGCGACGATTCGGAAAACAGTTCCCAAAAATGGTGAACGCGCTCCTTGAACGTCCAACCGCTTGCTTCGTTTTCGCTTGGCAAAATCATGTCGTGGCTCCTCCGGTGACCGGCCGTAGGCTCGCCTTCATTCCGGTCTCATGATAACGCTTGAGGTGTTACACTCTGCATGGGGCGCCCAACCCAGTATGACGGTAGCAAAGTCCGGCGGCGGCCGACAACACGCTCACGACGAAAAACGGTATGGAACCGAAATCGGAACCCCATTCGCTTGACGAAATCAACGCGGAACTTCAAGGGCGAACGTCAAAACCTTCGCGGATTCGTCGACGCTCACGGGATCAGGATGCCGTCGCCTGGCTGCACGAAAATTGGGATCAATTGCCCCCCAAAACCGCCGCCGAAATTTGGGATGACGACACCCGCGACCGCCTGCGATTGATGTTGGTGCCCGGCGTGGGGCCCCGAACCATGACCGCGCTGCTGGACGCCTTTGGCAGCGCGTCGGAGATCCTTTCCGCCGCCGCCGAATCCTTGTCGCGGGTCGCCGGTGTGGGCCCCAAGTTGGTCAGCCAAATCAAGGCCGCCAAGCATCTCGGGCGACACGACAAACGCAGCGACTTGGATGAAATTGCAACCTGGTGCTTCCATCACGACACGCGTTTGTTGGTCAAGGGACACGCCGAATACCCGACAATGCTGGACGATTTGCCCGACGCGCCGCCGCTGCTGTTTTGCCGCGGCGATGTTTTGCCATCGGATCAATTGGCCGTCGCCATCGTCGGTACCCGGCATCCGACGCCCTACGGAAAACAGCAAGCCCAACGCTTTGCTCACGCGTTGGCCAAGGCCGGCGTGACGGTGATCAGCGGACTTGCCCGCGGCATTGACGCCGCCGCACACGAAGGCGCGCTGGATGGCGGCGGTCGGACGATCGCGGTGCTGGGCGGCGGATTGGCCGAAATGTATCCGCCCGAAAATGGCGGCCTGGCCGCAGCCATTGCCGCCGATGGTGCCGTTATCAGCGAACACCCACCGGCACTCAAACCGCGTAGCAGTTTGTTCCCGCAGCGGAATCGCTTGGTCGCCGGCCTGGCCGTCGCCACGCTGGTAATCGAGGCGCCCCAACGAAGCGGTTCGCTCATCACGGCGCGACTGTGCGGTGAAATGTCCCGCGACGTTCTGGCTTTGCCCGGCAACGTCACAAGCCGGATGTCCCGCGGTTGTCACGAACTGATTCGCGATGGCGCGATCCTGGTTCGTCACGTGGACGATGTCTTGGAATCACTCGGCCCGCTACGCGCCGCCGTCCCCGACACCGATGGCGAATCCGTCCGGCACCCCGTGGAACTGACGTTGAACGAAATCGAACGCCAGGTGCTTGCCGCCATTGGCACGCAAGCGGTGATCGTTGATTCCGTCATTGCCGACACCGGTTTGGCGGCCCATCAGGTCATCGCCACCATCAGCGTGCTGGAAATGAGACGACTGGTCACGCGCGTCGAAGGACAGGGCGTGCGTCGCCTGTGACCGGCGCTCGGTTAGGAACGAGCGAACAATAAGTGGACGATCAAACCGTCTCTCCCGCCCCGCGCAGCGGGAACAGCGGGAGAGAGCTCGAGAGAGGGTAAAAAAGTCAACCATTTATTGTTCGCTCGTTCATTAGCGGATTATCCAGCCGATGACACGGTCGTTTTCCGAATCGGCCACCCAGAATCCATCGCCTTGGGAATGCACCGTGATCCCATGAGGACGCTTCAAGGTCATCGTTTGCCCCGCTTTGCTCCCACCCAATACCGTTTCAATGGTATTTCGCTTGGGGTCGATTCGGCGGACACAGTGGTTCTCGGTATCCACCACCAACAACCGACCTTCGCGGTCAATGACCAGACCCTTCGGGCCGCTCAACGTTGCGGCCAATGGGTCTCCGCCGTCGCCGGAATAGCCCTTTTTGCCCGTCCCAGCGATCCGCTCAATCCGCCGGGTTTGTCGATCGATTCGCCAGATGCTGTTGCCCTCGCGCAGAGCAAGCCAAATCGATTGGTTATCCATGGCGAGGGCTCGAGGACCGTGCAACGAGGTTTCCGATACCTGCCGCCGATCCGTGGGCATCTTTGGTCGTCCATCGCCACCAAATGTGTTCACTTGCCCGTCAGAAATTCGCACCGTGCAAAGACGATGGTTTCGTGTATCGGCGACCAGCAGCGTTTCGGCATCAAGCTGAACCACGCTGTGAGGTTGATCGAAGCCGGCAGCCGGGCCCCCGGCGACGATGCGGCACCGCGCGGGATCACCGGAAACTTCCAAAATGCGATCTTTGCGAGTATCCGCGATCCACAATCGATTGTTTTCGCCAACCCAAACCTCATGCGGCCAATTCATCGCGATGTTCGCCCGCCCAGCCGTCGAAGTTGACCCCACCGTTGCTGTTGGCCCGGCCGTTGAACCTGACCCCGCCGACTTTTTGGCCGGTTCTTGTGTATCTGTGCCTGCGGAGGGACCGACGACGATCCGCGGCACCGGACGTTGCCCGATTGGATCGTCGATTCGATAGACGGCCTGGGTCCGAACGCTGGTCACCCAAAGTTTGCCGGCGCTCGAGTGCACTCCAAAGGGGACGGGAACGTCAATGACTTGGACCGACGCCGCCGGATTCGCCGTCGCCGATTTCGACTTCTCCGGTTCATCCGCTGGAATTTTCGACAGATCAAAGCACCCAATCAAAACGGCCGCGATGCACGGTACTCGCGGTGCACGTAAGACGCCGGAAAAACAGTGGGGTTGACTCACAAGATACCTCGGGACGGTTGAATGCCTAAATTCTGCTCGTTGCGCAGGGAACAAGCCAGCATTTTCGGGTGTCGTGGACGAGACGACGAGTCCCCGGGATACGGGCTTATCGCCTTGGAGGGTTTTGCCCTTCACTCCTCTGCCGGATCTCGACCGCCAAGACGTCCCTTACGGCACCAACATCGGGCCACGAAGTGGCGAAATGATGTAGTCATGGGCGTGACACCCGGCCCGTCGCTTGAAGCTCCAGTCACGGCTCACAGGTATCGTCCGCGCACCTGAGCCGCTGGCCGAGCTGTAAGCGAATCCACGGGTGCCCGACCTCGACTCGTTCCCGGGCTCCTCCCGGGAACGCGATGTATTGGTTTCTCCCTCCTCGCTGTCCAGCGCGCGATACCCGGCCCGTCGCTTGAAGCTCCAGTCACGGCTCTCAG
>JBCCRW010000345.1:0-6237 GCA_039201055.1 Planctomycetota bacterium | reverse complement strand
GCACACCACGAATCGGCTTTCATCAGGGGCTGGCGGCAACCTTCGTCCCACCCGCCGCGGGCGGCGCCAACATTCGAAACAGCAAGAATCCGAACAAGATCGGTCCCAGGCAGCCCCACAGGATTGTCAGCATGCCTTCCCCCGGTGTCGCCTCGTACACCGGGGCAAGCGGAGCCAACAGACCGGCCAAGATGACATAACCGGCACCGGCCAAGATCGCGGCCAAGACCGCCGCGGCGATCGCCTTGACCGCCTCGATGCCGCGGACCGACGCCAGCGCAATCGCGATCGCGGCGGAACCCAAAATCGCCAACCATACGACGCTGTGGACAATAATCGAACGAAGACCGCCTTGGTCGCGAGCCTGTTGGGCCAGCGATTCCTGCTGAGCAATCGGATCGCTTAAAGACAGTCCCAGCACGACGGCGACACCCACGCCGATGACCAGCCCGACCGCCCCGACCGCCTTTTTCGGGCTGCGAAGCAGAGCGACTAGACCAAAGAGCCCGCTGATGAGGATGCCATTGAATAGCAAAAATCGTGTCCGCATTTGCGATTTCAATGCGACCTCGAAGACCTCTTGTTCCGCAATCCCGTCGGGCGAATTCAGATCCAAGTCGTAATACTCTTGCGGGAAATCCGGTTTCATCGCCGGCAGCACGGCGATCAAATTACCAATGACCAGCGTGGCACCGATCACACCGATGGCCAGCCAGACGACACCGCCAATGCCCGCCGGTGCTTGAGCGGCGGCGGCAGACTGGGTTTTACCGACAGGCTTGGTTTCACTGGCGGGCGTGGTGTCCGCAGCGACAGCCGCCGATTCGGTCGGCGAACCGACTTGGGGTTCGGTTTCGCCGGTGGAGTAGGGGTTTTCGGAAACGTCGTTGGAATCGGTCGGCATGGGGAACTCGCGGGAAACGAGCCGGCAACGTTTTGGTTGCGGGCGGAGAAAAGGCACGCTGGGGCCGGCACATTGTAAAAGCCCACCGGGCCCGCCGGGATCACCCTGGCGATCCCGAGCAACATTTCTTTAGGCTCCCGTGACTCTGGAGGAAGGTGCATGATTCGTTCACTGTTTCAAATCTGCCGGGCTTTGCGAGGCGCGGTGCCCGAGCCGCTCGAATTGGTCGCCGAGTTGGGCGTCTTGCCGCCCGCGGGCCATCACGCCTCGGATCGCGGCGGCCCGCGACATGCCGGTGCGGATCCGGAAGCTCGGCTGCAAGAACCCGTTTGCAACGACCGACCTTTTTCGCATCAAGGGCTCCCGCCGCATCAGCCACTGCTACATCGACACCGAGTGTTGGCGATGCAGTTGCAACACACCCACATCTGTTCGACGCGTCGCTGCGAGCGCCTAGCAAGTCTGGGCGTGGTTGTGGGCGAGGACCTGTTGCGCAACGATCTCCGACACATCGCCGGTCAATTCCCGGGCTCCAAACGTGCCTACCGAAAGCTGTTGCAATATCGACAAGCATTCCGTCTGGCCGCCTCGGTGGACGGCTTATTCCCAGCCGACGCGTTGTTGCTGATTCAAATTCATCGCGAGCATTCGCTTTCGCTGGCAGGCGAAACGGCGGCATTGTTGCATCGAGATCTACTGCGATTTTCCGAAAGCAGCATCGGTCGTGCGGCCCTGCGAGGCCGTCGCGTGCCGTCGCTGCGTCGCATTCGCCGCTGGATCGAATCGGCAAAGCGAGCCAGCCGCGGCAACGGCGAAACCGCGAATGCGAGAAAGTCGGTTCAATCGGCCAGCCGAGCTAACGCGATGGCAGCCGCCTGATGTGCACTTGAATCGCGAAGCGATGACAGCCCGCGCGGTGGCACTGTTCGCGGCGGCGCTGATGACGGCCGTCCAGCCCAAGAAAATCGGCACGACCGAGAGACCGGGCGTCCCCAACGGAGGGGAGGCCATCAAGTTTCAACGATCGTAGGGGACGATCCACGCCAATTGAACGTGGTTTTAGTTAGAATCCGCACCCGTCGGGTTGACTCGAGAGCGTGAAAACGGAAGTCTGCCTGGGCTAGTTTCAACAAATGCGGATGGCTCAAGTGCATTGGGTCGAACCGGCGATTGTCCCCTGGAGACCTTTTTCGTGAACGATTCCACCGTTGCCTCCGGCTCGGGCGTACCCTACGCCCGTAACAAACTCATGTTGGCCAGCTTTTTAACCCTGGTCGCGGCCGGCGTTGGGTTTGCGACGCGGACGGCAGCACTGACCGCGTGGCAGCAAGATTTCAACATGTCCAGTGGACAATTTGGGTCGATCCTGGGTGCGGGGTTCCTGGGATTCGGAATGATGATTTTTTTCGGCGGTATCTTGGTCGAAAGCTTTGGTTATAAAAAGCTTCTACTACTTGCCTTTGTCCTGCACCTGATCAGCGCGGGCCTACTCTTTTTGGCCGACCCCATTTTTGCGTCGGCAAGCAGTGGTAGCGCGGAATCGGCAACCAGCTCCGTCGTCCTGGTGCTTTATTGTTCCACGTTTTTGTTCTCTTTGTGCCAGGGGCTTTATGAGGCTGTCATCAATCCCCTCGTGGCGGACTTATATCCCGACGAAAAAACACACTATTTGAATATTCTTCACGCCGGTTGGCCGGCAGGCATGATCGTCGGCGGTTTATTTGCCGCGATGTTTATGGGGGCGAATCCGTGGGTCACCGTTATCCCGTGGGAAATCGCCCTGAACGTGTTCGTCGTTTTCGTCCTTCTCTATGGTGTCTTGGCTCTTCCTGAAAAGATGCCGCCGACGGCTTCCGAAGGCGATTCGGCGGGCATTTTTGGCTCGTTTGCTTGCTTCGCGTCGCTTCCGTTTCTGGTCCTGATTGTTATTCACGCTCTAGTCGGCTACATGGAATTAGGCGTCGATTCGTGGATGGCCGCACTGATGGAAAACTTGGTTCCCAACTCCATTATTGTGTTGGTGTATACATCCGCCTTGATGTTTATCCTTCGGTTTTTTGCGGGCCCGATTGTTCATAAAATCAATCCTATCGGCTTGCTGTTGGCCAGCAGCGTGATTGCTTGTTTGGGGCTGCTCTGGTTGGGGCAGCCGATGACCAGCTTGGTACTGGTCTTTGCCGCAGCGACTTTCTACTCGTTTGGTAAGGCATTTCTGTGGCCCACGATGTTGGCGGTCGCTGGGGAGCGTTATCCACGAAGTGGTGCCGTCGCCATGGGGGCCTTGGGTGCTGCGGGCATGTTGACCGTCGGCTTGGTCGCCAACCCGCGGATCGGTGCGCAACAGGGCGATGGTTTCAGCACGGCGCTCCAAGAAGCGGCTCCCGAGACGTTCGAGCGTTATGCGGAGGCGGAAACCACATCGTCTTGGGGTTATGAATATCGGCCGATTTCCGGCGCCAAGGCGGGTGCTGCCAAGGAGATCAAGATTGTCGATGGCGTGGCCGACACGACGGCAATCGTCGAAGCCGAGCAAATTCCCGAAGACGCCAAGGATGAATTGATTGCCAACGCGTCCACAGATGTACCCGCCGTTGCGGCAGCAAACCTGGTGGGTGGTCGATCCGCGCTGATAAAGACGGCGACGATACCCGCCGCGATGGCGCTCGGATTCTTGGGATTGTTTGTCTATTATCGCAGCATCGGTGGCTACAAGCCGGTGTCGCTGGGTGACTCCGAAACTGATCCGCGGCAGGTCACGACGGCGGCTCAGGAGGACCTCGATGTCGTACCCGGTTTGGACCAACCGGCGGCAAGCGAATACTGACCCAGCGAACGGGTACTGATTCAGCGAACAGGTACTGACACAGCGAACAGGCGGATGCCGATGCGGCGGCGGGCTTTGTGCCCTCCTACACTACGCGGCCGACACGTTTTGCGTCCCCATTCCCCAATTCTGGAGTCTTCCAGCCATGCGTCTGTTGCTTTGTTTGTCCCTACTTTTTGGAGTTGCCACGATGTCGTTTGCTGACACCAAGAACGAGAAGGATGCCGCTGGGCAAGCTTCCGCCTTGGACTTTGAAATGAAAACGATCGACGGAAAAACCGTCGACCTGGAAGACTACAAGGGCAAGGTTGTGATGATCGTCAACGTGGCCAGCCGCTGCGGACTGACGCGTCAATACACCCAGCTTCAGGAAATCTTTGAAAAGTACGAGGGTAAAGGCTTCGTCGTCCTCGGATTTCCCTGCAATCAATTCGGCGGCCAGGAACCGGGTAGCGAAGCCGACATCAAGGAATTTTGCTCGAGCAAATACCAGGTCAAGTTCCCGATGTTCAGCAAGATTGAGGTCAACGGGAAGGGCGCGACGGACCTGTACAAGTACCTGACCGCCAAGAAGCTGAAGCCAGCCGGATCGGGAAAGATCTCTTGGAACTTCGAGAAGTTCGTGATCAACCGCGAAGGCGAAGTCGTCGCCCGCTTCGCCCCGCCCACCAAACCGGACGCCGACGAAGTAATCGCAGTGATCGAGCGAGAGCTTCAGAAGAAGTCGTAACGGGCATCCTGGGAACTGCGGCGGCCAGCAACCTGCTGGTCGCTGCCGCTGATCAGAAGCAAAGCAGGTGCAGGGCGATCGCGGACAGGACGATCGCCGAGCTTCGGTAGATCCAAATCTGGACGTCGGGCCGCGATTCAAAGCTTTGTTGCAGCCATCCGGCAGTCGTCGCGACGGCACCGAAAACGATCGCCGTCGACGCCATGAACAACAGCCCGAGCGAGATCGTTTGGGCGAAGACTCCGGACGCGTCGGCATCGATGAAGCCCGGCAGGAATGCGAGAAAGAATAAACTGACCTTCGGGTTGCTGACGTTCATGATCACGCCGCGCAGATATAAAAGCAGCGGCGAGATTGTTTCGCGAGCCTGGTATTCCGCGGATTTGGTATCTGTCGTTGTGGGTTCGGTGTTTGTCGCTGGCGCGTGTAACATCGACCACGCGATATACATCAAGTAGACGGCCCCGAAAATCTCCAGGCTCCGCATCGCGATCGGCGAATTGACCAGTATCCCGGCGACACCCAACGCCACCATGCTGGTGTGAAATAGCAGTCCGCTACACAACCCCGCCGTCACCGCGTAGCCCGCTTTGCGACCCAGCGCGATCGATTGGGCCAGCACAAAAAGATTGTCCGGCCCCGGGGTGATCGCCAACAGCAGCGAAGCGGCAAAGAAGGCGGACGCCGTCGCGGGATCAATGGAGAACATCAAGTGTTGTTTTTCGTGGACCCGGATACCCCCGCGCCGCCGACTTGGATCACAATGAATCGGTCTGGTTTCTTGGTCCAATGCAATCGTTCGAGCGGTTCCATCATGTTTCGCTGTGTGCTTCTATTTTTGCTGCTTTGCGGCTTCGCGATACCCCGCCATGCCTGGGCGGATCATCCGGATCCGCTGATTGCCGATTCGCCAAACGCCGATTCGTCAAACGCAACGCGTCCCAACATCGTTTTTGCCTTTGCCGACGATTGGGGACGCCAGGCCAGCATTTACCGCGGCATTGGCGACGCGGATTCGCGTGCGTTGTGTGATCTGGTCGACACGCCTCACTTCGATTCGGTCGCCCGCCGTGGGGTGTTGTTCAGCCGCGCCTATGTCAACGCGCCCTCGTGCACGCCGTGTCGCAGTTCGCTGATGAGCGGTCAACACTTTTTTCGCACTGGCAGAGCGGCGATCCTGCAGGGCGCGATTTGGGATTCGTCCATCCCGACGTGGCCGCGACTGTTGCGACAATCCGGCTACAAGGCGGGATTCACGCACAAGGTTTGGTCACCCGGTTCGGTCGCCGATGCCCCCTATGGCGATGCCGAACATCGCTTTCGTCCGGCCGGTGGAATCGATAGTCGGTTTTCGCAATTCGCAACCCAACAAATCAAACAGGGCAAGTCGTTTGCGGACGCCAAAGCGATGGTCCAGCAAACCGTGCGAAAGAATTTCCAAGCGTTCCTGCAACAACAACCGTCCGCCGAGCCGTTTTGCTACTTTTACGGGCCCACCAACGTGCATCGCAAATGGATCTGGAAATCCGGCACGGATCTTTGGGGAATGGACCCGGATGATCTCAAGGGGCGGATGCCGGCTTTTCTGCCCGATGTCCCGACCGTCCGTCAGGACCTGGTCGATTATTTGGGCGAAGTGCAAGCCTTCGATGCGGCGCTGGGTGTGTTGCTGGATGAACTGAAATCGCGTGGCTTGCTGGAAAACACATTGGTCGTGGTCAGCGGCGATCACGGGCCGGCGGGCTTTCCCCACGGCAAGTGCAATTTGTACGAATTTGG
>JBCCRW010000344.1:0-6251 GCA_039201055.1 Planctomycetota bacterium | reverse complement strand
GGATCGGCGGGGGATCTTTGGGCCGGCGAAGGAGATGCCACAACCGACTCCCACCGGTTTCCCTTAAAAAATGGTCCTGGCCGGTTGCAAGAGTAGACCGCCGATCACATCAACACAGCACGTCGCGCCGCACGCCGAACAACCAAGATGCCAAAACTGCACGAAACGCTTGAAAAACAACATCGCGTCGAAGCGGGCAAACGCCCACGGCTGAACCAAATCGAAACCCGGTCAACGGGGCCCTTCGACGATCGCGGGCAAGCCGAAGCTTTTACCGCCGACGCGATCGAGCAGATTCGGCAACAACAGTACCGGATGTTTGTCGAGCGTCAGCAATCGCTGCTGATTGTCCTGCAGGCCCCCGACGCGGCGGGCAAAGACGGACTGATTCGCAAAGTTCTCGGCCGGATGAATCCGCAAGGTTGCCGCACGTATCCCTTCAAGGTGCCCAGCACGATCGAACGGGCACACGATTTTTTGTGGCGGATCCACAAAGCCACACCCGCCAAGGGCATGGTGTCCATCTTCAACCGCTCGCACTACGAAGACGTGCTGGTCGTTCGTGTCGAAGATCTCGTGCCCAAGTCGATTTGGAAACAGCGCTACGACATCATCAATGATTTTGAAAAGCTGCTCGCAACCGCCGGCACAAGAATCATCAAAATCTATTTGCACATCAGCTTGGCCGAACAACTCGAGCGATTTGGCGAGCGGCTCGAGCGGCCCGAAAAACACTGGAAATTGAACCCAGGTGACTACGAAGCACGTTCCAAATGGGACGCATACCACGAGGCCTACGAGGACGCGATGCAGCGTTGCAATTCCAAGGCCGCCCCGTGGTACGTCGTGCCGGCGGATCGCAAATGGTACCGCAACGCGGCGGTCGCCGGCATTGTTCAAACGACCTTCGAAGACATGGCCCCGCAACTGCCGCCGGTGGATGCCGACCTGGACGAAATGCGGCGACTGTACGAAGCGGCGAAGAAAAAAATGGAGTAAATTCCGGGGTGTTTTTTTGTCAATTTTTGGGCATTTTGTCGTTCTCAACGCTGAAGCCCGATGACATTCCCGATCGACCGCACGATGAAGCCTCGCAAGTCCCGCCACGCACTCCGTTTCGAAGCCCTTTGCCGCCGTGAACTGCTCGCCGCCGACGACTGGGTGCACCTGATTGAGCCGGCCCGGTCGATCGAGCAAAGCGCGAATTTGGACGAATCGAGTGAATTGATTCGGATGGACGAATTCCGCCAGGACGCGCGTTTCGCCGGCATTGACGGCACCGGCTTTCGCACCGTGATCATCGACACGGGCATCGATTTGGATCACCCGTCTTTTGGACCCGACAACGATGGCGACGGCGTCGGCGATCGCATCGTTTATCACTACGATTTTCACGACGACGACGATGACGCGTCCGATGTCGTGGGTCACGGGACGCATGTGGCCGGCATCGCCGCCGGCATGGACGCCAACTACGAAGGCGTCGCCACCGGGGCCGAAATCATCGCGCTCAAAGTGTTTGGGACGACCGGTTCCGCGTCGTCCGTCCACACACGCGACGCGTTGCAGTGGGTTGTCGACAACGCGGCTGCCTGGAACGTCGCTTCGATCAATTTATCGCTGGGAATCAACTCCAACGACCAAATCGTTCGATCGTCGCCAACCTACGGCAGCCAGCTGACTCAAATCGCCGACATGGGCATCATCATTGCCGCGGCCGCGGGAAATGATTTCGGTGCGTTCAACGGGGTCGCGGGGGTTTCGGCACCCTCGTCGGACGCCGCCGCGATCGCGATCAGTGCGTCGTCGGACACGTCGGCAACACCCGCGGGATACTCGCAGCGACACCCCGCCTTGACCGACGTCTTCGCGCCCGGTTCGCGAATCACGGCCGCACAAAACGGCGGTGGTTATATCACCCAGGATGGCACCAGCATGGCCACGCCGCACGTGGCGGGCATCGCGGCTCTGATGCAACAACTGGCAACCCAAGAATTGGGACGGCAACTTTCACCGGCCGAATTCTCCGAACTGATGAAGCAAACGGGGTCGACACTATTCGACCCGGCACATCAATTCGACTACCAACTGGTTGACGTGATGGCGATGGGCGAACGAATCCTGGAAATGCGTGATTCCAGCGTCGACCTGCGCACCGGATCGATCGCCACCACGACCACCGACTGGACCACCGGTCAAACCTACACCGTTTCGGCAACCATCCACAACGATGGCACAACCCCATCGGTGCCCGTCGTTGCCGATTTGATTCTCAGCCCCGATGCCATCATTCATCCGACCGGCGACATCGAATTGGACTCGGTGAATCTCCCGGCGATCGCCGCCGGTGGCAGCACGACCGTCAGCTTTCATTTCACGCTGCCGGAACCGAATTCCGACTTGTACATCGCCGGACGAACAAGCTATTTCGCCGGAGTCAACCTGGACGTCGATGCCGTCCAGCCGGAGACCAACGAGGGGAACAATCGAAACGGTGACCTCGGGGCCGACCGTTTGGCAATCAATCTGGTTTCGCCCCCGGGAGACCTGATCGGCGACACGATTTCGTTGCCCTCCGAAGGCGTCCGCGGCAAGCCCCTGTCGATGGGATTCTCGATCGCCAACCAGGGTGCCGGGCCGATTCAATCTCACACGGTGGACGTTTATCTAAGTGTCGATGGCACCATTGACGCTGGCGATGATTACAAACTCGGCTCCGTTCAAGTCGGCCGCATTCTTGGCGGTGGCACTTCGCAGCCGGAATCGCTAACGGTGACACTGCCCGCGTTCGACGATTCGTTTTGGGACGATTCGGTCACTGACTACACCATTGGCTTAATCGTCGACCCGAACAATTCGGTCAGCGAATCGAACGAAACCAATAATGCCAACGTTGGCATCGGAGTCGACCTTGGCGTTCTGCCGATCACCATCGAACCGACACGACTCCGCGGCACGGTGTTTGTCGACGCCAATGAAGATCAACTTTGGGATCCGCCGCTGCTTGGCAATTTCGAACGCAGCGTGGCCTCGGCACAGTCCGTCGGCCCGCGCACGACGGCCAGCTTCACGATGGACGATCTTCCCCAGCCACTCGGCGCCGGCCGCTTAATCATCGAAGCCTACGGGGATCTGGACGAAGCCCATCACAATGCCGTTCTCACGGTCGACGGAATGTTCTCGCAAACCGTTTTGGACGGTCCGGTGGCCCAGCCCGGTTTCCCATTTTCTTTGGTCACCCAATCCATTGATTTGGAAGGTCCCGATTGGGTCCAAGCCATCGCCGATGGCAGCATTGACATCCAATTGGCCTTTGGTAACTACGGCGCCTACGTCGGCACCGCCACCTCCATTCGGATCACGCTGCAATACGAGGCACTGGATTTGCAACTTGCCTCGGGCCAGGCCCAAGTGGTCGGCCAAACGCTCGCCAACCGATCCACGACGACCCAAATCCCACTGACGCCCAAGCCCATCGGCGACGGCACGCTGACCCTGCTGGCGATGGGTGACACCGGCGGCGCCGAAGAAACCGCGTTGGTCGACCTGGAAGGATTGTTCTCGGCCACGATGCTGGACGAAGGCGGTGGGGATCCCAATTTTGCCGCCAGCATCGATTCGGTAACCGTACCGCTAGCGGATCTGGAAGCATTGCTTGCCGACGGCGTGCTCGAACCAACCGTCACCTTCAATGCCGCCACCAATCTGAACTATCCCTTTAACTTCTATGCGATCCGTTTGGATTACCCAATCGCGGCCGAATCCGGTTTGGGTAACGTCACGCTGCGATTGGATGCGGACAATGACGGCACCTTTGAATTGGAAACGACCAGCTCCGGGAACGATCCCGCCACCGCCGCCAACGATACCGGTCGGTTTGGTTTCGTCGACGTTGGCGACGGCGACATGACTCTGCGTTTGGTCCCACCACTGGGCTTCGAACCCTCGTTCCCCGCCAGTGGCAACTATCAATTCAATCTGGTCAACGGATCGCAAGACGCCGAATTTGCATTCGGTGTGCGTCCCCTTGGCGGCCCGCGGTTGATCGAATCGATCCCGGCGGACGACCAGCCGCACGCGCCACCCAACACCTTCTTGTTGGCCCGATTTGATGAACCCATCGTCGCCGGTGCCGGTTCGATCCACCTTCGCAATGCCGATGACGATTCGTTGGTGCAGAGCTTCGCCATCGACGGCCCGGAAGTGAGCGTCGAAGATCAAACGCTTCGAATTCAACCCAGCAATCCTTTGGTCGATGGCCAAAGTTACTACGTCACTTTGGATGCCGGCGTGCTGCTGGACACCCAGGCCTTGCCGTTCGTGGGCGCCGAGTCAGCCGACTTTTGGAACTTCACGGTTCAGCTTCGCGAAGACTTTGGGGATGCCCCCAGCAGCTACGGCGTGACGCTGGCCGATGACGGCGCCCGGCACGCGATCCAGGGACCGCGGTTGGGCCAAACACGCGGCCACGAAGCCGATTCCAGTGGCGATGCCCAAGCCGCCGGCGATGCTGGCGACGACGGTGCCATGTTTGGCTCCTTTGCCTTTTACGACGACACCGCGGCGCTCAATTTAGATCTTCAAAACGCATCCCAGGCGATCGCGGATGCCTGGCTGGATGCAAACCAAGATGGCGTTTGGAGTGCCGACGAAAAAATCTTGGACGGCGTGCCATTGATTGCCGGTTTGCAGACCATCAATTTTGATTTGCCCGCGGGAACCCTGGGCGGCACGACTTTCGCCCGTGTCCGCGTTTCCACCGATGGCGTCGCGGGACCGGGTGGAGCGGCGCTCGATGGCGAGGTCGAAGATTATCTGGTCGACATCGGGAATCTGACGCGGGTCGAAGCGATCGTGAACGGCGGCGACGCCCAGCGAAGTGATTTAAGGTCGGTGCGACTTCAATTCAATGGCCCGGTCACTTACGGGACCTTTGATATTTTTGACGTTCAAATCCGCAGCGAATCGGGCACCCGTTTGGACCGCACCCAGACGTCGAACGGGCAAAATGAATTGGGAACCTATATCGATTTCACCTTTCCCGATAGCAATTTGGCGAGCGGCGGGACACTCAACGAGGGGCGTTACCAGATCATTTTTGACACCGCCGCATTCATGTCCAACGGCTTTTCGGTCGACGGTGATGGCGATGGTGTTGCCGGCGGTGTGTTTCGCTTCGGCATCGATGAAGCCGACAACTTTTTCCGGCTGTATGGAGATTCCAACGGTGATTCCAGCGTGGACTTATTGGACTTTGCCGATTTCCGAAACAGCTTCGGATCGGTCGCCGGCGACGACACCTTCCGCCGTGGTCTCGACGCCAACGCGGACAACACCATCAACCTGTTGGACTTTGCCGACTTCCGCACGAACTTCGGCCGCTCCATTTAGGAGCGGCCAATCCGTCAGCGACGTAGTGGACGAGGCGATGAGTCCTGACCGTCGGTGGCGTAGTGGACGAGGCGACGAGTCCTGACCTTCCCTTCTCCGAGCAGGGGCGACTTAGAAGTCGCTTTGTCGCACATCAATCGCGAAGCGATGGCAGCGGATCGTCGGGGTTAAAAGAATAAAGGGGTTAAAAAATTAGGAGGGTTAAAAAATTAGAGTGATACCTGGGCAAATGCGTTCAGAAGCCGTGCATCGCCTTTCTTGCTCGAGAGACCTTCTGCGCAGAGAAATAGGGGCGGAAAGATCTGTGCTCTGAATTTTTCTGCCGAATCGAGTGCGCCTCAGACATCCTCGTTCAGGATCAACAACCAGCCACGAAGTGGCGACATGATGTGGTTCTTCCGCGCCGTGGATCGGATGGTGCCCAGCAGCACGGCCGTCGCCCGAAGAGGTGAGCGAATTATCGAGTCCAGTTCATGTCGCCGCCTTCGAGGCGTCGTGTTCGTTTCCGTCTTGCAATCCACGGGCTGACGCCCGTGGCAACACCATGCCATCCCTTCGGGACGACCGTGCTTAAGCAACAATTTGCGGTCGCGGATTTCCGGTTCGTGGTACCCGTGGATTCGCTTACAGCTCGGCCAGCGGCTCAGCTGCGGACGATGCCTGTGAGCCGCGACTGGAGCCTCAAGCGACGGGCCGGGTATCGCGCGCTGGACAGGGAGGTGGGAGCCTCCAAGACATTGCGTTCTCAGGCGGAGCCGGGGAAGGAGTCAGAGTTAGTTACCCGTGGATTCGCTGACAGCTCGGCCAGCGGCTCAGCTGCGGACGATGTTTGTGAGCCGCGACTGGAGCTTCAAGCGACG
>JBCCRW010000343.1:0-6281 GCA_039201055.1 Planctomycetota bacterium | reverse complement strand
TTGCCATGGCCGCCGCTGCTGCTTCGAACTCGGGAACATCCATCGCCGAAGTCGCCGCGAACGCCATCACCGGAGATCCCAGTTCCGGAAACCCAGCTGCCGGAGAACCCGTTACCGGTGATCCAGTTGCCGCCGCGGTCGCGGGGTGGTTTCCCATCACCGACGACGCGGTGATCTTTGGCATGTTGGCGTTGATCCTGGGCGCGATTTTTTACACCGCGTCGCTGGATTCGCCGGCGTGGAAAAAGTTTTACAAGGTCGCGCCGATGATCTTGTTGTGCTACTTCGTGCCATCGGTGTTACCGATGACCGGCATCGTGTCCTTGGAAGAATCCAAGCTCTACGACGTGGCTAAAGGTTACCTTTTGCCCGCGGCATTGATCTTGTTGACGATCAGCATCGACATTCCCGCAATCATCGGCCTGGGCCCCAAAGCGCTCATCATGTTTCTGACGGGCACGTTGGGTGTGGTCATCGGCGGACCGATCGCGATCCTGCTGGTCAGCGCCGTCGCGCCCGAATGGTTGCAAACCGGCGATGGTGAAGCATGGCGGGGCTTAGCGACGGTGGCGGGTAGCTGGATTGGCGGCGGTGCCAACCAAGTTGCGATGAAGGAGATGTTCAATCCCAGTGGCGACTTGTTTACCACCATGGTCACGGTGGATGTTTTGGTGGCCGAATTTTGGATGCTGTTCTTGCTGTTGGGCGTGGATCGCGCCGACGCGATCGATCGCTTTTTGAAAGCCGACTCCAGCAGCATCGAAGCGCTGAAACAAAAGATGGTCGACTTGGCTGAAAAACGAAATCGCATTCCCAGCAGCGTCGACTTCATGGTGATGCTGGCGATCGCGTTTGGCGGCACCGGCGTTTGTAAATGGTTCGCCAGCCATCTAGCGACATGGATCCAAAACGAAGCACCGCAATTGGCCAAATTTAGTTTGGACAGTTCGCTGTTCTGGTTGGTCGTGTTGTCGACGACTCTGGGCGTGGGTCTGTCGTTCACTCGGGTGAAGCACTACGAGGGCGCCGGGGCTTCAAAAATCGCAACCGTTTTCATTTTTATCTTGGTGGCGACGATCGGCTTGAAAATGGACATCCTGGCGATCCGAAAACACTTGGGCCTGTTCTCGGTCGGCCTGATTTGGATGATCATCCATGTCGGTTTGATGTTTGCGGTCGCCAAGTTGATTCGCGCGCCGTATTTCTTTTTGGCCGTTGGCAGCAAAGCGAACATTGGCGGTGCGGCCAGTGCTCCGGTGGTCGCGGCGGCCTTCCATCCTTCACTGACGCCGGTGGCGGTGCTGCTATCGGTGCTCGGTTACGCGTTGGGGACGTACCTGGCCTACCTATGTGCGATCGGGATGCAGTGGGCCAGCGGCGCCATGTAGCGCAAAGTAGCACGCCAGAGTAGCACGCCAGAGTAGCACGCCTCTCCGAGGCGTTGACCTTCGAAACACCCGCATCTGTTTCGCAAACACGCTGGCAACTACAATCCCGCGATGGCGGCAGCCGCAAAGTCGCCGCAAATCCCCCATTCCCCGGCCGGTCCCATTTGCGTTTCATTTTTGTTGGCCCTGCTGGGCCTGACGGTCGTTGACCCGTCCACGCCGACCCAGTCGACGCCGGCTGACGCAAAGCACGCCGATGTGATGGTCAAAAAGTTGTGGCCCGAGGGCGAAGTTCCCGCTTGGAACGAACCCACCGAAAGCGAGCGGGATACGACGGATGCGAACGGCCGCAAGGTCGCCGGCAAGCCGGTCATGCGACTGAAGTATGTCCGTTCCCCGGAAATGCACGTGTACCATCCGGTCGCGGGACCGTCCAAAACCGTTGTGCTGATTTGCCCCGGCGGCGGTTTTCACATCCTGGCCTGGGATTTGGAGGGCACGGAAATTGCGGCATGGTTTGCGTCACGCGGTTTGTCAGCGGCCGTTTTAAAGTATCGCTGCCCGACGGCGGCCGAGCCGGTCCGCTACCAGGCGCCGGTCCAGGATTGTCGCCGGGCCATTGCACTGCTCAAGCAGGGGGATGATCGACAGCCGGCGTTCGAGTCGGTCGGACTGATGGGCTTTTCGGCGGGCGGCCACACGGTTGCCCAATGCGTGTTGAACCCGTCCGATTCGTTACAGGCCGGAGCATCGCCCAAAGTCGCTTTTGCCGTGCTGGTTTATCCGGCTTACCTGTCCAGTCCCGGCGGCCAGTTGGCCGATGGCTTGGTCGTGAACTCCGATGCACCGCCGATGTTTTTCGCGCATGCGGCGGATGATCGAATTCCGTCCAAGAGCAGTGCCGATTTGCACCACGCATTGTTGGACGCCAAAGTGCCCAGCGAACTGCACGTGTTCTCCAGCGGCGGGCACGGTTTTGGCGGCCGCAACGCGGGTCAATCGACCGATCATTGGTTGGATTTATGTTGGACTTGGATGCAGCAGGGTGGCTGGGTCTCGGGGCAAACGAAAGCCTCGAAAGATTCCACGGATGCGGAATGAATGCTTGGACACGCGGCCTGATCGGCCGCCCGCAAACCACGCCTTTCCCGAAATCCATTGAGCACCACACTCCCCACATCCCAGCGTGCGCGTCTGCATTCGGCAGAGCCCCTGCGACCCGCTGAAACACTGAGTCCCTCTGAAACACTGAGTCCCTCTGAAACACTGAGTCCCTCTGAAACACTGAGTCCCTCTGAAACACTGAGTCCTTCCGAGACGCTGAGTCCTTTGGGGACAACGCATCGCACAGACGCGCGTCATTCGAACGACGCCGGGAATCAATCCAATGCACCGGAGGTTGCCTCCGTCGCGCCGCCGCACGGTGACGCGCCCGTTCAATTGGACCAGGAATGGGCCAACGCCCTGTCGCATGGATTGGCCGCGGGCATCGCCGTCATTGGGCTGCTCGCGTTGTGCCACGGTGCGGGGGCCAAGCAAACCTCCATGGCGATCGCCTGCGGCGTTTATATGGCGACCGTGATTGCGACGTTTGCGTGTTCGACATTGTCGCATACGTTCTTGAAACAACCTTGGTTGAACACCTTTCGTGCCTGGGACCAGGGCGTTATCTATACGATGATCGTGGGTACTTACACACCGATCGCCTGGGCCTATGCTCCCGAGCCGATTCGCAGCTTGACGATTGCGGCGATGTGGATCGCGGCGCTGCTGGGTATGGGGAAAAAGCTGCTGGCCCACCACGAGATCAATTCCATGTCCCCGGCGTCCTACGTCGCGCTGGGCTGGGCGCCGGCGGTGGCATTGTATTGGTACACGCCAATTTCGATCTGCCTAATGATGCTGGTCGGCGGAATCATTTACACTGCCGGGGTGTACTTTTTGATGTACGACCGCAGACGTCGCTATTACCACGTCGTTTGGCATTTGTTCGTTTGTTCGGCCGCCGCCATCCAATATGCCGGCATCTGGATGATTGTTGGTCAAATGCCCATTGGCGGGTAAAACGGCGGCTGCCAAACGATGCCCCGATCTCCCCCTTCAAAGGCCCCGATCTCCCCCCTTCAAAGGACTGAGCGTTAATGTCGACGGTGACCCTGCCCGAACGCCACGAGGTTTCCAGCGAGAACACGTGGGACCTGTCCAGCTTGTACGCGGACCCCGGGGCGTGGGAGAGCGACTTTGCGAAGTTTGAAAGCCGCTTGGACGGCTTTGCCCAATATCAGGGTCGGCTGGGCGAATCCGCCGCGACGCTGGCCGAGGCGTTGCGATTCGACAGCCAAATGGACCGCCTGGCCGAACGTTTGGGGACCTATGCGTTTCTGAAGACCACCGAGGACCAGGGGGCCAGTGAGTTTCAGGCGCTCAAAATGCGGTTTCAAAACCTGGCCGTTCGTGCCGGCCAGGCGGCGTCGTATATGCGGCCGGAATTGTTGGCAATCGATGACGCGAAGATGTCGGCATTTTTGGCCGATCCGTTGCTGGAACCCTTTCGGTTGCAACTGGAACGCATCATCCGTTACCGGCCGCACACGTTGACCGAAAACGAGGAACGTCTGCTGGCGATGCAGGGCGAAATGGCCGGCGCCGCCTCCAACGCGTTTCGGCAACTCAATGACGCGGATCTACGTTTTGGCGAAATCGAAGATCACCGGGGTCGCAAGCTGGAATTGTCCCACGCCACGTTCAGCCAGCTTTTGATCAGCCCGGAGCAGCGGATCCGCCGCAAGGCGTTCCACCAGTATTACCAACAATTCAAGGATCACGAAAACACCTTTGCCGCGACGCTGTCGGGATCGATCCAGCGGGACGTTTATTACGCTCGGGCACGCAACTATGAATCCAGCTTGGAAGCGTCGTTGTTTCCCGACAACATGCCCGTCGCGGTGTATGAAAATTTGATCTCGACGGTCCGCGATGCGCTGCCCAGCGTGCATCATTACTTCGATGTTCGCAAGCGAAAGATGGGGCTCGATTCGCTGCATCACTACGACACCTACGTGCCGATCCTGTCGGACATCGAAGAACACCACACGTGGGACCAAGCGGTGGATGTGTTGCTGCAATCCCTGACGCCGCTGGGTTCGGAATATTGCGGCGTTTTGGAAGAAGGGCTGCGCGGCCGGTGGTGTGATCGCTATCCCAACCGCGGCAAGCAAAGCGGCGCCTTCAGCTGTGGCTCTTTTGATGGCGACCCCTTCATCTTGATGAACTTCAAGGAAGAGGATCCCAAAGACGTGTTCACCTTGACCCACGAAGCCGGCCACTCGATGCACTCGTGGTATTCATCCAAGCACCAGCCTTTTGAATATTACAATTACACGATTTTTGTCGCCGAAGTTGCCAGTACGTTCAACGAACAATTGCTGACCGAACACCTGCTTCGTGAAGTGGACGACAAGCGCCGGCGGGCCTATCTGATCGGCAGCGAATTGGACAGCCTGCGGGCGACGGTGGTGCGGCAAACCATGTTCGCGGAATTTGAAAAACGCACACATGAAATGGCGGAAGCTGGCGAGCCGTTAACGGTCCAATCCTTTCAAAGTGTTTATCGCGAATTGTTAGACGCGTATTTCGGGCCCGAGTTTTCGATTGACAAAGAATTGGAATTGGAATGCTTCCGCATCCCGCATTTTTACCGCGCGTTTTATGTTTATAAATATGCGACGGGCTTGTCGGCGGCCGTGGCGCTTGCGCGGCGGGTGCTGGAGGGTGGCGATGCGGAGCGAGATCAGTACCTTAATTTCCTGAAGGGCGGGTGCAGTAAAGATCCGCTGGACTTGCTTCGTGATGCGGGCGTCGACATGACTTCGCCCGAGCCCGTTGCGACGACCCTGGAGCGTTTCCGCACGCTGACCGAAGAACTCGATTCGCTGCTTTGAAATCGATCACGCTGGACCGCGAATCACTCGTTCATCACGCCGAGGCGTTGGCCCAAGCGGATCCGATGATGCGACGAGCATTGGATGTTGGCGGCCGGCCGAAGCTGTGGAAGCGTCCGGTAACCTTCGAAACGTTCATCCGCACGATTCTGGAACAACAGGTTTCACTGTCGTCGGCATGGAGCACGCATTCGAAGTTGAAACAGGCGTGCCCGAATAAGCGTGTTTCTCCAAAGGCGGTTCGGACCTTGGGCCAGGACGGTTTACGGCAGCTTGGTTTCAGCCGCCAAAAGGCTCGCTACGCGGACACGTTGGCGGCCGAGTGCCTGGCCGGGCGGTTTCCCATCCGTCATCTGGCCGACAAGGAAGATGACCAGGTGCGCGAACAAATCACGTCCCAACTGGGCTTGGGGGATTGGTCAGCCGACATGATCCTGATGTTGAGTTTGTGCCGCAGCGATGTTTTCCCCGTTGGCGATCTTGCATTGGTTAACGGCGCGGTCGACTTGGGCGACGAATCGCTCCGCGACCGGGAAACGCTGCTGCAACGGTCGCAGGATTGGCGGCCCTTCCGCAGCGTCGCGACCCGGATGATTTGGGCGTATTATTTGCAATCGCGAAAGAAAAAAATCCCCGGCACCTAGTGGAGCGCCAAAATGCGACAAGATAAGGGGCCAACTGCCCGGCCGGTTTTCCGGTGAGCCGAGATTCCGGCGACAGCCGGGAGCCGGGTACTTGCATTGAGACGTGATCGGCGGAAGCAAACATTAACGGACCCGACGCGTGGCTGTCGCCACACCTTCGGCTCACTGGCGCGGTCGGTTTCCCGGTGAGCCGAGATTCCGGCGACAGCCGGGAGCCGGGTCCTTACATTGAGACGTGATCTGCGGAAGCAAACGTTAACGGACCCGACGCGTGGCTGTCGCCACACCTTCGGCTCACTGGCGCGGCC
>JBCCRW010000342.1:0-6294 GCA_039201055.1 Planctomycetota bacterium | reverse complement strand
TCCTTTGGTTTCGATGCTGTGACTGAAAAACTTTTCGGCAAAATACCCAAATACGAGCGGACATTTTTAAACAGTCGATCTTTGCCTAGCTTGCCTAATTCCGACTCAGTGCGCCAGGCCACCCCAACCCTCTCCCCCATCAATTTGATCCTCGTTCCTCGGATCAAATTGACGGGGGAGAGAGGGCTAGATCAAACGACGTGCAGTCTCCTGCCCCCTCACACCCGACCCGTTGCCCCTATCAATGCGATCCTCGTTCCTGTCGTTGCTCCGCGACTTGAGATTCGCTGTGAGCCAGGTCCGTGGACTTGCGTCCGGGGCTACCAACTACCATCGATTCGCGATTGATCTGCAATAAAACAACTTCAAAGTAGATCGCCGCTCCGCGGCGAAGACATAGAAACGCCTCGGAGAGGCGTGCTACTGAGTTGCTTCGCCAAAGTAGTTCGCCTCTCCGAGGCGAATGGCGATGCCGCTGTGATCCTCCGGCTCGGAGAGCCGGGCTGCTTTGTTTTCCAATTGGAATCGCGGGGCTCATTCGGCGAGATGCTGATCGAGCCAATCAAAGAAAACGCGGCCCCACAAAACGCCATTTTGGGGCGACATCACCCAGTGGCCTTCTTCGGGAAAATATAAGAAACGGCTGGGAACTCCCTGCACCTGCGCGGCCGTGAAGGCTTCCATACCCTGTGTCACCGGGACTCGGAAATCCTTTTCGCCATGGATCACCAGCAGCGGGGTTTTCCAATTGCCGGCGAATTGGTGGGGCGAAAATTGCCGGTATTCATCGGCCACCTCCTGGCTTTTCCAATAGGGCCCGCCAAGGTCCCAATTGACAAAGAATAATTCCTCGGTCGCACCATACATACTTTCCAAATTGTAAACACCGCAGTGTGAAATCATCGCGGCGTAGCGGCTGCCCGCATTGCCCATCAACCAGTACACCGTGTAGCCGCCAAAGCTGGCACCCACCGCGCCGACTCGCTTGGGATCGATGCTGGGGTCGGCAATCATCCCATCGACCGACGCCAAGATGTCCTGCATCGCTTGACCGCCCCAGTCGCCACTGATTTGGTCATTCCACTGCCGACCAAAACCGGGCAGACCACGGCGGTTGACCGCGTGCACGACGTACCCCTTTGCGGCCATCAAGTGAAAGTTCCAGCGATAGGAAAACCACTGCCCAATTTGCCCCTGCGGACCGCCCTGACAATATGTCAACAGCGGCCATTTTTTCGACGTGTTTTCGTCATAATCGGGCGGCAAAATCACCCAGTTTTGGATCTTTTTGCCATCGGTTGCCGTGAAGAAGCGTTCTTCGATGCGTGGCAATTCCAATTTCTTATAAAGGTCTCCGTTGACGTCGGTGATGGTCGTCACGCTGGTGGACTGGGTGTCCAACAGCGCCAATTCCGTCGGCCGCAGCATGTTCTGCTGGCGGACGACAAGAAAACGGGTTTGCGGCACCACTCCGACGATCGCGAAATTGAATCGCCCGCTTGAAACGGTCGACAATTCCGAGGCGTCCGCATCAATGCGATAAATCTGGTCGGTGCCCCGAGTTTCGCTGGAGAAGTACAACGCTTTGGAATCATCCGACCACGTCGCATTGTGGGCGGTTTGGTCAAGCCCCGAGGTGATTTCGACCAAGCCCAAACCGGTGGTGGAAACCTTCATGATGCGGTTTCGGTCTGATTCAAAGCTGGCCCGCCGCATCGAATGAAACGCGATTGTCGACCCATCGGGGCTGTAACGCGGTTCCATGTCATAGCCGGGCATTCCCGGGGTCAGATTTCGCATCGCCAAACGCCGTTTGCGGGTACCCTCGGCGTCGACTTGACGGGCACCCTCGGCGTCATCACCTGAGGTTTCGAGCAGACGATCCAGGTCCATGACAAATACGTTTGTGTCGGTGCTTTCGGCCGGATTGTTGACCAGTTTCAAAGTCAACGCGATTTGCTTCCCGCTCGGCGAAAATTCAAATTGTTCGCTGCCGCCGAACGGAGGAACGGGGCAATCCGCCTTCATTGAACCCATCAAATCAACGGGCGGGCCGGCGTTGCCAGCGGCGTCCACGGGCGCCAGATGCAAATGGCTGTATTTGTAATCGTGCCATTGATTCCAGTGACGGTACAACAATCCGTCGATGATTCGCGCATCGGCTTTGGGAAGATCCTCGTACAACTCGTTGACCGTGCGATCCAGTTTGATATCGACGGTGAAGGCGATCGCGGTGCCGCTTGGCGACGGCTTCAAGTTGGCGATTCCGTCGGCAACAAAGGTCAATTGTTTGGGTTCGGCACCCGCTTCGGGGGCGATCAAAAACGCTTGCGGCGCTTTCGCATCGTCAGAGTCGTCGCCGTCACCATCGTCTTTGTCGGCATCTGGATCGTCCGGCTTGTCGCTGGCGGATTCGGGATCAGCGCTCGATTCGTTCGGTGAATCGACGGCGCCGGGCGAGATGTAGACCAGTTTGTCGCCGCTTGAGTGCGGCAGCCAGCCAAGCGAATGCATGCCTTTGACATCGCGGAGGACGGCGATGGGCTTGGCGGCCGCCAGGGGTGTGTCGAATCCGGTGGCGACGCGATTGCCGGTCTTGCCCAAATTTTCAATCGTCGTGTCCAGCGGCAAGAGCATCAGCGACGCGGTGCTACCGTTTTCGGCAAGGTCGTAGCGGGTGACCAAATACGCGAGCGTCGTTCCGTCCGGGGAGACAGCGGCGTCGCCAATGCGGGCCAAGTCCCAAAGTTTTTCGGGTGTCAGTCGTTCGGCCGTCGCATGCGGAGCGGCGAGTAGAAACAGGCAAAGCAGTCCAATGAATCGCGGCATGATGGGATCGTCTACAGGGGGCTAAAGGCAACAAGGCGTGTGAATCATTCAAAGCGTAGCGTTTTGCCGAGCGACTTCCAGCGTGTCCAATTCATCCATCAGGTCTTGGAGCCGTGGCGTCAACTCTTGGATCAGAATGTCGCATTGTTGGGCGGCATGCTGTTTCGCCGAATCCTGCAACTTCGAAAAACGCTCGCGGCAATGCGTCGCTCCAAAGATCGACACGGATCCCTTCATTCGATGGGCGGCTTCGGCGAGCTCGTTCCAGGATTCCGATTCGCGGCTGCGTAGCAACAACGGCCATTGGACGTCCATCTCGCCGCGAAACAAATCGATCATCGTGTCGACCAACGCCGCATCGCCGCCGGTGTGGCTGCGGAGGACTTCCGGATCGATTTGCGAGGCGGGCGCCGGCCGGCCCGCCACCGCATCGCCGCTGACCTTTTCGACGTCGCCGGCAGCCGTGAAGCCGTTCGCATTTTCCAGAACATCCGCCTCAGTCACGGTGCTCGGACCTTTCACGGTGCTGGCTTCCGGGCTGTCGGTCGCGGCGAGATGCCGGGTCGAAACTTCCTGCTCGGTAGAGACTTCCTGCTCAGGTGCGAAAGCCTGTTCGACGATGGCGAACAACTGTTCCGGCTGGAAAGGCTTTGACAAAAAACCATTCATGCCCGCCGCCTTGCACTTTTCTCGATCCACCGGCGAATGGTTTGCGGTCACCGCATAAATCGGCAAGGGCGACTGCGAAGCATCGCGGGATTCACGCTCGCGAATCTTGCGGGTCGCTTCCAGGCCGCCCATGTTGGGCATATACAGATCCATCAGCACCAAGTCGAAAGTTCGTTTTTTAAGCAACTCCAGTGCTTCGACACCGTCCTCGGCCAAACGAACGTGGTGCCCACGTTTGGACAACATCGTTTCGGCAACCTTGCGGTTGATCGGATTGTCTTCGACCAACAGGACGCGGCGCGGCAGCACCGTCGGGGAATGGTCGGCGGATTCCCATAGCGTTGCCATACCGCTGGCGGCCGCATCAAAATCGCCACCGTCGCGGCCGACACGCAGCAGTGGATCGATCGTCTCGATCAATTGCCAACGACCGACCGGTTTGAGCAACAAACGATCCACCCGCGGGGGGATCGAACGCATTCCCCGGCGGTTGGCATCCATCGACGTCAGCAGCACCAAGGGGACCTTATCCAGCGACTCCAGTGCATTGATTTGTTCGGCAAACTCCCAGCCGTCCATGTTGGGCATCAAGCCATCGACCAGCAGGACGTCGGGAGTGCGGCCCTGGCGTGAAAGCGATTTGAGTTGCCGCATGGCGGCGACGCCGTCCTCGGATTCGATGACTTCCAAGCCACCGGCACGCAGCATTTCGGCGAACAATAGGCGATTGGTTGGATGGTCATCGACGACCATTGCAATGCGGCCGGCGAAGCGTTTCTTTTGCCAGGCCCGCCGCGGGCTGGTCCGCGGACTGCCCTGGCCGGCGCCCGTTTTCAGGGGCAGCGTTAGGGTGAACGTGCTGCCGGCCCCGGGCTGGCTTTCGACGTGCAAAGTGCCACGCATGGCTTCGGCGAGTTGCTTGCAGATCGCCAGTCCCAACCCCGTGCCGCCGCGGACTCGCGTTGTGGACGCATCGGCTTGGCGAAATGATTCAAAAATCGTGCCCAGTTTGTCGGCGGGAATCCCGACACCGGTATCGCGAATGGCGATCGCATATTGCGTTTCCACGGACTCCGGTGCAACCAGTTGCATGGACAATTCGATTTCGCCGCTGTCGGTAAATTTGATGGCATTGGAAATCAAATTCAAAACGACCTGCCGAATCCGAGTGGGATCGCCGACCAGTCGGTCGGGCACGTCCGCGTGGATGTCCAAAATCAATTCGACCGGTTTATCGGCCACCCGGGCACACTGCGCACGGATCGCCCCACCGACAACCTCGCCCACATCAAATTCGACGGATTCCAAAACCAGTTTGCCGGCTTCGATTTTTGAATAATCCAGCACATCGTTCAGCAGATCCAGCAGGGTCCTGGCCGAATCCAGGGCGAGCGTTTGATATTGTCGTTGTTCGTCGTCCAAATCGGTTTGGGCGAGCAATTCGCCCATGCCGATGATGCCATTCATTGGCGTTCGAATCTCGTGGCTCATGTTGGCCAAGAATTCTCCCTTGACCGCTTCGGCGGCCTGTGCCCGTCTTGCGGCACGTTCGGCTTCGTCGTGCGCGACGGCCAATTGCCGATGGACCATCCGCTCGATTTTTAGCGACCGCCGCAGAATACCGATTACGGATGCCAGACCGATGATGGCCGCCGCGATGGCGACCGCGCGGCCCAAAACCGACAGGCGGCTTTCAAGCATTCCGGACACCCAATCGGCGTATCGGAAATCGACCCCGACCAGGGCATTGATCTTTCCGTCGGGGGCGCGAATGGGAGAATAGGCGGAGACCCAATTGCCCCATTGGTCTTCGTAATCATCTTCGTCAAAAACGACGCATTGCCCACCGAGTGCGGCGTACATGGGACCGGTGTCATAATCGCCCTCCCACATTTTTCCGATCGGCGTCGGGCCTTCGTTTTCATCATCGAAGTCACCGTCACCGGTGTAGTCCGTTTTCGAATCGGCCAAGAATCTCGGTCGCTGGTTGTCGTCAAAACCAAAGGTGTAAATGTCCGATATCGATGGATTGACGGCCAGCCAATCCACTTGCGCCCGGCAAATGGTCAAGTAGTCCGGATCATCGGCGGGGGTATCAAAGCGAAGACGATGATGGTTCAACCGGGCAAATTCGATTGCGTACGTCGGCGCCAAACCACTAAAGCTGGCGACTAAACGGTTCCGCTCGGCACGTGTCGTGGCCTCTGCGGAGATCCAAGTCACCCAGTTTCCAAGTGTCAGCAGGGCGGCCAACACCGCCATCGCCCGGGTGTAGTTGCCACGGCTGGCCAGCACCGCCCAAACCAACCCGAACGCGGCCCAGACCAGAACCGACGCCAACCAAAAGTCCAGCCGATATTCCAGCAACATCTTGGCGATGTCGCTTTGCAATTCGTCGCTGAAACTTGGCACTATGTTCCCGACCCTGATTGAGGAACCGCTGAAGTTAAGGTGGCGAAAGCTGCCGTGGGCAACGCGACGATTCCGGAGTTTCGGGACTCGTCGCCTCGCCCACTACATGGAAACCGGGGACTCATCGCCTCGTCCACTACGTGGAAACCGGGGACTCATCGCCTCGTCCACTACGTGGAAACCGGGGCTAACGCCCATCGGCTAATTTTGAATTCGGTAGCTCAATGATGGATTCGCACTCAGTCGCTGGACGTTGTTGGGGCGCCCAGCACCCGATGGTACACCGGTTCGGGCAATTCGTCCGGCCGGCGAATGACGGTCGCCCGCTTGATTCGGTCGGGCGCGACCTCGATGGCGTCCTTTTTCTTTTCCTTGCTCGGGTCG
>JBCCRW010000341.1:0-6298 GCA_039201055.1 Planctomycetota bacterium | reverse complement strand
TCGGCGGCGAAGCCGCCGAAATCGCGGGACGGAATGGGTGGGTTGGCCCTCGTCGACCGTGGGTGGCGCAAGCTCTCGCCCCAGGCTCGGCTGGCTTACCCACGGCTACCGTCTTTGACCGCTCCTCGGTCATTGGCTCTGTCGTGGAACCCAATCTCTTGCAGGCTCCACCTGCTCCAAATGACTTCCGAGTTCTGTCGATTCTCCTAGCGCCTCGCTGCCGTAGGGTCGAGTGCTGATCACGCCCTCACGAGGGCTGCTGGCCGTTCCGTACAAACGCCTGGGAATGCGGCCGGACACGAATGCCAAACGGCCCGCAATCGCCGCGTGCTTCATCGCCCGAGCCATCCCAATTGGGTCTCGCGCGTGAGCGATCGCGGTATTGAGCAACACCCCGTCGGCACCTAATTCAAACGCCTCGCTAACGTCGCTGGCCGTCCCCACGCCCGCGTCGATGATGACGGGATAATCTGGATCGTCGGCCTTCAAGTATTCCAAAATGATTCGCAGCGAATTGGGATTCAGCAGGCCCTGCCCACTGCCGATTGGACTTCCCGCCGGCATCACGCTGGCCGCGCCCACCCGTTTCAACTTGACCGCCGTCACCGGACAATCGCTGGTGTAACAGAGCACTCGAAAACCCTCTTTGACCAGCTCCTCGCACGCGACCAGCGTTTCAGTCGGATCGGGAAGCAAGGTCTTGCTATCACCCAAGACCTCCAGCTTCACCCAGTCCGATCCCGGATTGCCCAGCATCCGTAACAGCTCGCGGCCCAGCTTGGCGGCGCGAATCGCGTCGGTCGCCGTGTAGCAACCGGCCGTGTTGGGCAGCAGCGTCAGCCGATCCAAATCCAAGAAATCAAGAATGTTCTGGCCACCACGCTCGTAAAGCTTTTCGCGACGCACCGCCACGGTGACGCAGTCCGCGCCCGATGCCTGAATCGAATCGCGCATCTGGGCCATCGTGTCGTAGCGGCCGGTGCCGACGATCAAGCGACTCGATAGCAGATGCTCGCCCACCCGCAACGCTGCCGAAGAACCCTCCATCCCCATCAACCTCCACCCACCAGGGTGACCAGTTCGATCTCGTCACCATCGCGCACCAAAACGTCGCCGTGGCGTTCTCGCGGCACGACCTCGCCGTTCTGCTCGACGGCCAAATAATTCGGGGGCGTTTCGATGGAAGCCAGCAAAACTTCAATGGTCAGTGCCTGGCCGGAGACGGGGTCCAGCGACTTGGGCTCTCCGTTGATGGTGATGCAAATCATGCGGGCGTTCTTTCGGGATCAAGGTCGGACGTTGAACCGTGGCTGGCGGCTGCGAATCAACTCGCTTTCGTAGGCCCGGCGGGCCTCCGTTTTTCCTCCAGGCGATTGCGGATCAAAGCGGTGAATTTCGACCGACACTTCCGCGGCAAATTCGGCCAAGTGTTTGCCCAGCGCGACGCGATCGCTGTGTTCCAAATGAGTCCTCAAACGCTCGCGCAAATTCTTTGCTTCGCCAATGTAAAGATAACCCTCCGACCCACGAAAAAGATAGACTCCCGGTTCCGAGGGCACCGAACCCTTGTTCAAACCTCGCTTCAAATCGTCCACTGAATGCGTTTGAATTTCGCGATCCCAGTCGGCCACTCGCAGCACCAATTCCGGTTTCAGTTTTCGGCGTTTTCGCAATCCCAACACCGCCTTGCAAATTGCATAACGGTCCGTATTGGGGTCCATTTGGCGGGCCTCCTGGTCCAATTCACGCAGCATCCGCGGATCGACCAGCAAGCCATCCACGGTGATTCGGTGACGGTCCAGAACCGTTCGGGCCGCCATTTCGGCCACCGGAAAAATGTCCGGCGAAACACGTTTGCCGCGACGCGAAACTCGCAACGGCAACTTTCCCGCCTTGCGCAAATTCAATAAACGATGCCACACACGCCGCTCGTCGGCCGGCTCAATCCGGGCCACCACCGTCCGTGTTTTACCGCGGTGAGCGTGGGCGAGCGACGCCAGCACCGCGATGCGAAGATCGTCCCGAATCAACACTTCGTCCAAGCTGTAGCCATCGTGGCCAAAGCGGAGCGCGGCGATCAATTCGTGGTCGGCGAATTGAAGCTTCGACGCCCGAAAGCTTGGCCTTTCCCAGCCAACCGCTTGCAAGCCGAACAGCGATGCGAAACAAAACAGCACCAAGCGACGCCAAACGATCATCGTTTGCCCCTCACGTTTCCGACCGCTGAACATCGTCATGCGCATCGTTCTATGTTACCCCGTCACGGACGCCCACGTCGAACAGATCCGGCGATCGGCGCCCCAGTGCGAAGTCATCGATGCGGGACAGCAGCGGATTGATGAACTCCTACCCTCGGCGGATATCTTCATCGGTCACGCCAAGGTGCCGGTCGATTGGGACCGGGTGCTGCGAGCAAAACGTTTGAAGATGATTCAATCGTCGGCAGCCGGTTTGGACCATTGCTTGGTGCCCGGCGTCATCGATTCCGACATTCCCGTCGCCAGTGCTTCGGGCCTTTTCGCGCCCCAGGTCGCCGAGCAAACCTTTGCCCTGCTGTTCGGACTGCTGCGAAAAGTCAAAACGTTTATCGATGCCGAAACTCGCCGTGAATTCATTCGCCGTCCCACCGATGATTTACGCGGCAAAACCGTTGGCATCGTGGGACTGGGCGGCAACGGTCGAACGATCGCCCGCGCACTGGGGCCCTGGGACGTCAAGATCATCGCCACCGACTATTATCCCGTCCGCTGCCCGGACGAAGTGTCCGCGTTGTTGCCCGCCGGCGAACTGGAAACGTTGTTGCGGCAATCCGATATCGTGATCGCCACGCTGCCGCTGAACGCCCACACAAAAAGTTTGTTTGACGCCGATCGTTTTGCTCAGATGCAAACCGGTGTTTGCTTTATCAACGTCGCCCGAGGCGGCGTGGTTGTCGAAGGTGACTTGGTCGCGGCCTTGGACTCGGGCCAGGTGGGCTCGGCGGGCCTGGACGTCACCGAAATCGAACCACTACACACCGACAGCCCCCTCTGGCTCCGGGACAACGTCTTGATCAGCCCGCACGTCGGCGCCCAATCGGCCCGCCGAGTTGACGACACAACGGATCTGGCGTGCGAAAATTTGAAACGCTTTTTCGCCGGCCAGCGGTTGGTCAATCAAGTCGATAAGCAACTCGGATTTCCGCATCCCGACGATTCTTGGCGGATGCGGAATGAATAAAGTGATCGCGGGACCGAGTGGGTGGGTCGGTGCTCGTCGACCGTGGGTGGCGCAAGCTCTCGCCTCAGGCTCGGCTGGCTTACCCACGGCTACCGTCTTTGACCGCTTCGCGGTCATTCCTCGCAAACCGCCGCGAAGGGCAGGGAACGTTCGTGCGTCCATACAATCACTTGCACCGGTGAGCCGAGATTGCGGCCGGTGCCGCGAGCCGGGCCCGTGCACCTTTGCTGCACCCCAATCGCGAAGCGATGGAAGGTTGCAGCCGCGGACGTAAGTCCGGGGTCACGAACTCACAACGAATCTCAAGTCGCGGAGCGACGGCAGAAACGGGCTGTTAGATGCCGTGTTCTGCTCACGGGGTACCGGCGGCTAGCGCCTCGCCGCTCACTGATCGACAGTTCGGCCAGCGGTCCCCGGACTTGCGTCCGGGGCTACAACCGGCCGTGCCTTCGGCACTTGGACCCGTGGGATTCGCCTCGGCGAGGCGAGCTACTTTGTTTCGCCTCGGAGACGGGGGATCGTTTCGTATCCATTTTCATATGGTTTCCAAGTTGCTTCCGGCTCCCAGCGAAGGTCGGCTACGAAATCAGCTTCCGGCCTCTGGCGACAACAACTGGCCCAACAAAGGATCCGAAAGGACCTCCTCGGCCGAGATCACTTGCTCGTCAATGCACCGCTGCACCCACTGCCGGGCACACGACCAGGCTTCGTTTCGGACGTCCGCAGGCAGCTTCGTCGGCGACGTGCCGGTGGCGGAATCTTGCGGCTTTGACGGATCTTGCGGTTGGGACATCGCGGCGAGAAGTTGACCGGCCAACAGATTCACGCCATCGATTTTTCCATCGGACGCGTCAGCGGCGATGAACATCTCAATCGCGTCAAGTTCGCGACGCAAATCATCCAACTCGATCGGCTGATACAGCGATGCGTTCAACTGCCGCATGCGGTCAAGCAGCTTTGCCTCGCGGAGGTTCAATTCCGTCAGCCGACCGCTTCCTCGTACGACTGGCTGCACCACCGGCGTGACGGGGCGATAGTGCTGGGCGATGTATTCGGGATCACCGGTCATCAAGACCGACGTGCCCATCGATAAGACCGACGAGGCGCGAAAAAACTCGACCTGCACGGACGTCGAGTACTCTTCGCGAAGCCGATCGCGGGTCACCAAGGCACGCCGAAAATAATCCGCGGCTTTGCGATATTGGGCAAAGTATTCGAACATGCGGCCCAGATTGTGCAACGTCCCCGACGTGTCCAGGTGCAGCTTCAGCCGATCCGGGTACCGCTGCATCAATGCGGTTTGAATCTCCAGCGCCGCCAAAAAAGCCGCTTCGGATGCATCGGGCCGATTGAGGTCGCGATCAATCAACGCGATGCCGTTGTAAATCATCGCCAGCAATTGTGGATTGTCCGATTCATCGATCTTGGATGCATCCAGCAACACATCGGTACCCTCGACGTAGGCGGGATCATTTTTCAACAGCAACTTTTCGGCTCGGCGGTACAAACCGAGTGCCTTGTTCATGCCCTCCTTGCGACGGTCCAGATCGTTGTCCTGCAAGGACCACTGGTGCGACGCGAAGGCATGCAAATCCAGCGCGCGAGCCAGGTCCAAGCGATAACTTTTGACTGCCGGATTGGACCGATGCAGCGCTTCAAGTAGTTGTTCGCTTTCGGTGAATAATGCCTTGGCTCGTTCGGGTTGCTCTCGCCAAATTTCCCACGCCAGGTTTTCCGCGACGCGGGCCAGGCTGGCCCGGTCGGATAGCGAAGCGGGCGTCTGCTGGACAATTCGGCGACGGATTTCGATCACCCGCCCAAGCCGCTCGATGGCTTCTTCACGCGGTAATTGTTGGGTTGGGGCTTCGATCAAATCCGCCAGATTGGCCCGTACAGTGTAATCATCGGCGTCGACGCCAAGTGCGGAGATCGCCTGGATACCCGCTTGGTTGTATTCCATTGACGCTTCGCTTTGCCCCCGTGTTTGAGCCAATCGCGACAGCGAATCAAAGACGTTTGCCGTCAGAACCGCCTGCACCGTTCGTGGTGTTCGCGAATCAAATTCGCTCCGCGGCTGCAACGGATCGATGTTAGCGGCCCAAGCGGGTGGATTTTCCAACCATTGCAGCGCGTCGTTGAAATGCGATTCGGCTTGGTTGTGTTCGGACCGATTGCTATACTGCAGACCCAACAAGTAGGACACTCGCGCAACGTTGATAAAGACATCGAAGCGCTCTGCCGGTGTCGCGTTGGGGTCGATCTGCTGGACCGCCAATGCGGCCTGTTCTTCGGCCAGCTGCAATTGCTGCAGTGCGTCGTCGCGTCGACCGAGTTTCTTCAGCAACACGGCGTGGCGACAACGGGCATCCACCCACTGGCTAAGCGACGCGTCGTCGCCATCGCCATCACCCAAACGCTCGTAAAATTCTAGCGCCCGTGATAACAACCTTTCACGCAGCGGTTGTAGGCCGGGTTGGTCCAACAAATCTTCGGTGGCGGCGACCATAAAGTATTGTTGAACCGCATCGAGTGCCTGTTGGCGATTGGCGTCGGCGCGGGCGGCATTGCGGGTGGCGCGGCGCGCGTTGGCATTGGCTTGGTCGGCGGCGTTGTCGGCTCGACGTTTGGCCACGTGAGCATCCAACGCGAATCCCACGGTGCCGGCCAAGCCCAGCGTCAAGGTTGCAAAGACAACGCTGGCCGCGGCCACCAGAGTCCGGTTGCGGCGGACCCACTTGGCGACACGATCGCGGCGTGATGGCGGCCGCGCTAAAACGGGTTGGTCGGCCAAGTGTCGACGCAAATCATCGGCCAAGGCGGCGGCCGACGGGTAACGATCCTCGGGACGATTCTCCAGGCACTTGGCGACGATCCAGTCCAGGTCCCCCGCGATCGGCTCGATCCAGTCGCGATCCCGAGTCCCTTTGGGCGGCGAGGCGCCCTGAATTTCGCCGCGGCTGCGAAGAAACGAACTGGGAAGTTCGGGATCGCGTTTGCCCAACATTTGAAACAGTTCGGGCAGTGACTTTCGGGAATCAAACCATTCCTGGTTCGGCACGCGACCGGTCAACAGGCGATA
>JBCCRW010000340.1:0-6349 GCA_039201055.1 Planctomycetota bacterium | reverse complement strand
GATTCGTTCACCGTCCGCCAGGGCGATGTTTGGACGCTGCGTTTGGACGCCACGGATCCCGATGGCGATCCGCTGCTGATCACCAGTTCCGCTTTGCCCCGTGGTGCGACGCTGGACGCCCGCGACGGAACCCTTCGTTGGGAGGTTGGCCACGACGCGGTTTCGCCAACCCGCATCCCGATCACGGTCAGCGATGGGACGGAAGTCACGACAACCGAGATCGTTGTCGATGTGCTGAACGCCAACGCCGCACCGATTTACGATTCGATGCAAGGCTGGTCGGTGTTCGAGGGATCCACGCTGCAATTTGTCACGGCGGCCAGCGATCCGGATGATCCGAACTTTGTTTTGCCGACTCGCAATGCCGACGGCACACTGAATCCGCCCGACGCGGTTTCAAAGGTCCGGTATCGCGCCGAAAACTTGCCCGAGGGCGCGACCTTTGATGTGGGAACGGCACAGTTTTCGTGGACGCCCCGGTTCGACCAATCCGGTGATTACGTCGTCCGTTTCACCGCGACCGATGACGGCGACGGAGTGGGTGACGAAATCACGGTCACCAGCGAGGTGCCGATCTCCGTCCGAGAACTCAATCGCCGCCCGGTGATCGATGCGATCCCCAACGTCGAAGTTGACCGCGGTGAAGCCTTGGACATTCCCGTGTTCGCTTCCGACCCCGACGGCGATGCGGTCACGCTGCAGGGCGTCAACGGCTTGACGGGACTGCCGCTGCCGGATTTTGTCACCTTCACCGACAACGGCAATGGCAGCGGTTACTTTTCACTGCGACAAGACGTCGGCGATCGGGGCAATTACACGCTCTCGGTGATCGCCAGCGATGACGGCCAGGGATACGGTCGCGGCGCGATCGAAACGATTCGCTACGACTTCATCGTGTCGGTGTTGTCACCCAATGATCCTCCGGTGCTTTCGCCAGTGCAATCGCAGGTCGTCCTGGTGGATGATCTGCTGCGTTTGCCGATTCAAGTCAGCGACTTGGACCAGGAACCGCTGCAAGTATCGCTAAGCGGACTGCCCGCCGAGGCGCGTTTGGTTGATGGTGGACGCTATGGCAGTTTCCAATTGAATTGGGATCCGACGACCGCCGATGCCGGCGTCTACAACGTGGTCGTCACGGTGACCGATGACGGTGCCGGTGATCCCGCCCTGGTTCAAAGCGACACGATTGAATTTGAGATCGTGGTGCGCACTGACAACCAGACGCCGACGCTGGGAATTGGCGATAGCTTTACGATCGACGAAGGCGAATCGATCCACCTGGATCTTGCCGGCAGCGATGCCGATGGCGACCCGCTGACCTACTCGGCCGCCGGGCTGCCCGACGGTGCGACGCTGGATCCCATGACCGGACACTTTTCGTGGCAGCCCGGGTTTGACCACGCCGGCCAATACGATTTGGTGTTTTCGGCCAGCGATGGATCGGCGACGACCCAAATAAGTGTTCGGCTGAGTGTTTCCAATGTCAATCGCGACCCCATTTTGGCTCACCCGGGCACGCAGTACACCCGCGAAGGCGGTGTGCTGCAATTCACGGTCACCGGTGGCGATTTCGACGGCGGCTCCCTGGCACTAACCGCCGCCGGCTTGCCGCCGGACGTCTTTTTCGAACCTTCAACCGGTATCGTTCGCTGGACGCCCGATTACGACTCGGCGGGAATTCACACGCTGCAGTTCACCCTGACGGATGCTGACGGTGCCAGCGATCAAATCGAAGTCCCCATCGTCGTCGACAACATCAACCGCCGGCCGGTTGTCGAGTCGCGCGAACACCAAGTGCTGGTCGGATCGCCGCTCCAATTCGACATCGTCGCATCGGATCCCGACAGCGACCAAACCCTACGATACGCCGCCTATAACCTGCCCGAAGGTGCGGTGCTGGATGCGGAAACGGGCCGGGTGACTTGGATTCCCGCCGCCGGTCAAATCGGTGATTTCCTGGTCGACGTCCGAGCCACCGATGGACTCGCCGAAACGCGTCAAAATTACGTGATCAAATCGGTGGCCATGCCCGTGCCGCCGGACGTCCGGATCGTTGTCACGCCCAGCTACCCGGCATTGCCGGGACAAACTGTGCGAGTGCAGGTGATCGCCGATTCCGTCGCTCCGGTGCAACAATTGGAATTGTTTGTCGATGGCCAGGCGGTCACCCTGGACGAAAACGGTGGAGCCGACATCGCGGTGACCGATCCGGGCAAAATCCATTTGCTTGCCACGGCCGGCGATCGCGATGGACTGACGGGACAGACCACCGAGGTGCTTCGCGTTCGTGACCCCGCCGATCGGGACGCCCCCGTGTTGTCCTGGAACCCACCGCGACAAATCACCAGCGCGATGGATTTGATCGGCAGTGTGATCGATACCAACCTGGATGCCTGGTCGCTGGAAATTGCTCGCCGCGGCCAGGACCGCTACGAAACGATCGCCTCGGGCGACGATCCACTGGACCAGACCCGCATCGCGACACTCGATCCGCAAGCGTTTGCAAATGGCTTTTACACGCTGCGTTTGAGCGCCCGCGATATCTCGGGGCGACCGGCGGAACTGATTGGCGAAGTCGAAATGGTCTCTTCGGAAAAGCCCGACGCTTTCTTGCGAAGCGACATCGATGCGACGATCACCTTGGGTGGCAATTCGCTTGATTTAATTCGGCAATATCGCTCCCTCGACGCCACTCGCACCTCCTCGGTCGGCGATGGCTGGCGATGGGTCGCCGGTGAAACCGATCTGCAATTGACGACGTCGGCGGATCTTTTGTCGACTCGCACCTCCACCGCCGATTCGCAACCGGTCGAGGGCCGCATCACGGCCGCGGGCACCGCCGATTTGGAAGCCGCCGGAGTCTATTCGCCACTCAGCCAGGGCGATCGTGTTTACTTGACCCTGCCAGACGGACGACGCGCGGGTTTCACCTTTGATCCGATCCTGGACGAGGACTGGCTGGCGCGGACCAGCGTGTCGCGATTCCGGGCGCACTGGGTGCCCGATGACGGCATCGAATATTCACTGCAAACGCCACTGGTTTGGTTGGCCGCCGGCGGACAGCAATTCTTCGACGCGCGCAGCGGCGCACCCTATCATCCGGCCAGCCCCGCGATCGACGTGACGCCCTATCGTTTGACGCATCCCGACGGACGCGTCGATTCGCTTGACAAAGATGGCGGCCTCCGACGCATCGATTGGTCCGACGGCCAATCCTGGCATTGGTCCGATGCGGGCATTCGTTTGAATGACGCGATCCTGGTTTCGTTTGTCACCGATGAAAACGGCATGCTGTCGTCGCTGCGGATCCCCGGGTCAGCAGTTGACGGAATGGCCAGCGACGTGACGACCGATTTGCATTACCGTTTCGACGATGCCGGTCGTTTGGTGGAAGTCGCGGCGTCAACCTTCGACGCGGCCAGCGGCCAAACCACCAACGAATCGTTGCATCGGTATGGCTACGCGGCAGCCGATGGTGCCCAATTGGCGACGGCCTTGTCGGGCAGTGCTGGCGCGGTGGCAAGCCCCGGCGACGCGGTGGCGTATCCGTCCGAAGAACCGCTGCGTGGCGATTTGGGTCGTTCGGCCAACTTTGCCGGTCGCGAAGTCATCGACACGCTCGAAGCCGGCCAGTCGCACACCTACGCGGTCACCATCGACGAATCGCAAATCCGACGCACGGCGGAAGAAGTCGTTTGGGTGCGGGTGATCAGCGAACGTTACCGCAGCCGCCTAGTCACGGCCACGCCGCAAATCTTGGGTCTGCAGCCCGTGGCCCGCGGTGTTGACGGCGACCGAACGGTGGCGTTGTTTGCGATCACGCGTCCCGATCAGTATCAGGTTCGTATTGCCGGTGCCGACGGGGATTCCGAAGGCCAATATCGGATGAGCGTCGATGTGGTCGGCGACATCGATCGCGACGGCGACGTCGATGGCTTCGACAGCCAAGGCCTGGCCGCCGCGATGAATTCCTTCCTGGGCGAACGCAATTTTGAAGTCGCCGCTGATTTCAATGCCGACGGCGCGATTACAATCGCCGATGCTCAGTTGCTGTCGGCGAACTTTGGATTTTCCAGCATCCTGTCGACGTTGACGTTGCCGGATCGCTTTGTCACCAACCCCCGTTTCGAAGTCGTCATCCCCGAACCCGGTGACGGCGGCGGCGACGCACCCGATCCGCCGATCGACCCATCGACCGGATCGGACACCCGGCTGCGTCCGCCGGCACCCCCGGCCCCCGAAGTCGACCCGCCGGACTTGCCCCCGGAACCCCTGACGGACACCTCCGGTGCAACCTTTGGCATTCGCGACGGCATGTTCGACGGTGACGGATCGGCGTGGGACACCCGTGGCGGCGTTTCCATCGAAAATGGCGTCGCCACATTGTCCGAAGGGTTCCCCGCCCGCACGTCGCTGCGGCAAGCGTTTTTCCTTCCCGCGGGGGCGGAATTCCTGCGAGTCCACTTGGGGTCGCTGGAATTGGTTTCCGGTGTCGATCGCGCGCCCGATGCGTTGGAAATCGCCCTGATTGACGCGGCCACGTTGGAACCCGCCGCCGGATCGTTCGACGCACTCGGCGACGCCCTGGTCAATTTCGCCGCCGACGGCAGTTTCCGCGCGGCCGACGGTGTGGTGGTCGGTGACATTCACGCGGCCGATCCCGGCAGCGACCTGGGTGGCACCTGGCGCGACGGTGCGGATTCGGATCTGCTGCTGCAGATTCCCCTGGCTGGGATCGAAACGGGCAAATTGTTAATCCTCAGTTTTGATTTGCTGGGTTTTGCCGATGCCGATTCAAGCGTCGAAATCGACAACGTTTTGGTTACCACCGATGTCCTGCAGCCACCGGTCGCCAATACGGACTTGATCGACACCATCGAGGATCAAATCGTTCAATGGGACTTGCTGGCCAACGATACCGACGCCGAAGGCTTGATCGATCCGTTCAGCGTCCGGATTGTCACCACGCCCGAGCACGGCGAAGTGGTCATCGATCCGGTGACCGGCGAAATGACCTACACGCCCAGCGAAGACTACGCCGGCACGGACCAATTCAGCTACGTCGTGTCCGATGCCGACGGACTCGAATCCGGCGAAGCCTTCGTCGCGATCACGATTGCTCCACAAACCGATGCACCGGAGCTCGAACTGGCCGCGGCCAGGGGCCCGCAGGATGTCGCAATGCCGCTCGACATCCAGGTGATTTCGGGCGATATCGATGGCAGTGAAACGGTCGACATCGAAATCAGCAACCTGCCCACCGGCGCGACCCTGTCCGCGGGCACCCGGTTGGCCGACGGTCACTATCGGTTAACGATCGATCAATTGGCCGATTTGACACTGCAACCCAGCGCTGGCTACAGCGGCAGCGATGACATCGCCATCACGGTCACCGCAATGGACGGGGTGGCCGATCCGGTCGTCGTTACGGATGCCATCACCGTCGACATCGAGGCGACCGTCGTCGAACCGCTGAGCATCGTTGATTACACGATCAACCAGGGTGATATCCAACGCTCGTTAATGCGGAGCATCCAGATTACGTTCAATCAGGATGTTTGGATTCCCGACCCCTCGGCCGACATCACGCTGGCGCATTCGGACGGCACGCGGATGCAAATTCCGCCGGATCGTTTTTCGTACACCTCGGAAACGTATTCGCTGCAAATCAAGCTTTCGGATTTGGTCAGCCGTGATGGACAATACTTCCTCCTGCTTCGCACCGCCGGTGTTTCGGCCAGTGCAAACCGCTTGTTGACGCTGGCGGCCGGTCCCGGCTTGGGCGCCGAAGAAATTCCGCTGCCGCTGCACCAATTGCTGGGTGATTTGGACGGCGACAACGAGATCACCAACGCGGATTGGTTGATTATTCGCGAGAGCATGCTGACCGACAGCAACAGCCCCGATTACAACGCCGATCGCGATTTGAATCGTGACAGCCACGTCGATCGCTTCGACTTTGTGATTTGGCGAAATCAACTGGGTGCGACGACCGATGAAGCCGGACCGGTCATTTCGTCGTCGATTTCGCTGCCGGACAACCGACTGCCGCTGGCGGCCGAATATCAAGGCGACGCGGAACTTTCGCTGGTCGTCAATGACCTGAGCGAATTGGGGTCGGTGACCGTTTCCGTTGATGGTTCGCCCGCTCGCGAGATCCTACCGGAACTATCGGAAGATCATTCGATTCGTGTTCCGCTGGCCGATTTGTTTGCCGCCGCCGGTGTGAATTTTTCTCAAGGCATTCATACGATTCGGTTGACCGCTGAAGACCTTTTCGGAAACGCGGCCGAACCCGTTGAATTTGACTTCACGATCGATGATGTCGCGCCGGCACCGCCCACGACTC
>JBCCRW010000339.1:0-6358 GCA_039201055.1 Planctomycetota bacterium | reverse complement strand
TCCATTTCGAAAAACCTCCACCCCTGGGATGTAGGTCGGGCAGAAAGGATTTGAACCTTCGACCTCCGCCTCCCGAAGACGGCGCTCTACCAAGCTGAGCCACTGCCCGATGACACGACTCATCGAAAATAGCCGATGCGTTTGCCTACGAGAAGACCCGCACCGGGTATTTGTGGTTCGTCGCTAATAACGACGGTCCGAATCGCCGTAGCGGCGGTCGCCGAACCGATCGCTCGAACCCGTGGCACCATCGCGGGGGTCGCGATAGCGGTTGTCGTAGCGTCGATCGTCGTCGCGGCTGACCGGTTGGTAATCGCCACGGTAGCCATCCGCTGTGCCGTTTGCGTCACCGTAGCGGTTATCGCTGTAACTTCGCGGCGAATTTCCATCCTCGGCGTACAGCCGACTGCTTTCTTGATCGCGACGATCCAGGATTTCTTTCCCACGATCAATGGCGGCACGCGCGTCCGAGCGGATTTCCTTGCGATTGATCCGAATGGTCGTTTCGTCGCCTTCGCGATGAATTTGAAACCATCCGGCCATGAATGCGGCGACACCCAGTGCAGCGATGACCAATAAATTACGCATGGATTTGGAACCTTCGACGGTAAATTTCCATCCCTCTAACCCCAGGAAACACGTTGGCCCCAGGAAACACGGTGGAGGATGGCGTGACGGCGGAGCGGATTTGGCGAAGCAAGCACAGCCAACAAACGAACCGATGTCCGCCAATCCTGTTCTTGCATCGGAATCCCGGGCTCGTCGTCTGTAGCCAATACCTCGTGCTCGGCGAAAGGTGAAACGCCCGATTTCGAGCGGCAAATGTGGCGATCGCCAATCAAGAGTTTCCCAAACGCGGATTGCGTCGGTCTTTGGAACGGGGTTTGCCACGTGCGTTCCGCGACTCGCGTGCCCGCTGTGCGTTGGGAACCGGCATGCGATAATCGGCGCCAAAGGCGGACGGTTTGATTGTGCCAAGCTTAAATAAACTAAGGGAATTTAGCGGTGGAAGACCTCGACGTCGCTCAACTGGCGACCTATTTGCACCTCACGCCCGACAAGGTGAACCAGCTAGCCAGTCGCGGGAAACTGCCGGGAAGAAAAATCGGCGGCAAGTGGCGTTTTAGCGAAGCCGAAATTCACCACTGGCTCGAGGAACGCATCGGGGCCAGCGACGAAACCGAGCTCGGGCGTTACGAAGCCGTGCTGAAACGCGATAAGCCCAGTGCCGACGTGATGCGGTTGTCGGATTTGTGCCCGGTGGATTTGATCCAGATCCCGATGGCGGCGCGGACTCGCGGTTCGGTGTTTCGAACGATGAGCGAGATTGCCACGCGGACCGGCATGATGTGGGATGCCCCGGCGATGGCGAGCGCCGTGGAAAGCCGCGAAGCAATGCACCCGACGGCACTGGAAAGCGGCGTGGCCCTGTTGCACCCGCGGCGACCGCAAACGTCGATTTTGGCAGAGTCTTTGGTGTCCTTGGGGGTTTGTCCATCACCGATTCCGTTCTCGGATAACGGACAATGCGTCGACGTATTCTTTCTGATTTGCTCTTACGACGATCCAAGCCACCTCCGTATCCTCGCGCGGATCAGCCGGCTGATCACGGCGACGGATTTGTTAGTCCGGCTGCGTCAGGCGGACGATGCCGCGGCCGCCGCGTTGGCCATCGCCGATGTGGAGGAAGCATTCGACCAGGAATAAGAACCCGTCGGGAATCGAGTGATGTCGCGGGGTGAGAAAGGAGTCCACATGGCCAAGACAACCGAACCCAAAACGCCCCGCTTACGGCCGCCAGCTACCGAGACGCTTTCGGGGCCCGATTCCAAGACGCTTTCGGGGCCCGATACGGGAACGCTTTTGTGGATCGGTCCACGGCACTTTGGCTGGATCGCCGACGTGTTCGAAGGCGCGCGTCGGCGTTTTGATTGTTTGGCCGTGCGAACCGATTGGGTCGATGTGGCTGCGCGGATCCCCCGGCAAATCGATGCGCTTGTCGTGGTGCGGGCGGACAGTCGCAAGATGGACGAGCGTTTGCTGGATCAACTGCGCTTGGATTTCGCGGCGGCCAAATTCCTAGAATTTCGTGGACCGCTGTGCGAAGCTTTTTATCGCGTTCCCGATTCACGCTTTGACGGTGGAACCCATCGCTGGGACAACGCGTTGGCCGCGATGGACGCCGTGTTTGCGACGGTGACCTGCGCGCATTCAAACCCCACAAAGCTGCGTTTGGTGATCGCGGCCACTTACGGCGACGCCGAACCGCTGCTTGAAATCTGCGAACATCAGCAAATTCCCTGCACCTGGGTCCGGGCCAGTGAAATGGAGACTCGTGCGATTCGCGGCGTCACCGAGGTGTGGTGGGATGATTCGATCGATGCCTTCGACTCGCCGGTCGATTGGGCGGCTCGAATCGGTCACTTTGCCGGTGACGTTCGCCACACTTGGTTTTGCGGCGGGAAGATGCCGCTAGAAATCGAGCGTGCTCGGCAACACGGTGTCCAAAAGATGGTTGCCAAGCCCGGGGCGAACGAAGACTTGCTGGGGCCGCCGGCCGCCAAAGACGCCGCAAGCCTGGGCGGTGTTCGACGGGCCGCGTGAGCTTCATCGGGCCTTTCGTGCTCGCTTTGGCCGACTGTGAACGCCAAATTTTGGATGCAACCGGCGCGTGCAAAGCGCACTCGCCAACAACGCCCCAGAATTCCTATAATCCGCCACTTACCCATTGATCGGGTTCCCTCCCACGTTCGAAGGATTGAAGCACCACGATGAGCACCGCCATGGCTGAAGCGGCCACCACCACCGCACCGTCGACTCGCCGGCATGGCGAGATTCGGGTTTACAACACGCTGAGCAAATCGAAGGAGGCCTTTGCGCCGCTGCGACCGCCCGTGGTGGGAATGTATTTGTGCGGACCGACGGTGTATGCCGAAAGCCACATCGGTCATATGGTCGGGCCGGTGATCTTTGACACGATCAAGCGTTATTTGACCTACAGCGGCTACCGCGTGAACTGGATCGTCAACATCACCGACGTCGACGACAAGTTGATCAAAGCGTCGCGGGAACGCGGGATTCCGATGAGCCAGATCGCCACCGAAATGACGGCGGACTATTTGGCAAATTTGCGGCAATTGGGCGTCAATCAAATCAACTCGATGCCTCGCGCGACCGACTATATCCCGCAAATCATCGCCTTCATCGCCAATCTGGAACAAAAGGGCTTCGCCTACGCGGTCGACGGCGATGTGTTCTTCGACGTCATGAAGGATCCCAATTACGGTCAATTGTCCAATCGTAGCGTCGACGACCAACAGGGCGAAGGCGGCGATGCGGCGGCCAAGAAGCGATCGGCCGGTGATTTTGCACTTTGGAAGTCCGCCGATGGCGAAGAGGTCGCGTGGGACAGTCCCTGGGGGCGAGGCCGTCCGGGTTGGCATATCGAATGTTCGGCGATGAGCCACGAGATTTTGGGTGAGACCTTTGATATCCATGGCGGCGGCCTGGATTTGATGTTTCCGCATCACGAGAACGAACGCGCCCAAAGCAGCTGCTGCCACGGCGCGCCGATGGTCAAATATTGGATGCACAACGGTTTGATGCGGGCGGGCACCAAGGGCAAGGTCGGCGGCCGCAACGATCGCGAAGGTGCGGCGGAAACCGAAACCGATATTCAAGCGGCGTCGGCGGGCAAGATCAGCCGCAGCAAGGGAGACGGCGGGTTGGCCGACACCATCGCGCAGTACGGGGGCGAGTGCATCCGCTTTTTCTTGCTACGAACGCATTATCGTTCGACCATCGTCTACGGCCCCGAGGGTCTGGCCGAAGCCGGCACCGCGATGGACACGTTTTATCGTTTGATCGATCGATTCCATTCGATTTGTGGCGTGGATCCCGATACGCAAAGCGGACATGAAAAATCATTTTATGCGTTGCCGGTCGCCAAACATCGTGATGAATCGGCAAGCGAGTGGGACGGCGAATTGGGCAGCGAAATACAAGCCGCTCGTGAAAAGTTCTTGTCCGCCATGGACGATGACTTCAACACCGGCGCCGCGATCAGCCATTTGTTTGATTTGGTCAAGGCTCTTAATCGCCACGCGGACAAGCACCAATTGTCCGCCGGCGCGGATGCCTCGTCGGCTCCGGTGCAAGAGTTCGTCGCCGGTGTGACGGCGCTGCGAGAACTGGCCGGTGTGCTGGGATTGTTCACCAAGCCGGTTCCCAAGTTGGGCGATGATTCAGACGCTCAATTGTTGGACGACGTGATCAAGTTGTTGATCGAGCTTCGCAAAGAGGCCCGCGAGCGAAAGGATTACGCGACCGGCGATGCGATTCGCGACCGGCTTAAAGACTTGGGCGTCGCGTTGTTGGATAAAAAGGAAGGGACCAGCTGGGAAAAGGGCTGACGTCATTTCGGGATCCCCGTCCATCCGTCGTATCCTGGGCATTGATCCGGGGTTGAATGTGACCGGCTACGGCTTGATCGAAAGCGATGGCTTGAAAATCACGCTGATCGAAGCCGGCATCGTCCGCAGCCGACCCAAAGGGTCGTTGCAATCGCGTGTCAACGAGATTTACAGCGGCGTCCGCGAAGTGCTCGATGCGTTGAACCCGGATCTGATGGCCCTGGAGCAGTTGTTTTCACATTACGAACGGCCGCGGACGGCCATCCTGATGGGACATGCTCGCGGCGTGATTTGTTTGGCGGCGGCCCAACACGCCCTGCCGATGGTGCATTTGGAACCGACGCGAGTCAAAAAGACCATGACGGGCAACGGCCGGGCCCCCAAACATCAAATCCAAGCCGCGGTCAAGCTGCAGTTGGGACTTGATGAAGTGCCCCAACCGGCCGACGTTGCCGACGCGATCGCGATCGCGATTTGCGGTTCGTCGTCAACGCCGCAATTGGAAATTTAGATTTTGATCGATCTTCGTTAAACCTCGACCTTCAAACTTTTCTGCCGTCCTTGATGATGGCATTCTTGATGACGATGGGAATGCCGTCGCGGATCTGCAAATCGGATTCCACACCCGAATTTTCAAGGGCTTGATCGTTGGTGATGGAAACGCCCGCACCGATGCGACAATTTTTGTCCAGGATCGCTCCGGTGATCACTGTGTTGTTGCCAACGCCGACCGGCACGACGCCCTCGGCCCGCTTTTCAGGCGTTTCGATAAAGTCCGCGCCCATCATCACGGTGTCCTTAATGGTGACATGATCGCCAATCACGCTGCGCAGTCCGATGACACTGTTTTCGATCGTTACGTTGTGACCAATTCTGCAACCATCGGCGATCAATGAGCCCCGGATTTTGACATCTTCCCCCATCATCGTCGGCGGCAGAAAACGGGGCCGCGAATAAATCGGTGCGTCGGGATCGCGTATGTCAAAGGGCGCGTTTCCGCCGGCAAGTGCAATGTTGGCTTCGTAGAACGCGCGGATCGTTCCGATGTCCTCCCAGTAGCCATCGAACAAATGCAGTTGCACCTGATGCGACTGGATCGCGGCGGGGAAAACACCTTTGCCGAAGTCTTCGTGTTCGTCGCCTTCGAGCAAATCGAACATCGTGTCTTTGTTGAAGATATACAGTCCCATGCTGGCCAGGCAATCGCGGCCGGGGGACGCGACACCGCGGGCATCGATCCACGCGGGATCCATCCGCACCCTGGCAAGTTCTTCTTCGCTTTGTGGCTTTTCGACAAACCCGCGAACGCGTCCGCTGTCGTCGACCTGCATGATGCCCAGCGCCGACGCGGTCGCGCGATCCACGGGAATGCCCGCGATGGTGGCGTCGGCACCCGACTGGATGTGCGTTTGCATCATGTCGCCGAAGTCCATCCGGTACAGTTGGTCGCCGGACAAAATTAGGACGTGTTCGATCCAGTCCTCGCGCAGGTGCACCAAATTTTTTCGCACGGCGTCCGCGGTGCCCTGGTACCAGATTTCTTGATCGACGGTCTGCTGGGCGGCCAGCAATTCGACAAAGCCGCCGCTGAAATGGTCGAACGTGTACGTCTGCCGGAGGTGGCGGTGCAGACTTTCGGACAAGAACTGAGTCAGCACGTAGGCACGGTTCAGGCCGCTGTTGATGCAGTTGGAGATGGGAATATCGATCAGGCGATATTTAGCGGCCAACGGCACGGCAGGCTTGGACCGAATTTTGGTTAAAGGGAAGAGTCGGGTTCCGCGTCCACCGCCCAGGATTAATGCGACACACCGCGACAAGTCCATGATTTCTGTCCGTTCAAAAGTGATTCGAATCGTTCCGTCGTGACGGGAAATTTTCCGCCCAAGAGACTACCGGCAACTTGATAGGCTACCAGCAATCCGTCACTCGGAAATAGCCGCCGG
>JBCCRW010000338.1:0-6360 GCA_039201055.1 Planctomycetota bacterium | reverse complement strand
TGAACCCCCTAATTTTTTAACCCCCTAATTTTTTAACCCCCCTAATCTTTTACCCCCCCTAATCTTTTAACCCCCCTAATCTTTTAACGCCCACCCCCGATCCCTACTTCCTACACCCTTGAGCCCACCACCCGGCCAAACGATCCCCGTGCACGATGCTGGTCCCATGCCCGATGACGATGCCTCGCCTGGATCCGAAATGGCGTGGGTGGATCGAGCCACCGAGTTGCTCGATACCCGCTTCGCAATCCCGGGAACAAGCATTCGCTTCGGTGCCGATTTTCTGCTGGGCCTGATCCCTGGCGTTGGCGATGCGATCAGCCTGGGCTTTTCCGGACTGCTGATTGCCACGATGGCCAAACACGGTGCCAGTCCCAAGCTGGTGCTCCGGATGTTGCTCAACGTCGTGGTGGACGCCGTCGTCGGATCGGTGCCGGTTCTGGGCAACGTCTTTGACCTCTTTTTCAAAGCCAATTCACGCAATTTGAAATTAATGCGGCAATACTACGATGCCGATCGACATCGCGGCAGCGTGTGGCCGCTATTGCTGGTCATCGCGGCGTGCGGGCTGACGCTGGCCGCGTTGCCACTGTTGGTTTTGGCGTGGCTTCTGCGTCAATGGCTAGGCTGACCCAGCGATGCGGTGATGGCAGCACGCACCGGGGTGAGTCATGCTGCCAATCGATTCGCAATTTGGGTGCGGATGTTTCCAAGTGCTGGGCGTCCAAGCTTTGTGGCAGCGAATCGATTTGCACCGCAATCTCGAATGCGATCGAATCGGCATCCGAGTGGGCCGCGGCATACCAAATGCCATCCCAAGCGGGGTCGAAATCGACCGCGTCCATGGTGCTGGCGTCATCGCATACCGTCCATTGAACCGGAGCGGACAGGTCGCCGTCCAGGTCTAACGACACCGTGACGGCGGGCCGGCCACGCGTCCACATGTCCCGGCCCGAAGCCGGCGGATGCACCGGAGGCGGCGGGTCGTTGGCGACTCGTTCGCGGCGGAGGAAAAAATACAGGTAGTGATCGTCCATCGCGATTCGTGTGAACGTGTGAGGGCTGGGTGTGGCGCAAGCCATGGGATCGATGCCGGACCAATCCGCATCCGAGCCATCCAGCTTGGGCCGCCGACGCATCCGCTCGACTGGCCACCGGAGTTCCGGCGACAACAGCTTGTCCCAGGCCGATTGAGGCCGCAGCTTGCGGCGGATGGATGCGGATCGCTCCAGGATGGATTTTTCGGCTAACGATTCATCCGTCAGCGTTTCGCCCGCGTTCAACAATCCAAAGGCCGGTTGATTGCGAATCTGCCACTCGTCCACTTGCCCGCCGAACATGGGGGTGTTGCCGATGGATGCCGCCGAGCCCACGCCCGACGCCGATGCCTGCGTTGCGGCTCCGTAGGCGCCGGGAACATAAATCGGGATCGCCGATACGCCACGCAGCTGGTTGCGATGGGTTGTGGTTTCGGTGTAATCGTCGCGCCCGGCGAAGCCGATCTCATTTTGGCCAGCAAAGCGGGAACTTTCGGCCGACACTTGTTGAAACGGCGACACCGCGATTTGGGCGGGCATTTTGTGACGGGGTCGCCGCCAAGCCGCCAAACTTGCAGCGACGCCCGATCCGGCCGGACTGGCCGCCCGTCGGTAGGCCGCAACGGTCATGAGCGGCGGATCGACACCCGCCCGCTGCCACCAATCCAACACTCGATGCTCCAACGAGGGCTCACCGGCGATCCGTCGTGACGCTCGAATCGTTTCCACAAGGGCCGTGTCACCTCGCACCGGATTGCCACTCTCATCGACAATCGTGCCGCGATCCAGGTACCAAGCCGACCGATACACTTGCCATGCCATACGCAAGCGGTCGCCTGGTTCCAGTTCGCCGGCCAACAAACGATTCAGCGTCGGTTCCAGATCGTCAAAACGCAGGCTTCCCGCGTGGACTTGGTCCAGCGTTTTCCAGATTCGCGTGCGGCGGCTAATCCGGGCCGTCGCGGCGCGCATTCGCGAGGGGGACAGGGAACGTGGCGCGGTGCGGCGCCGACTGGGATCGTGGGCGTCGCGTTTCAAGGCGACGCGGGTGCGTTTGAGCAGCGACACTTCGGTCCGTTTTTGCAGCGACATTTCGGTGCGGGGATCGGCCGCGGGCGCGTTGTAACGTGTGCCGGAAATACCTTGGGGTCCGAGCGAAGTTGCATCCACGATCCAGGCCGGCGCCGGACGTCGCAGCGGCGCGACCAGCCGCAACGCGTCTTCGGCAAAATCCGATTGCAGGATCGCGAGCGACGGCAAAACGCGTTCACGCACCGGAGCGGCTTCAGCGGAAAAATCGAAAAATGAAATCGCTTCGGAAGGGGGCGTGTCCAACAATGCTCGCAGCCGATCATCGGCCAACACACGTGTTGAAGTCACCGGTACACGTGTTGAAGTCATCGGCACTCGGGTTGAAATGGCTTGCCACTGGTCGGGCGTCGCCAAACGTCCGCTCGCGGCGACCCGCTGTGCCGCCTGCATCCACAGCGATGCGTCTCGCTGAATCTCGGCCGGATGCATTCCACTTTTTGCACCGGAGTGAACCCAGATCAACTCGACCGGCAGGCCGGCGGTGTGGGTGGCTTCGCCAATCGCCGCCCAGGGCACGCGGGCCGGATCGGCAACCCAGCACTGCCAGTGGGACTGGCACGATGCGTTGCGGACGATACGAAATTCACCGGATACCGGATCGCGAGCGGCAATCTTGCCCCATCGACCCACCCGCAAGTCGCCATCCTGGGCGTGCCAAATTGCCGCGCCAGCGTGTGGGTCTTGGACGCTGGACCCTTGGATAATGGGGTCTTGGGCAATGGCGTTGGAAGCGTTTGTCGGCGGCAGATGCGCCGGGTGATCGCGGGCCACCAGCGGTTCCAAGTTGCCAACGGTCGGGTCGAGCCCGAAGCGATCGCTGCTGAGGCCATAGGACCAATCCCCACGAAGCGGCACGACATTGGGGTCGGCTCCAAACGCCGCGTCGTCGATATGTCGCAAGTACGGTATTTCCGGCCCGGCAAGCTGCGTGAATGTGTCGCCACCATCGCGGCTCAGCAGCACAATGCCATGTGAAAACTGCGTGATGTCTTCATAGTGGCCACCGACGGCCACAACATGCCGGGCATCCAAAACACGGACGTCCTCCAGAACCGCCGATGTACCGCTGCGGAGCATTGACCAATTTTGTCCGCCGTCGCGGCTTCGCAAAATCGTGCCGTGATCGCCCACCGCAAACGCCAATGGGACGGACGATTGCCCGCCGAGTTGATCGACGGCGCGCAGCGTCGCCGTTTCCCGCCAGCCGTCGATGCGAGCCACGGGCGCCGGGCGCGGCCCACCGAAGGCACCCGGTAGGCCGGGCGTGTGGGTGGCCGCTCCGGAACCGCTTGGTGCGAAGGAGGCGCTTGGTGCTAGCGAGCCGTTGGGTGTGAAAGAGCCGTTCGGTGTGAAAGAGGCGTTGGGTGGTATTGAGCCGGTTGATGTCGCCAAACCGGTCGCTCGCGGTGTGGGGCCGGCGGAACCACCGGCCATCCTTTCAAAGGCGCTGTTGATTTGCATTTGCCGCGGTCCTTCCTGTGCCGCCGCCGACGGAAGCCATCCGCCGGGACCAAGGCACGGCAACGGGTTTGTTCCAAGACAATGGACGATGCCCAGGAGAACCAGAAATGCGGAGACACCGGTCGGGAAATTCGGCAATGCGGGGCGATTCAAGGAGCGTTGGATTCGCATGAGTCAATCTTCCGTGATGTCAAAACAGCGGCGGCCGAATTTCAATCGGCCAACAGCCAATGTCCGGTCGCCAAGCCCGCGATCAGCGTCACCAAACCGAGTCCCAGGTTGGCGGCCACATAAATCGCCAGCGATGTCGATTCGCCGCGCCAGGCCATTTCAACGGCTTCAAAAACAAAGGTCGAAAACGTCGTCAAGCTGCCGATTAGCCCGACGCGGATGAACAACGCGACCCACGGCGGGAATCGAGCGTCAGCGGCTGTTTGGCCGGGAGCCGCTGCCTGGCCGGGATCGGCTGCCTGGACGGTTTCGGCTGCCTGGCCGGGCGTCGCTTGCACCGGCACCGGCTGGGTCCGCACCGGCTGGATCGGCACCGGCTGGATCGGTGGCGGCCACTTTTCGGGTGTCATCGCCACCGCCGCCAGGCCGATCATGCCGCAACCGAGCACGTTGGCTAGCGTGGTTCCCAGCGTGGCCGAATGACCCGCTCCCGACGCCGCCCACGCCGTTAAGAGCCAGCGGAATGTCGCGCCCAGGGCTCCACCGCAGGCGACCGCCAGCAACGAGGTCCAGCTTGTCATCGATTACGCATTGCCGATTTTGGGTCGCCGATTTAGGTTTACGGGGCTTTTGGCCGATGGAGAAAGACGTTTTTCCAGTAGGGGACGTTTTTCAGCGACCCCGGATCATTGCCAATGTTGTAAATGCCAATGTTTCGTGTAAACGCCAATGTGGGGTTTCACGAAGCCGCTTCCCCTCGAAAATGCTGTTTTTCTGATGAGCACGACGCAAGCCGCCCGCATGATGACCGGAGCCGATGTCCTGGTTCAATGTTTGGTCAATCATGGAGTCGACGTGCTGTTTGCCTATCCCGGCGGTGCCAGCATGCCGATGCACCAGGCGTTGACCCGCTACGGTAAATCGATTCGCACGATTTTGCCCCGTCACGAACAAGGCGGCGCGTTTGCCGCCCAGGGTTACGCTCGCAGCACCGGCAAGGTGGGCGTCGTGTTCGCGACCTCCGGCCCCGGTGCGACCAATTTGGTCACCGCCATCGCCGACGCCAAGCTGGACAGCGTGCCGATGGTTTGCATCACCGGCCAGGTGCCCACCGCCGCGATCGGCAGCGATGCGTTTCAGGAAACGCCGATGGTCGAAGTTTGCCGAGGCATCACCAAGCATCATTATTTGTTGACCAACATCGCCGACCTGCCGCGGGTCATGAAAGAAGCCTTTCATGTCGCCCAAACCGGTCGCCCGGGGCCGGTACTGATCGACGTGCCCAAAGACGTGCAGCTGTCAGACCTGAGCGTCGTCGACATGGACCCGCCGATGGATTTGCCCGGCTACCTGCCCGAACCGCCGACGGTCGCCGGCGAGACGATCCGCCAAATCGCCGCGGCCATTAAATTGGCTCGCCGACCGGTTATCTACGCCGGCGGCGGCATCATTTTGGGCGAGGCCAGCGAGGAATTGCGGCAGCTGGTTACCAAGACGGAAATCCCCGTCGTCACGACCATCATGGGCCTGGGCGCGATCCCGCCCGAATGGGATTTGTCGCTGGATTGGTTGGGCATGCACGGGTCCGCTTACGGGAACTATGCCGTTCGCGACTGCGATCTGCTGATCGCGTTGGGCGTTCGTTTTGACGATCGTGTCACCGGCAAGGTCGAAGCGTTTGCAAAAGACGCGAAGATTATCCACGTCGACATCGACGCATCGGAGCTGAACAAAAACAAGCCCGCACACATCCCCGTTCGCGGCGACGTCAAACCCGTCTTGGCGGAATTGAACAAAGTCGTCAGCAAGCCGGACATCGATCCCTGGCGAACGCACTGCAAGGAACTCAAGGCCAAGCATCCGCTGACTTATGATGCGGGTTCGTTTGACGGCATCTTGCAACAACATGCCATCAAAACGCTTTCGGACATGACCAGCGAGCATAACACCTACGTGACTGTGGGCGTGGGCCAACACCAAATGTGGGCGGCACAATTTTATAAGTTTCGCAAGCCGCGAACTTGGCATTCCAGCAGCGGTTTAGGCACGATGGGTTTTGGCCTGCCATGCGCGATGGGCGTCCAGGCGGCCCATCCGGACGCCCTGGTCATCGACATCGATGGCGACGGCAGCTTCCAAATGAACATCCAAGAATTGGCGACCTGTTTCTGCGAAAAGTTGCCGGTCAAGGTGTTCCTGTTGAATAACCAGCACCTGGGTATGGTCGTCCAATGGGAAGACCGATTCATGGGCCGCAACCGCGCCCACACCTACTTGGGGCCGATCGATCACGAAGAGGCCAAGGGGCCCAGCGACGCCGAGCGTTTTGCTTATGCCAAGGAACGTTATCCGGACTTTGTGCAAATCGCCAAGGGCTACGGATGCGGTGCCGCAACGGTCCGCAAAGCCGCCGATCTGGAAGGTGCGATCAAGGAAATGATCGAACACGAAGGCCCGTACGTTTTGGACGTCGAAGTGCCTTACCAAGAACACGTGCTGCCGATGATCCCCAGCGGCCACACCGTCGACGACATGATCTTGGAATAAGCACGGGCCGCGACCGCACCCCGTTGGGGCTGACACTGCTGGCGCCTCGCCG
>JBCCRW010000337.1:0-6374 GCA_039201055.1 Planctomycetota bacterium | reverse complement strand
GCTTTCCTTCTCTGTCGCCAGGCTTTCCTTCTCTGTCGCCAGGCTTTCCTTCTCTGTCGCCAGGCTTTCCTTCTCTGTCGCCAACGTTTCCTTGACGGTCGTCAGCCGCGCGTCTTCGGTCTCAAGCCTTGCTTCTTCGGCCGCCAACGTTTCCTTGTCAAGCGCCAGGCGCGTATCTTCGGACACCAGCCGCGCGTCTTCGGCCGCCAGCCCCGCTGCCTTAGCCGCTAACGTTTCTTCGTCATCCTCAAGCCGTGCTTTTTCCGCCGCCAACCGCTCCTGTTCGGTCGCAAGCCTTGCTTGATCGGCGGTGGATTGCGTTTGGAAGTCCTCGCATTGCTGGCGGAGCACGTCGGATCCCCAATCGTGCATCGCACCTGCGTATGTGGTTTCGATTTCTTGGAGTTGCCCATTCAAAAGCGCCGTATCGACGACGACTTGGGGTACTGCACGACGACGTTGGCAACGCAGGGAACGTTCGCGTCGTGAGCGACGGACGTTTTCCTGAACCAAAACCACATTCTGCTCGACCAGAAGGACATTCTGCTCGACCCACCGGGCGGTTGCCGCTGACGGTTCGTCGCTTGGATGGCCGCCGTTTGCAGTCGCACTTGGCCGGTCCACGCAATTCTGTTGAGCGGCGAAGCGGTGCTCCAGCGTCGCGACTCGGCAGCGTTCGGCGCGGCCGCGGCGTGCCTGCACGACCCGAATTTCGACCTGCCGGTTCCGGGCGCGATCGGCCAAGCGAAGCGAATCTTGCAAGCGCTCGGCTTCGGCGGCCAGCGTTTGGGAACTCTGGTGCAGCGACTTGATTTGTGCATCGGCCTGACCCAATTCGCGGGCAAACCGTTTGGCCCACGCTTGCCGATCGATTTGCCGATCTCGGACGCTCGTGTGCAGGCAATGCAGGTAATTGGATTGTCGCTCATCCTGCCGTGACGCCACGTCGCGGGCCTGGTCCAATTCGCGGCGTAGCGATTGCAGCTGGTCGCCCAGCTGTCGAACTTGATCGTGGAGCGATTGAATTTTGGCGGCGGCAGCCAGCCGTGTGGCTTCAACACCCCGCTGGTACTCTTGAAGCTGTTGTTCGGACGCCTGTTGCCTGTCGCAAACGCCGGCGTATTGTTCCCGCAAGCACTCCAGTTCGCGGCAGCGAGATTCATATTCTCGGGTCCGTGTCTGCAAAGCTTCATGGCTGGACCGGTAGGCCGTCTCGACCTTATGCAGATCGTCGCGGAGTTCCGCCAGGACACGCTCTTTCTCACGACGCTCTTTCTCACGACGCTCTTTCTCACGACGCTCTTTCTCACGACGCTGGGCTTCCCAATCATCCCGCAGCGATGGTTGTGCCGGCTCGGGCTGGGTGACGTCAGGCTGGCTGGGTGCCGGTGCGGTGGCGACGGCCCGCGTCGGATGGGGCTTGCCGGGGTTCGTCGCCGCGATGGCTGCCGCCGCAAATTCGGCATTCAACGCCAGCACTTCGTCCGGTAGCGGATGACCCGATCCCATGCCGAAAACGGCTTCCATCCCCAAACCGTTGGTCGCCGGTGGTGCGTGAACGATTTCGCCAACCGCCGCCCAATCGTCGCACGCGCGATGATACCGCGCGGTAACGGGCCGACTTGGCCACGGCGTGGCAACAAAAGCTGGAGCAACAAGATTCGTTTCGGAGCGGTTCCACCACATGAGTTTCACATAGCCGAATCGCGTGTCCGGCCACAAGGTCGAACGTCTTGCTTGAATTTCACCCGTTTTTTTGTGCCCGCATATCGTTGGACTTCGACAGGTGCCGGAAATCTCCGCCAGTAGCCGGCCTTCGCCAGAAGCCGGAAGTCTCCGCCGGTAGCCGGCCTTCGTCAGAAGCCGGAAGTCTTCGCCGGTAGCCGGCCTTCGTCAGAAGCCGGAAGTCTTCGCCGGTAGCCGGCCTTCGCCAGAAGCCGGAAGTCAAGGCGGTTCCGTGTTCTGGCGAACAACGGCTACTGCGAGTTTCGGCTCGGGTTCCGTGTTCTGGCGAACATCGGCTACCGCGACTTTCGCCTCGGAGAAGCGAGCGACTGAGGTTATTTGTTGTTGGGCTCGGAGGTTTGTTTCATAATGTGCGTTTTGATTCTTCGCGTTCGGCTGATTCCGGCCGCCCGCAAACCTTCGTTGGAAAAGTCTCCCATGGACTTCGCTCGTTTTTCGCTGTGCAAGCACATCGCTCGTGACCGCCGATGGCTCGGCATTTTGTCTGTCGTCTGCTGGATGCTGATGGGTTCCGCCGTTTTGCGTGGCGAAGGGCCGGCCAACTCCGCCAGTTCGGAAGCACCACCCAATTCGCTGACGCCATCGGAACGGGCTGGAGGCTGGCAATTGCTGTTTGACGGCACGGATTTCGAAGGCTGGCGTAACTACCGGAAAACGGGTGTCTCCAAGGGTTGGACCATCCAAGACGGCGCGATGGTCCGCAGCGAAAAAGGGGCGGGGGATTTGATCACGCAGCAACAATTCGAGTTTTTCGAATTGTCGCTCGAGTACAAGATCAGCCCTGAGGGAAACAGCGGGTTAATGTTCCATGTCACCGAGGAAGCCGATCGGCCGTGGAAGACCGGACCCGAGGTCCAGATCCAAGACAATCTGAACGGGCATGACCCGCAGAAATCTGGCTGGCTGTACCAACTTTATCAACCACGGCCGCCGCGTTGGTCCAAGGTTCAAGACAATCTCGACGCGACACGGCCGCCGGGTCAATGGAATCAGATCTACCTGCGGATCGCGCCGAATGGGTGCGAAGTGTGCTTGAACGGAAATCGCTATTACATGTTCACATTGGGCAGCAAGGATTGGAACAAGCGAGTTGCCAAAAGTAAATTCGCAAAGTTCGAGGGATTCGGCAAAGCCGGTCGCGGGCACCTGTGTTTGCAAGACCACGGCGACGAAGTCGCGTTTCGCAATATCAAGCTGCGAACGATCGATCCCGCTGCTTGGCCGCCCTCGCCCACAACGGGAAAACTGGGGCTGCAGCACAAACCCGCGTTCCCCGACCTCAAGTGGGATCAATGGGCACCCTTTGACGAAGATGGCCGCCGACAAGAACTGCGCTTGATGGAAGTCACCTTCGCCCCCAAGGACACCAAACGTTTGTTCGCGGCGGCACAAAGCGGCCAAATTTGGGTCTTTGAAAACCGACCCGATGTGACCACGTCGAAGATGTTTTTGGATCTTCGTGACCAGGTTTACAATTACCAAGATCGCGGCGCCAACGAACAGGGCTTGCTGGGGCTGGCATTCCATCCGGACTATTTAAGCAACGGCAAGTTTTACACCTACCATTCGGCAATCGACGATACCAAGTCGGTCATCACCCAGTGGTCGGTTTCGGCAGATGACCCCGATCGCGCCGATCCCAAGTCCGCCAAGGTGCTGATGGAAATTCCCCAGCCGTATCAAAACCACAACGGCGGCAGCATCGAATTTGGTCCCGATGGTTTCCTGTACATCGGCACCGGGGATGGCGGCGACCGCAACGATCCGCAGGGCAACGGCCAAAACCTGCAAACCTTGCTCGGGTGCATCTTGCGGATCGACGTCGATCGTTCCAGCGGCGATTTGGCCTATGGCATTCCCAAAGACAATCCCTTTGTTGGCAACGATCGGGCCGCCGATGAGATTTACGCCTACGGGTTGCGGAATCCCTGGCGAATCGCCTTTGACGCGAAAACCGGTGATCTGTGGTGCGGCGACGTCGGCCAGGAACTCTGGGAAGAAATCAACATCATCAAAAAAGGTGGGAATTACGGCTGGTCCATCCGCGAAGGGATGCACCCGTTTGGCAACGGTACGCTGGCCGAAGGTGCGAATTTGCCGGTGGACCCGATTTGGGAATACGACCATCAAGTCGGCAAATCGATCACCGGCGGACGCGTCGTCCGCACGTCCAAGGTGCCCGCCCTTGACGGGAAATATGTGTACGCCGATTACGTCAGCGGCCGGATTTGGGCGCTCCAGTACGATTCGGCTACCGGCAAAGTCGTTTCCAACGAAGAAGTGATTGAATCGTCGATTCCCGTGCTGGCGTTTGGCCAGGACGCCCAAGGCGAGGTGTTCTTTTTGACCGCCGACGGCAAGGGACGCTGCATCAACCGCTTCGTCGCGCCGGGCACTTGACGATGCCCGGCCCAGTGTCGGATTCACCCGCACCGGTGGCACTGGCTCCCGAATTGCCGCCGCCGGAACTGCTGGCGCCGGAACTATTGGCGCCGGCGGGCGATTGGGCGTGTGTCGATGCGGCGATTGAAAATGGTGCCGATGCCATCTACTTCGGGCTCGATTGCGGATTCAACGCGCGGTTTCGCGCCAAAAACTTTCACGTCGACGATTTGCCCGAATTGACCACGCGGCTTCGCACGCGAGGGGTCCGTGGATACGTGACGATGAATACGCTGGTGTTCCCCAGCGAATTGGCCGCCGCCGGCGAAGCCATACGCCGCATTGGCGACAGCGGCATCGATGCGGTGCTGGTCCAGGATTTCGGACTGGCCCGCTTCGTCAAACGCATTTGTCCGGATTTGGAATTGCATGCGTCGACGCAAATGTCGCTGACCAGTGCCGAAACGATCGCGGTGGCAACCGACTTGGGCCTGGACCGGGTCGTTCTGGCCCGCGAATTGTCGGTCCGTGAGATTCGACAAATCACTTCAGCTTGCCCGATTCCCGTCGAAGTGTTCATTCACGGTGCTCTGTGTGTCGCGTATTCGGGGCAGTGCTTGACCAGCGAATCGCTGGGTGGCCGCAGTGCCAATCGCGGCCAATGTGCCCAAGCATGTCGGCTGCCCTACGCATTGGTTTGCGACGATCAAGATCGTGATTTGGACGACGTTCGCTATCTTTTGTCGCCCCAGGACCTTGCGGGCTACGCCAGTGTTCCGGACTTGATCGACGCCGGTGTCGCTTCGCTAAAGATCGAGGGCCGTTTGAAAACGCCCGAATACGTCGCCAATATCACGTCGAAATATCGGGCCGCGATCGACGCGGCGATGCAAAATCGGCCCTCGCCGATTGACGATGTCGCCGCCCGGGAAATGGAGTTGTCGTTTTCGCGTGGCTTCACACCCGGTTGGCTCGAGGGCAACGATCACAAACGCTTGGTGCCGGGAATCACGTCCGCCAAACAGGGGATTGAGATTGGCAACGTCCAAGCCTGCCGCCCGCACCGCATTCGCCTGCGGCTGGCCCAGGCGGTCGCCCCTGGCGACGGCATCGCCATCATGGCCGACGAAACCACCGGCGGTCGAGTGCACCAACTGCTCGATACATCGGAGCGGGTTTTGCAACGCGGTGATCCCGGACAAACGGTCTACCTGGACCTCGGACGCGGTTTTGAAGCGTCCGAGCAACTGCTTGGCAAGCGGGTTTTCAAGAACGACGATCCGCAGCTTTCCAAACGACTGCGTGGCACCTTTCAAAACGCCGACCCGGTCCGCCGACGGTCAACCCGATGGCGAGTCGAAGCGATTTGCGGACAGGCGTTGCGAATGACTGTCACCGCGCCGGCCCCAAGGCACGCCGGGATGCCAAATGCCGCAGCAAAGCGGCCCCATGCTTGGGTGGAAGCCGATGATTGGGTGACGGTCAGCGTCATCGGTGATGATCCGCTCCCGGTGGCCCGTAAGCGGCCCATCACGGCGGTTGTTTTGCGGGAAAAAATTGGCGAATTGGGCGGCACGCCGTTTCGCGTCGAAGCGGTCCAATGCGTGATCCAGGGCGACCCGATGGTTCCGCTGGCGGCGATCAAGCGTTTGCGTCGCGAGGCGGTCGCAAAGCTTCACGACACCCTGGCGCAAGCGCCGAAGCGGCACATCGACCCGGCGGCCATTGCCTCGCTCGGTGGTGTCACCAAAGCAGATCGCGATGGCGACCCAACGCCGGCGTTTTTGCCGGATGCCAAAGCGGCGATCGGCAGTGAATTGTGTGTGCTGTGCCGGACCTTAGAACAAGTTGAAGCGGCATCGCGGGAATCGGTCGATTGGGTCTACGTCGATTTGCACGACGTGCGTCAATACAGACAGGCTCGCGAAATCGCCACCGAACACTCGCGACGTTTGGCGATCGCGTCGGTGCGAATCCAAAAGCCGGGTGAAATGGGACTGCTTCGCGTTCTCCAGCGCCACCGGCCCGAAGCCGTGCTGGGGCGGAATTTAGCAGCGCTCAAATGGGCCATCGCCGCAGGCATTCCCGCGATCGCCGATTTCTCACTGAACGTGACCAACCAGCATTCCGCCGATTGGTTGCTAGGTTTGGGTGTGCAGCGAGTGACCGCGTCGTACGATTTGAACCGCGACCAATGTCAACAATTGCTGCACGAAATTCGCCCGCGGGCCTGGCAGTGGGTGATC
>JBCCRW010000336.1:0-6394 GCA_039201055.1 Planctomycetota bacterium | reverse complement strand
TCCCGGCAGCCATCGCTATCGAGATTGGTTGATCGGCGTGTTTGCCGATGACATGCCCTACGACGAGATGATTGTTCATCAATTGGCAGCCGATTCCAGCGACCCGGATAACGCCGGCGGCAACGCCGACGCGATGGGGTTTCTGACCCTGGGTCGTCGGTTTCTGAATGACTTGGACATCACCGACGATCGAATTGATGTGATCGGTCGCGGACTGCAGGGGCTGACGGTGTCGTGTGCGCGTTGTCACGATCACAAGTTCGACCCGATTCCGACCAGCGATTACTACTCGTTGTTCGGCGTGCTCCGCAGCAGCCGGCTAAGCGACGATCCCGGCCGACCGTTGATGATGGTCGACCGAGACAAGCCACGCGACCACGCGATCCTGGTGCGTGGACAAAGAGGAAACCGCGGTGAAAAGGCACCACGGCAATTTCTGACGGCGCTGCGTAAGCCCAACGAGGACCGTTTTCGTGAGGGCAGCGGTCGCCGCGAATTGGCCCAGCGAATCGCATCGGCCGACAACCCGCTGACCTCGCGAGTGATGGTCAATCGCGTTTGGAAATGGTTGATTGGCAAGGCGCTCGTGCGCACACCCAGCGATTTTGGGTTTCGCACACCGCCGCCGGCGATCCCGGAAGTCTTGGAAGATTTGGCGACCGACTTTGCCAGCGACTTTCGTATCAAACGCTTGGTGCGGCGAATCGTTCACACACGTGTCTACCGATCCAGCACAAAGTCCGATCCGCAAACGTTGCAATCGGATCCGGACAACCACTACCTGACTCGCGCCAACCGCAAACGCCGTGACTTTGAATCGTTGCGAGATTCGATGTTGGTGGTCGCCGATCACTTGAATCGTCAAATGGGCGGTCCCTCGGTCGACATCACCAGCGGGCAACCGACGCCGCGACGCAGTTTGTACGCGATGATCGATCGGCAAAATTTGCCACCTTTGTTTCGAACCTTTGACTTTGCATCCCCGGACACCCATTCACCCGGCCGCTATGAAACCACCGTGCCCCAACAGGGTTTGTATTTGATGAACAGCCCCGCGCTGCAAGCACTGGCCGAATCCGTCGCCGATGCGGTGCGCAGCGATGCACCGGAGACCGCTGCGGATCAGGTGCGGGCATTGTTTCGCCGTGTGTTGGCCCGGGACCCAAGTGCCGGCGAGATGCAAATGACCGGTGCGTTTCTAGACACGCCTTTGGAACCCTTCGAGGCTCCCGTCGATCCCAAGACTCTGTGGTCGTACGGGCTGATGGATCTTCCCGCAAAGGCCAACGAGCGTCCCCGGGACTTCCGAAAGTTTCCGCATTTTGCCGAAGGTCGTTATCGGGGGGCGGGGGAGTATCCGGCACCCAAGCCGCTGGGATTCGCGTTCTTGGATGCGGGGTCCGGCCACACGGCGGGGGATCCAAAACTTGGCGTGGTGCGTCGTTTGACCATGCCCTTTGACGGGGTCGCGAATATCCGCGGCCAACTGGGTCATCGGTCGATGCGGGGCGACGGGGTCCGGATGTCCATCTGGGCCGGTTCCAAACGAATCATGAAATTGACCGCCAAAGCGAACAATCGACCCGAGGGACCCCATCGGGTTGCGCTCAAAAAAGGCCAAGTGATCGACTTTGTCGCGTCAGCCGGCAAGGACGCCAGCTTCGACAGTTTCTTTTGGCGAATCACGGTCAGCCTGCGGGCCGACGATGGGCGAACGGTCAATGCGATGAGCCAAAGTGATTTTGCCGGCCCCGCCGCCAGCGACAAGACGCCCGATGAAGCCGCGGATCGCTTGACTCAAGCCGCGCAAGTTTTATTGATCAGCAACGAATTTTCCTTTGTCGATTGAGCCTTCCACGATGCACCCGATTCCAAGCGGTTCCCAAAGAACTGGTCGCGCTGGCCGAAGCCGCGCCGATCATCGGCGTCATTTCCTGCGTCGCTGCGGCATGGGTTTTGGCGGCATGATGCTGGCCCAATTGTTGTCCGACGAAGCCGGGCGGACGGCTTTGGCCGGGACTCCCGACAGCAGTTCGTCCGCGACGCCCCGCAGTGGTCCACCGCTGGCGATGCCCGGCCAAGTCCCGGTGCATCATCCCGCTCGCGCCAAACACGTCATCCATTTGTTTATGAACGGTGGACCGTCGCACGTGGATACGTTTGATCCCAAGGAGGCGCTCGACAAGTACCACGGCAAGACCGCACCGGTGGCCAATTTGAAGACCGAGCGTCCCACCGGCGCGGTGCTCAAATCGCCCTTCAAGTTCAAACGCTACGGTGAAAGCGGTTTACCGATCAGCGAGCTGTTCGAAAAAACCGCTCAGCACGCCGATGAATTGTGCGTGATCCGATCGATGCACGCCGATGTGCCCAATCACGAACCGTCGCTGATGTTGATGAACACCGGCGAATCACGTTTGGTCCGTCCCAGCATGGGAAGCTGGTTGACATATGGTTTGGGCAGCGAGAACGCGAACCTGCCCGCGTTTGTGACGATGTGCCCGGGCGGTTACCCGATCAAGGAAACACAAAATTGGCAGAACGGTTTTTTGCCCGGCAAGTATCAAGCGACCTACGTGGATTCGGGATTGGCCGACCCGACTCGTCTGATCGATCATCTGACCCCCAGCCGCTTGTCACAGGGCGATCAAAGGCGGCAAATGGATCTGCTGCAACAACTCAATCACGCCCACGCGGAACAACGTCGCGAAGACGCGCGCTTGCAATCCAGGATCGAGAATTTCGAATTGGCGTATCGCATGCAGGGCGAAGCCGCCGAAGCGTTCAATATCGAAAACGAATCCGCCGAAACCCTGGCCCTTTATGGCGACGGGAATTTTGCCCGCCAAGCCTTGATCGCCAAACGTTTGGTGCAACGCGGTGTTCGCTTTGTTCAGTTGTATGCCGGGGCGGGCCAGCCCTGGGACAACCACGATGATTTGGAAACACGACACCGCGCCGAAGCCGGCAAGGTTGACCAGGCGATCGCCGCATTATTGACCGATTTGAAACGCACCGGCTTGTTGGATGACACGCTGGTTTTATGGGGTGGCGAATTCGGACGCACGCCCGTTGTTGAAATGCCCAAGGAAGGTGCCAACCAGGGCAAGATGAACGGACGCGATCACAATCATTATGGGTTCACGTGTTGGATGGCCGGTGGTGGTGTCCGCGGCGGCAGCGTGGTCGGTGCGACGGACGAACTGGGTTTTCGCGCCCTTGAAAACCGAGTTCACGTGCATGATTTACACGCGTCGATCTTGCACTTGATGGGATACGACCACAAGCGATTGACGTATCGCTACGCCGGTCGCGATTTTCGTTTGACGGATGTTCACGGACGTGTTGTGGACGAAATCTTCGCATGATCAAGGCGGCAACCATCGGCGGGTTCTTTTGTTCGCACGCGGTTTGGAGCTTGGCCGATGGCGAGCCCGTGATTCCGATCCTGGCCTATCTGGATCGCGAGGGCGCCCGGATGATGCAGCGGATCGTTGCGGATGATTACGGCGATTCGGTTCGCCAGGGTCAAGAACAATTAAGTGCACCTGAGCTTGATGCCGAAACGGCCTGCTTGGTTTACGACGGCCATGTCACGCTTGATGATGTCGCCCGCGACGCGCTGATCATCGAATTGCGCGGCGAACCCGAGCGGCAGAGCAGCGGTGTGATCACTTTGCCCTACCAACCCGCCACAACGGGCGTGTTTTCGATTCACCGACCACAATGGGTTTCCTGGGACGGTCCGGTGACCTGCGCGATCGAACAGGCAATCGAGGCTTTTTTTCAGGGTGCCGAATCGCATGAAAAGGGCTGGGCCGTGTGGCAACAGAATGTTTTTCGCGATGGCGATTCGTGACCGCGTCACATTGAAGGCGCGGGAATCGCGTACACTAGCCGGTGGGTGGTTTTGCTCGAACCCGATCGAGTCTTCCGCGCTGAAAACCTCGGATTTTGATGCCAAACGTTCCAACCGCGATCGTCTTCACGGACCTGGATGCCAGTCTGCTGAACGAGGATGACTATGCTTGGGACGGCGCGGTGGATGCGATCGAGGCGCTTCGGCGGCACCAAATACCCTTGGTGCTGGCGTCCAGCAAAACGGCTGCCGAAATGCAGCGTTTGGCTTCCGAAATAGGTACCACCGAGCCGCTGATTTGCGAAAATGGCGGCAGCGTTGCGTGGCCGGACGGAAAATGCGAGGCCGTTGAAATCGAGCGGAATGCGATTTTGCAGCGGCTCGATTGGCTCCGCGGCGAAGGTTTTCAATTCCGTTCGTTCCGCGATTTGGGCGTCGATGGAATCGCCAAGGTAACCGGCTTGCCACCCGATCGTGCCGCGCTCGCACTGGATCGTCACGCCACCGAGCCCCTGTTGTTTGATGGCGATGCGGAATCGCTAACGACGTTTGCGAAAAAACTGGAGGCAAGTGGTTTGACGATCATCCGTGGCGGCCGGTTTTTTCACATCGCCGGGCCCATCGACAAGTCCCTGGCGATGCGGCGGGTATTGGCATCCTTTTCAAAACCCGATCACGTCCCGCCGCGGACGCTGGCGATTGGCGACAGTCCCAATGATGCCAAAATGCTGGCCGCCGCCGACGACGCGATCGTCATTCCCGGGCCGGATGGACGATCCAAGATACCGCTCGCCGATTCGCATTGGACCGTCGCACCCTATCACGGCAGCCGCGGCTGGGGACAAGCGGTTCGGCACTGGATGGATCGATTAAGCAACCCTTCGACAACTTAGCGAGTTTTAAAAGCGATGGCTGATTTTGCCCAAGGCGGCGGCATCGGAACGCTGCACAATTTGCGTCACCGTCCACTCGAAGCATTGGAAGCGGAATTGGTTGATGCATCCAGCGAGACGCCGATGACGCTGGTGTTGCCGTGCCTGTACAGCGAATTGGAAGGACCGGCGCTGGCCGGCATGGTCCAGCAGATTTCGCAAGTCCGCTATCTCGACCAGATCGTGATTGGCTTGGACCGTGCCGATCAAAGTCAATTTGAACATGCCAAAAAATTCTTTAGCCGGTTGAACCAGCCCCACGTGATCTTGTGGAACGACGGGCCGAAACTTCGCGGCATCGACGAATTGATTTCTCAAAAGGGCTTGGCACCGTCGGAGGCCGGTAAGGGACGCAACGTCTGGTACTGCATGGGATACTTTTTGGCGTCCGGCCAGTCCAAGGCGATGGCGATGCACGATTGCGATATCGTGACGTACCAGCGCGAATTGCTCGCACGATTGTTCTTCCCAATCGTCCATCCCCAGCTGAGCTATGTCTTTGCCAAAGGCTATTACTATCGCGCCGCTTCGGGACGTCTTAATGGTCGCGTTTGTCGCCTGCTGGTTTCGCCGCTGATCCTGGCACTCAAGACGGTGCTCGGCCCGGGGCCCTACCTGGAATACATGGGCAGCTTTCGATACGCGCTTTCGGGCGAAGTCGCGATGCGTCACGAGGTGGTTTCGTCGCTGCGAATTCCCAGTGATTGGGGGTTGGAAATTGGTACGCTGTCGGAAATGCACCGCAATTACGCTCCCCATCGTGTGTGCCAAGTCGACGTCGCGGACGCCTATGACCACAAGCATCAACCGGTTTCGGAGGAAGACGCGAGCATGGGCTTGCACCGGATGAGCGTCGACATCTGCAAAGCGTTCATTCGCAAGTTGGCGGTCAACGGCACGGTCTTCACGCCCGAGTTGTTTCGAACGCTCAAGGCGTGCTATTACCGCACGGCGTTGGACATGATGGACCACTACTACAGCGATGCGGTGATGGCGGGTTTGCGGCTGGACCGGCACGAAGAAGCCCAAACGATTGAATTGTTCGCCCAATCGCTGATGCAGGCCGGCGAGGCATTCTTGCGAGACCCCAATGCCAGTCCGTTCATCCCCAGCTGGTCCCGCGTGGTGAGCGCCTATCCGGATATTCTGGGCCGGATTCAGGAAGCCGTCGAAGCGTGATCGGGGAACACTGGGAAAAAGGTGGCAGGTAACTTCTTTGCCGCCTGCTCCCGCGAGGCAGAATCCTCCCTGTCCGGCCGTCTATTCTTCCGGAGTCGGCGCGTTGTCCCCGCCCGCGACGTTCCCGGTCTTCCACACACTTCACATGTTTCGGTCCTGGTAATGAACCTTTTTTTCCGGCCATTACTTTGCCTCGCGTTTGCTTTGACGCTTCCACTTCACTTTGCCAGTGCCGACTGGGATCGATTCCATGGGCCCAATGGCCAAGGAACCGCCAGCACATCGACACCGATTGCGGCGGAAATTTCCAGTGCCGCCAATCTGCGATGGAGGGCGGAGCTGCCAGGATCGGGCGTATCGTCGCCGATCGTGGTCGGGGATCGAGTTTATGTGACGGCGTTCACGGGTTACGGATTGGACCTGG
>JBCCRW010000335.1:0-6467 GCA_039201055.1 Planctomycetota bacterium | reverse complement strand
CCGGCCGTGGCGCCCAAATCTGTGATGCCGTTGGAGTGAACACCCATACGGCGCGCAGCGTCTTGCCGAGTGTAGTTCTGGCCCATCGCGTTTAATCGACGCGGCAACGGCTGCTGACCAAACGACGGGTCCGCGTAGTCGGCTTGAAGCTGGCGGAAGCCATCGCGGATTTCTGCGCTTCGATCGAGCGATAGCCGACGCCGAGAGTTGCGATCGATTCGGCCGCCAATATCAAACTGGCGGATTCGCTGAGAACCTGCCTCGGTGCCTTTGTTGTAGCGTTCTTCAAGTGGTGTCATGGTTTGTGCCTTGAAAGGAAGTAGCAGTGAAAAGTCATTATCTCATTATTTGAGTCCATCGCCGATATGAAAGGTTGATGGATTCGCAAGAGTCTCATAAATTCTGGCTGTCGGATTGATCCCCGACCACACCGCCCGCCTGGCTCCCGATCCTTGTTCGGTCGAGCCGGCGGGGCGGACTCTAAAACAAGGAAACGATGGATGATGAATAAGCGGGAATGGAACCGTTTGCACGCCTATTTTTTGAATCTAGAGCAGGTGGCTCAGCGGACGATTGAGTGGCTCGAAGGCGGCAAGAATGGAGTGTCGCCATGGCAGGATTACGGGTGCCTGGAGGCGAACCGACACCGTGAACTACTCGATTCGATTTCTCTTGATGCTGTAGCGGTGTTTCGATTTATTCAACAAAAAAATGGACTTTGGTTCTCGGCGGCTGGCGAACTTCTTCGCCGCACAACCGATGATCTTGAGCGACGCGAGGGAACAAAAGAAGATTTTGAGGCTGTTGCGAAGACCAGCGGAATCATCGCGAGAGCTCTGAAGGACGCGTACGAAAGGCAAAACGTTGGCAACGCCGCTCCGAAAAAATATTTAGATGGATGGGAGGCGATTCTTGATGAAATCGATCTGTCCGACTCGCCCGATGAGCGCAGCCGAATACGCCACCTGAACGACAAGTACGAGGGACCGCTGATCGTTCCCGGCCGCGGTTCGAAGCCCAAGGCTGAACGAGAAAAGTTGATTGCTTGGTGGAATCATCTTGAACATCTCTGGATGGAATCAGCTCGGCGATCGGCCGACCGCGACGCTACCACGGAAAAAACGCATGCTCATGGCCGCGACGGTGTAGTGGTTCCCGAAATCAGCGGTTCGGAGAAAAAAAGAAAACAAAAGGTCGGAAAAGGTCGGAAAACCTGATCGCCATGCGCTGCTGGCCATGAGTTTATGGGGACGCGTCGTTCCCCATGACTCAAGAAAGTGAGCGACGAATGGAATTGATGACGGGGCCCGAGATCGACCGGCGAATGCGTTGGGAGATTGGCCGTGCGGACAAGCTTTCGAGGCGGGGGAAACTGCCTCACATACTTTTGCCCGACGGAGCGATTCGATATCGGTGGCCAGATATTGAACCGCTAATCCAAGCGGTTAACCCATCCGTTCCAAAAGAATCGGAGGGCGCTGAAATTGACTGATTTGACAGTACGCACAGAGTTGTCCAGGGAAGACCGCGACGCCATTATCACCGGCGTGACCGAGGCGATCCGGCCGATGCTTGAATCTCGTCCGCGGCTCGTGGACGCAGACACCCTTGGCCAAATCCTGGGCTATTCCCGGGCTCATGTCGATCGGTTGCGGGCGTCGGGGGCGATTCCATCAATCGGTGAGGGCCGGGCACGTCGCTTCGATCCCAGTGCCGTTATCGTCGCGCTGTCGGGAGGTTGTGAATGAGCGGCCAGCCCACAAGCATCGCTGGCGCCTTGGCCGAAAAGGGCGTCGAGCGCCGGCAGCAACGCGACCATCAGTTCGAGAACCGAATAGCCGCCGAAATCGATCCGGCTGCCGTCCAGCTTTGGCGAGATTGCAGATCGATGGTCATCCGGTGCATCGCATTGGCCGAATCGTTCCAGATTGAAGGCGGGCAGTTTCGTCTGACCGGGACACGGGCTGAATCGCTTGAGCGTGAACTGGCAAAGTTCAACCAGGTTCCACCCAACGGATTTGATTCACTGGCGGTCCATGTTCTTCGTCGGCTTCTGGCCGGGGAGGGATCGCGATGAACGGAAGAACTGGCAACGGGTGGGTGTGCCTTCACCGATCGGTCGAAACATCCCCGGTGTTTGCCAATGACGCGCTGTTCAAGTTGTGGTGCTGGGTGCTGATCCGGTGCAACCATGAACGCAACACGTTTCCCGTCAAAACCGGGCGTGGCGAAAGTCTGGTGACGCTCGAGCCGGGGCAATTCATGTTTGGTCGGCAGGCGGCGGCAACGGCGCTGAAGTGGTCGCCGTCGACCGTCTACAAGCGGCTGAAGCGACTCGAATCGATGGACATGGTCCGGATCGAGCCGCGCGCTCATTGGTCGCTGGTGACCGTGAGTAACTGGAACGAATACCAGAAAATCGGGTCACCCAAAAACGAGGCTTTTGTATTGGAAAAACAGGGGCGAAATGAGAACTCCGGGCCGGACAGTGGTCAGGCAAGGAACAACCAAAGGTCAGGCAAGGAACAACCAAGTAACAACCAAGGAACACAAACAACCACCAAGAACAACCAAGAACCACCAAAACAAGTTTCTTCGTCGCGACCGACGAAGGGACGAAAGACGCTTCGCTTCACTTCAAAGGACCGAGCGCTAGCGCAACGGATCGCAGATGCTGTTCTGACGGTGACGCCCCATTCCAAGGTGAACCTTGATCGGTGGTCCAACGATGATCGGTTGATGCGGGAGGCTGACCGGATCGATCACGACACCATCTGGCGCGTCTTCGACTGGGCGAACCATGACGACTTTTGGCGGCCGAATGTTTTGTCGGTGGCCAAGCTTCGGAAACAATTCGCGACGCTGTCCGCGAAGGCTATTCCGTCCAGTGCCCCTGATGACGATGACGACTATGGCCCGGGGATTCCGCTCGCCGATTTGGTTTCGGACGGGGGTGCATCGTGATTGGCTTCGATACCGCAGTCGATGGTTTGCTATCCGCCGTCCTGGACAATCCAGGATCGCTGGCATCAGTTCAGACGATCATCGACCCGAGCGACATCGGCGACCGCACCGGCGGAGACCGAGACGCGGCCGCGGTTTTTAGGCTGCTGGCGAATCTTCACGACTCCGGCAAGGCGATCGGTGACCCTTTGCTGGTGGTCGATGCCCTCGATGGCGCCGGACTGCTTGATCGGTTCGGCGGTCCCGATGGATTCGCCAGACGGTTCACGCATTCAGTTGCATCGGAGAACGCCGCGGTCTATGCCCGTGCCGTTCGGGATCACGCGACGTCCCGACGTGTCGCGAGCTTGGCCAGAGGCATCGACGCTCGCGCCGAGCAAGGACAGGACGGCCCCAGCACGCTTGCGTGGCTTCGTTCGCAGATTGAATCGATCGAGTCCAGACAGACTGATGCCGATTGCGTGACATCGCTTGAGGCGGCCTGTGCGGCCCTGTGTGACGACTTGGCGGCAAACGCGGCGAACGACATCCGAAGCGGCGTTGCGTGCGGTGTGAGCCATCTGGAGGCCCTGTACGGCGGCTTGCATCCGAGCCGGCTTTACGTTTTGGCTGCAAGACCGGGCGCTGGAAAATCATCCTTGGCCCAGCAGATGGTCGAATCTGCGGCGGCTGACGGTACGCCATCGATGCTTGTTTCTCTTGAGATGCCAACGAAAGAGCTGGCAGGTCGTTACATCGCGAGATCGTCCGGCCTGAACAGCAAGATCGTTTCGGGTGGTCGGCTAAACCAAGAGCAGGCGGAAAAGGTTTTTCGTGCCAGCGAGTCGGCCGGCGATACCCCGTTGTTCATTGCGGAGCCACTTGGACGTGCAGCCACCGCCGAGGGGATCGCAGCATTGTGTCGGGTCGAACATCAACGCCGCGGGCTTGGACTAGTCGCGGTCGACTATCTGCAGATCATCAACGCATCGCACCGGAGCCAGGGCGAATACGACAGAATCACGTCCGCAACCAGGATCTTCAAACAGTTGGCGATGCAGATTGGCGCTCCGGTCTTGTTGCTGTCGCAGTTGAACAGATCCACCGAAAAGGAAAATCGGCCGCCGCGATTGTCGGACCTGCGTTCGTCAGGATCGATCGAGCAAGACGCCGACGCCGTGATGTTCCTTCACGACGAGACAGGCCCGAGCGCAAGGGGAAACACGCGAAAGCTTCGCTTGATAATCGCCAAGATGCGCGGCGGAGAGCGATCGGCATGCCACCTTGCTTTTGATGGCCCGACCACGACATTCTCGGACTGGACGGACGGTTCAACCGAGGGCGGCTTCTGATGCGCCGCCGAATCAAGGCAAAATCCTTCGCCCGCCACAGCGACCAGGTAGTAAGACAGATGCCGACGCTTGCACCCGAGCAAGTAAGGCGAGCACCTATACCGCATTGGGCAGCGGACAAAGAGTGGGCACCACTTGCCACACTCATCGGCATCGCAGACCGCTACCACCACGGGGGACTATTCGTTCTGCCGGTAGACCGCACAGCCAAGACACTACAGCTTCCACCGGAGAAAGTAGACCAGTGGCTGGGTCAGATGATCGCGGACGGGTACCTGCGGCGACACCCCCGAAGGTCACCACGGCGGGCACACCGGTACTCGCTCACGGCAGATGCGCGGAAGTCTAACCCGGAAGCCAAGTCCAAAAGCAAGAGCGACAGTTCCGCCGGTTTGAGACCATGAGTCATCAACTCATTGCCACGATGCTGGACGGGATTGGCGAGGGTATTGCGGTGGGAAATGTGGTGGGGTTGGGCTATGGCTTCGCCTTCTCCCACGCCGTTTTTTCCAGGGTTTTCCCGAACCCGGCGGCCCACCAATCTCATTTTGAGACAAATCCTTGCGTTCGGGGTCGAGGGTGGACGGCCGGTGGTTTTCGAGGGTGTTCCGCTCGGTTGCGTTGGGGTGCATCGGTATTGGGTTCGGCATTGGTTTCAAACCGTTACACCGGGGCATGGTTCGGCGTTGCCGGGGTATTTCATCGGTGTATTTCTTTTGCGCAGCGCTTCGTTCGGTCGATGATCGGTTGCGGTGTGGGTTGGTTGTTCTTAGTTTTCCTCTTGCCACGACTAGGGCGACGGCCTGAAAAGCGGTGTTCACCCTGCCGCCTGTTGTGGTGTTTCTTTGGGTGCAGTTGAGAGGTGGTTTGCGTGGCCAGTTTGAGAAAAGAGAACGACCGTGGCCGGAAGGGTTGGCGGTTGCAGTTTCGGCAGGGCGGCAAACGGCGTTCGTTGTGGGTCGGCGACGTTTCTAAGCGGGCGGCCGAGACGATTAAGCGGCATATCGAGGAGTTGGCGGGGGCTGCGGATGCAGGCATCACCGCAGCGCCGGATTCGGCGTCCTGGGCGAACGACCTTCCCGATGGTCGGCTGCGTAGCGCGGTCGAAAAGTGGGGCATGGCCGAGGGGCGAGCGAAGATTGACCCGTCACACCGTTTGGTTGGCGGGTGGTTCGACCATTGGATTGAGTCACAGGCGCATTTGGGGGCGTCAACGCGGGTCAAGTACCACCAGGCATCGACTTGGTTTCAGAAACGGATTGATGGCGGACGCACACTCACGTCCGTGACACCAGCAGATTTCGAGTCGTGGTTGCGATGGATGGTGCATGATGATCGGCTTGCGGAAGCGACAGCAAACAAGCACGCGAAACGGGTTCGCACCATTTTTGACCACGCGATCAAGGCTCGGATCTTAAAAGAGTCACCTTGTACCGATGTGAAAATTGGTGGCGAAGTGAACCCCGAACGTGATTACATCGTTTCTGCGTCAGAGACGGCGGCCGCACTAAAAGCTTGCTCAACTCCCGAATGGCGGGCGATCTTCGCACTCGCACGGTGCGGTGTCGCCAAGATCACTTGGGGCGATGTTCAGTGGGACGTCGGTAAGCTTCGCGTTGACTCACCCAAAACCGGTCTCCGATTCTGCCCGTTGTTTCCGGAGCTCTTGGCAGTCCTTCGGGAGTCGTTCGACGCGGCACCCGAGGGGGCTGTCTTGATCGCGGGCCAGCGATACAGCGATCCATCCGGAATCGGGACCATCCTGACGGGCATCCTTGAACGCGGCGGCATCAAGCCGTGGGTGAAGCCGATGCAGAATCTTCGCGTCACGCGGCGGAACGAATTGGAATCCCGTCACCCGCACCACGTGGTCAACGCATGGATGGGACACAGCGGATCGACCGCGGCACGGCACTACCTACGCGTCACCGATTCGGACTGGGATGCCGGATGCACAACCGAATCGGCCGGCGGTGTTCTGGGCGGTGTCATCCCTGCCAGTCAGGACCAATCAAGGGACACCGCCGAGGACACCGCGAAGGCGAAAAGCCATGAAAAAACCCCTCACAGCCGGGCTATGAAGGGTAGTGATATGCCCCCGCTAGGGCTCGAACCTAGGACCCACGGATTAAGAGTCCGTTGCTCTACCAACTGAGCTACAAGGGCGGGCTG
>JBCCRW010000334.1:0-6476 GCA_039201055.1 Planctomycetota bacterium | reverse complement strand
GCCGATCCACCACAAAATGCCATTGCCGATCGCCACCGCGTGTTTCCCGGTGATGGAATTTGTCCGCTGCCCGAATTGATCGGCGACTTGATACGGCGCGGCTTCCGCGGCTGTTTTTCGCTTGAGTTATTCAATCCCGAGTATTGGCGTCGCGACGCCTTGGACGTCGCGAAAGAGGGATATAAAAAATGCCAAAAGGTGATCACCCAGGCAGCCCGCAAGTAGCCGGCCTTCGCCAGAAGCCGGACATTTCGCGGCACGTAGCCGGCCTTCGCCAGAAGCCGGAACTCCCACGGCAGGTAGCTGGCCTTCGCCAGAAGCCGGAACACCCACGGCACGTAGCTGGCCTTCGCCAGAAGCCGGAACTTCCGCGGCACGTAGCTGGTCTTCGCCAGAAGCCGGAACTTCCGCGGCACGTAGTTGGTCTTCGCCAGAAGCCGGAACTCCCACGGCACGTAGCCGGCCTTCGCCAGAAGCCGGAAATTTCGCGCTTCCGTGTTCTGGCGAACAGCGGCTACGTTCTGGCGAACAACGGCTACGTACTGGCGAACAACGGCTACGTTCTAACCCGCAAAAGACCCATCGAAACCGCGTCGGGTATCATCTTGGAAATGTGCGTTGACACCATTTTCCAAATTCCTACCTGCCGATGTTTTCCAGCACCACTCGCCCGTTCCTAAATCGTGTTCGGTGGCTGATAACGTTGATCGCGTTGACCGCCATCACGCTGGTCGATTCGCGGGCGATATTCGGCCAGTCCCCGAATGACGAACGCGAGCAGAAAATCGCGGAACGTTTCGAACAAGTCTTGCGTCAACGCCCCAGTCGCGGCACCGCGCTCGATTACGTTTATCAATATCGTCTGCGAAGGGGCACCTTGGACGCCCTGATCGAGTCTCTAACCGGTGAATCATTGACCGGCGAATCATTGACCGGCGACGATTCGCTCGACGCCGCAGATCAGGGCCGCGCGTCACTGCTGGCGGGGCTGATTTTGACCAAACGCGGTGACGACAAGTCGGCGGTCAAATGGCTGGAATCCGCCGAAGCCAAGCTTAGCGACAACGCCACCGTTTCCTACGAACTTGGCAAAGCACTTGTCCAAGTCGGTGAAACCACTGCGGCGTGTGAGGCTTTTGAACGAGCGATCGATCGGGGGCCATCACGACAGGTCGCATCAAAGCTGTTCACCGATCTCGGGCGTTTGTACATGCGAACCGGACAAACCGAGAATGCAAACGAAGTTTGGAAACGCGCCGAGGTTGTTTTTCCCAACGATACCCGCGTGCAAATTTTGATTGCCGAAACGTTGGCCGAGGAGGCCGAATCGGCCGAGGCGATGCGGCGTTTCGATTGGGTCGCCAGGACAGCATCGTCGCCGGGTGAGCGCATCCGGGCGACGATTCGCGCCGCCGACATGCAGTGCCGAATGGGCGATTCCGGCGGCGCCGTCACACGGCTGGACGGCGAATTGGCAAACCTGAGACCTGGCAGCTGGTTGCATCAGAGTGTCCAGCAGCACCTGGAAACGATTTTCGAAAGGTCCGGCAAGATTGAGGACCTGCTGAAGTTTTACGAAGCGAAAATTGACAAAAACCCGCAAGATCTCTCGCTGCGTTTCCGCCTTGCCGCAACGCTGGCAGCTCAGGGGGAACTTGAAGGTGCCACCGAGACCCTTTTTGAAGCGCTCGAGCGGGCGCCATCCAATACCGAGTTGCGCGAGCGTTTGATCGATTTGTGTCGACGCCAAAATCGCACCGAGGCGATCGTCCAGCAATACGAACAACTCGCAGTCATGGATCCAAGCAACGCCGAGTATGCGCTGCGATGGGGTGATGCGTTGTTGAACGTTGAAACCATGACGAACGAAGAACGCAAGCGCGCGGCGTCAATCGCTTGGTCGGGCTTGGCCCAACGACGCGGTGGTGACGCCGTCATCCTGGCAAAGATCGCCGACCGCTACCGGCAAATCGGTCGCAATGACCAAGCGATCGATTTGTATCAAAAGGCGATCGCTGCCAACCCCGCATCGAAGATCTATCACCAACTCCTGGGTGGATTTCTATGGGAACTCGAGCGGCACGAGGACGCGATCGCGACGTGGGAATCGATGCTGGATGGAGACCCCAACAACGTCGAAAACCAAATTCGCTTGGCCGAAATATTCGATTCAAAGCCATTGCAAGAGAAAGCCGATGCGGCGTGGCGGGCGGTATCGAAGTTGGACCTTTCGTTCCAACAGTGCCGCCGCGTCTTATTGGCGTTTGACTCACGTGATGAAGCCGCGCAGCCAAGCGAAATCACCCAGCAGACGATCAGGCGTTTGCTGCGGATGGCCGAATCGGTCGAAGAATCCGCCGCCGCCCGCGACCTGTGGTTGGATTGGCTGGACCGCCACGGGCGACTCAAAGGTGTTGCCGAACAACTCGCTTCAAGTCTGGAAAGCAATTCGCCCATCGATGTCGACGGCGTACCTTGGTCGTTGAACGATCGCTATTTGATCCTCTCGTCGATTCGTCGCCTGCAGAATCGACTCGACGAAGCATCTCGTTTGCTGGAAACCGCGATTGAAAAGTTTTCGAGCGATGCACGACTGTTCGTCCTCGATTCGGATCTAGCCGAACGTCAATCTTTGTGGGAAGTCGCCGCCCAACGGATCGAAAAGGCCGCCGTGCTACAGCCCAAGCGGGCATCGGTCCATTATGCGCGGGCGATCCAGTTGCGGCTGCGTTTGGGCCAAATCGATCAATCGCTTCAGCTTGCACAAAACTTGATCGACGCGCAACCGGCCGCCATCGGTGGCTATTTGCAATTCGCCCAGATCGCCTTTGAAAATGATCGCGACGACGACGGCGTCCGCATGCTGAATCGGGCCATCGCGATGGCCCCCAGGAACCCTGAACCGAGGCAACGACTCGCCCAGCACTTCGCCGACGAATACGAAACCGAGAAAGCCATCCAGGCCTATTGGCAGATGATGGCCTTGGACGTCGAGATGAAGGACAAGATGCAATGGGTTGAATCGCTGGCGTCGCTGTCGCTGCGTGCGGACGATTTGGAATCCGTCATTCGGCGCTTGAGGTCCGAATACGCGGATGAACCTCGGGCGGCGGATCTGTTTGTCGCCGCCGCCTATCGCGAAGCCGAGCTTTTCGTCGACGCTCGGCAAACGCTCGAGCGCATGCCGGCGCACTTGGACGACCCGATCCTGTTGGCCCAATTGGTCCAAGTTTGTCGCGATGCCGACGAGATCGATGACGCGATCGCGTATCAGCAAAAATTGACCGAAATGACCGATTCTGTTGCGGAACGATCCCAGCTGGTCCGCATGCGATTGATCGAAGGAGACGACAACATTTCGCCTGCGGAATTGGAGCGTTTGATTCAGGGCATATCGCCCGCGGGCGCCTTCACGGTCGTTCGAAAGTTGTACGAGGCGAAAAAATTCGATTCCGCGATTCGACTCTGCGAATCCGCGATCAAGCAAGATGATTCTCTTTGGGATTTCAAATTGCTACTGGCCCAACTGTTACTTGAAGCGGGCCAATTCCCGTTGGCCGCGGAGAACGAAACGCCAGGCAAAAGCGAACCGAATCCTCACGAGCGTATCGAATCGCTTGCGAAACAGATCATCGGGGTGGATCAAGAGCTTGATACCGGACGGCCCTCCCGGGCCGCGGCGGTACAAGGTTTCAATGCCTTTTTTCGCTCCAGTGCGACGAGTGGTCGACGCGTGTCGAGTACCACCTTGGCCGATTACGTCGGAATAGCGGTGTACGAGTACGGACTGGGTCTATTTGAAAGCTGGAGGAGGCAGGACGATGTTGATCTGGTCGAGTTTCGGAACCTGGGACAAGCGAAGTTGCTGGCGAGCTTATTCGTGACGGTATCCCGACATCAACGCGGAACGCTGGATAAGAAAGCCGTCGCGGATTTAGCCGATGAATTTTTTCCCATTCCGATGCGTCGTGATGAGTTGTTGGACCCAAAGCAATATTGGCTGCACCGCGCGTTCCGTGAATCGATCGGAAAAACGGGTGATGAAATGGGCGAACGTTTTACGCTCTGGGCAAGTTCCGATGACGACCGGTTCTGGGAGGTTGCAGCGCAAGCCCCGCTGGCGTCGTCAAGTGCAATGTTGGAGTGGTTGTCCTGTCGCAAGCCGGACGAAGACACAGCGGTTCCAACCGATGCGTCAAGCGAAACAATCGCAAAGAAAGACGTGAAGCCGCTCAGCAAGCGACAATTGGAAACCTTGTTGGAAATTGAAGCGGCAATGCGTCCGATTGCCAAGGCACATCAATCGCCACGACAAAGAGGATCTGATTTCATTGATTGGCTGAGGCTTCGGGAGTACCTTTCCCAAGAAGCCACGCGATCGGGTGACGCGAAATCGGCCGCGGCGCACTTTGTGAAAGAGGTTCCCCGGTGGGCAAACGCATGGCAATCGCTTCGCTTCATGCACTTCCATTTGGGAACAGCGGATCTTGAGCGGCTGCGGGCGGGTATGAGACGATTCGCCCAGCTGGCTCGCAACGGCGAAACATGGCAATTGGACCCTTACTTTGGATTGTTCGACCGTCAAAGAAAAGGCTTGGCCGACGATCTAATGCCCGCCGAAGATCGGTTACGGTGGATGGATCTTGGCCTGGCTCGCAACAGCGCCGTTAAGGAAGCCAATAATGCCAACGTTGGTGAGTACGGTTCCGGTGAGGCAAGTGGACACGCATGGGTTGGAAACGATAAATATCTCGAATATCAATTGCCGGTACCCCTCTCCGTGCGACTGCTTGATTCCGATGACATCGCAGCGATGATCTCGGCCTTGGGCGACTCGTGCCAAGCTGGCGGTCGCAAAGATCGGATTCGATTGACGCCGAAGCAATGGACCCATTTGGAAAAACGGCCACCCGATGCGACCGATTGGGAATGGAAAAGGCGACGCGTTTTGGCAGCATTTGTCTGTTGGTGGCGCAGCGATCTGACCGAGTGCTACCGCCGGATCGAAACGCTCGCAAAAGAGTTTCCCGATGACGCCGACATGCAACTGGAATATTCGCGTCTGGCAAGTGAATCCGGCGACGATACCAAGGCCATGGAAATCCTTCTTGCCATCCAAGCACGCAATGGAAACATGTTGGTTCGCAAAGAGTACGCGGTCCTAAATTTGGCGACGCGTTTGGACCAGCCGCAACGTGCAAAACTGTCGGCCGATCGGTTGGCCGGCGTGCGATTGGATCGTGACACACAATTTGGTGTCGTCAACCGTTTGAACGATTTGGGGCTGGAATCGGAAGCCGAACGCATCATGAGCCGGCTGCGGCAAACCGAGCGGAGTGCGGCCAGCCAGATCCGTATCGCAAGAGAGTATCTACGCAAAGGACAGTCGGAGACGGCTTCCGAAATCGCCCGTGAGGTCCTTCGCGAAGTCACTCGGCGGGCGGCGGGCGCATCAGGAAATTCTCCTTTCGGAATCGATCCGTGCTCCGACGCCGTCGCGATTCTGCAGGAAACAAATGAATTTGACCAATTTCTCCGTCAGGCCACGGATCGGGCGGAGCGTATGCGGCAATCGGTTCACCATCGCGAGGTCTTGTTTCACTTGTACACCGCAGCCGATGACTACAGGACGGCAAGTCAAATCTATGAATCGATCGAGCGGATGCGGTCGAATTCGGAAGTTTTGTTTCAACAGAAGATTGAAGCCTTAATTGAATCGCGACGGTATCAAGAAGCCATACAGTCCATTCGGTCGTCCTCTCAAGCGAACGCGATCTCAAACGGGTATCGAGCAGAACTGCTGAACCGTTGCCTGCGAAACCAGGAGCTTATCGAACTGGCTTTGAGCGAACTGCAGGCGTTACCGGAATCCGTTTTTCCGGAGCAATTGGTACTTTCGCTGACGCTTCGGAATTTTCCCGGGAGCGTGCCGTCGGATGCTCATTTGAAAGCCTTGGAAACGGTCTTTTCGCGCCGCGACTTGAATCTTGAAGATTTGCAGCGACTTTGGACCGACGCCTCCCCCAAGCTGCAATCACGAGTTGATTTCCCGGGTCTGTTAAAGTCCTATTTGAAGCAAAACGATTTGTTCTCCGATGCGGAGACTTGGGACCCCTGGTGGAACAGCGATGATGGGATTTACGAATTCGATGCCTTGCTTGAAAAACTAATCGAAAGCTGTCATCGAGACCCCGAATTTCGTGATTCATTGATCAAGGTCTGTGAGACCGCTAAGCAGGATTTAGAACATCAACAAGCTGCATCATTGCTAAAGCTGGTCATTCAGCATAGTTCGGCGGAGGGGGCGAATCGGGACCGGATATGGGCGCAATTGGACTCCTGGATCGATACCTTCGAAACCAGCACTTCCCAGACGAACGGGGCGAAACCGAACAACTTCGTCGGCCGTGACATTGCCCTCGTGCGGCAGGCGGCTTATTGGTTCGCCGCGCAACCCGAATCGAAGGAGCACTTGG
>JBCCRW010000333.1:0-6509 GCA_039201055.1 Planctomycetota bacterium | reverse complement strand
GCCCGCGTGGTTGTCCGACGCGGGCGTGGCTTGGCAATTGGAAAGCACCGGTGGTTTGCTGCGTCGATCGGGTGAATCTTATTTCCAACTTCGCGGCGGTTTGCCGTATTCGCTCAGTACGATCCCGAGCGGCGAAACCGCATTCACGCTGGTATCGCCGACGGGCCGCCGGCACGAATGGTCACGCCAACCGTCGCCGAATTCGGAACTCGGTTTTGGGCTCCGACGCATCGTCCAGAACGACGTCGCACTCCGCGTCACCAACAGCGAAATTGTCGCCGCCGATGGAACGCGAGCACGACTCGTCCGCGATGCTTCGGGACGCATTCACGAAGTCGTCACGCCGGATGGACGGCAAGTGTTCTATCAATACGACTCGGCGGGACTTTTAGTGTCTGTCGTTGGTCCTGAAGCCGACGCACCGGGCCGCGGTCCGATTTTCTACGGCTACGACGAATCGGGACGACTGGAATCGATCAGCGATTCGGCAGGTGGGACCGCGTTTGTCCGAGATGCTTCGGGAGTCATCGTGGACCAACCCGACGTGCTCGCACACCTGGGCGGGATCGGCAACTTGGCCGGCAATCCCGTCGCCGGCAATCGCTCCGGTGCAGCGGATCGTTATTCGTTGACCTTGACGCAGCCCGAGACGCAGGCGGCGCCCGGCGAAACGGTACAGATTGCCATTGTCGTGCAATCCAACGCGTTTGATCCCGCGCCCGCAATGATCGATGGCACCAGCGGTTCGACCAGCACGACAGAGACCGGGCGCAGCGTCACGCTGTTCTCGATCGATCGCGCCGGAACGCACACCGTGCAAATCGATGGCGACGGCGACGGTGCCTACCAAGTCGAAATTCGAATCGTGGGCGACATCGACGCCGATGACGATGTGGATGCGGACGACGCCAGCGCACTTGCCGCCGCGCTCGGCACGATGGTCGGTGATGCCGCTTACACGTTTGCCGCTGACTTCGACGGGGACGGCCAAATTGATGCGCTCGACCAAGCCGCGTTGCAATCGATGTTTGGCTTCTCCGCCAACGCCGCACCCGAACTGCTCGGCGACTTGAACCTGCCAAGTTTGATCGCCGGTCGTCCCAACGTGGTTTCGTTGGCCGCCTGGATCGCGGACCCCGACGGCGACCCGGTGTGGTCGACCATTGATGCCGATCGAATCCCAAACGCTTTGTCCGTCGAAGCCCTTGGCGGTCACCTGTATGCGATCACACCAGATGAAGGCGGCGCGAATAGCCAGGAAACACTCGCTTGGAATTTCGGCGACACGCTGCTGCAAAGCGGTGCTGAATTTTCGTTCGAAATCATTTCGTCAAATCCCACAAAATTCGAATTCGAGCAACTCTCGTTCGCGTTGAACGTCGGCGAACAGGATCAAATTTCCATCGCCGGCTTTGACGCCGATGCGCAAGCGATCGACGTACTGCCATCGGCGTTTGAGTACGCGACCAGCGATCCCAATGTCGCGATCGTGACCGACACCGGCCAGGTGATCGCGCGCGGCGTCGGCACCGCCATTGTCTCGGCCAGCCTGGATGGCAAACGAGCGACCGGACTGGTCAATGTCGAAACGTTTGATGATCGCACGCTTGAGTTCTTTCCGCTTTCGTATCTTGTCGAAACCGGTCAAACGCGGCAATTCGACGTGCGTCATTTCGATGGCTTCGAAGCGATCAATGATCTGACGGCCGCCGCGGACGGGTCGACTTATTGGGTTCACGACCCGAGTGTCGCAACCATTTCGGCGGATGGTTTGTTGACACCTGTTGCCGCGGGAACCACCGATGTCACCGTGATCAATGGCGGGCAAATTCGCCGCGTTCCGATTTCCGTTCGCGATCCCGACCTGGGAGTGGCCACGGTCGATGCCTCCGGTGCAGCCGTCAGTAATGCCGAGGGCATGGTGCTGTCCGTCGGCCCCGGAACGCTGCCCGAGGGCACGGAAATTTCCATCGATGCCCACACCGGCGATTTGCCGTTGCCGTTGCCACTGGGTTTTGAATCCTCCGGCGCGTTCACAATTGACTTGGGCGGCCAGAACGTGTCGCACCCCGCTTCCATCGCGGTGGCCAACAACGACAACGTGCCCGTGGGAACCGACGGTTACCTGTTCCAGCTTGTCGACATCATCAACGACGCGGGCGAATTGGAACCGTCCTGGTTGCTGATGGACCACACGGTCGTCGGCGACGACGGCATGATCCGCACCGCTTCGGCGGGCTTCGCGGGAACGGGTGTTGATTTGCCCGACGGCGTTGTCGCGCGACCGGCCGTGGAAGGGTTGATGGTGACGGCGTCGCCTAACCTGCTGACGCTTAGCTTTGCCCAGGGGCAAATGGTGGAACGGGCGCTGACCAAAGTGACCGATTCTTCGGGACGCAGTTACCACGTCGTGCCCGGTTTGTTCGCCGATTTTCTGATCCCGACGGTGCCGCAGCAGTCCTACGAGGTCATCGGGCTTCAGTACAACTCCGACGGCACCCGGACGGCTTCCAATGCGGTGCAATTTACCGCGACGGCCGAGCCACAAGAAATCGGATTGCTGGTGCTACCAACGCCACCGGCGGCACTGGGCATCGATGCCCCCGTGATCACCGCGGCGAATGTCGTCACCGATCCGGTGGAAGGACCAAGCCTTAAGATTCGCGGCAATTCGCTGCTGGCGAAGAAATCGCGTTTGGGCGTCAGCGATACCGTTGGCCAACGACCCGAGGACATTCGCGTCCAATTGATCATCGGTGGCAAAGATCGCCAGGACGAAGACGGGAATCCGATCATTGTCGGCAGCGCCGACCTGCTGCTGACGCCCAGCGAGATCATCGAGGATTCGGCCGATGATGATTTTGAATTGACCGTTCGCATTGCGCAAACCTTTGCGATCGGCGATGCGGAAATTCGCGTCGAGCGAATGATGAATCGTCGTTCCGCCGGCGAACTGGTATCTGCACCGGTGCGCAGCAACCCGGTTCGTGTGGTCGGTGGTTTGGCCGCCCAGTACGGCTTTGCGGCGATCGCGGCGCGCGACGAAATTACCGTCATCGACGTCAAGCGAAATCAAGAAATCGCGAATGCCGCCGACGGACAAGAATGGACGCAGTCGTTGATCGAAGGGTTGGAAGATCTGCTTGAGATCGAAATTCCTTCGCCCGACGACCCGCGTTTGTTACCCGGGCCGGCGGAGGTTGCGAGGATTCCGATCCAGGGCGTCGATCCGGGTGCCTCGCCGCGCGGCGTCGTTCTCTCGGCGGACCAATCGATTGGCTACGTCCCACTGGAACGAGCCGCCGCCGTCGCGGTCATCGACGCTATCGCGCTGCAACAGGTCGACGTCATCGCCGATCGACCCAACGAACCGGGCCAAAGCGACGCCGACAATCCGACTTTGGGAATCAACGTCATTGACCTGCCCAGCGGCGCGACGCCGTTCTGGGCGGTCAGCGATCGCTCCGGGCAAAGACTGTTTGTGTCGGATCGAAATTTGCCGGCGGTTTACGTCATCAACATTGATGCCACCAGCACCCGGTACAACCAGCACGTTCGGACGTTGAACATTGATCCGTCGCTGGCACCGCTGGGCACACGCGGCTTGGAAACGACGTTTGACGGCAAGCACTTGCACGTCGCGGCACCGGCACGTGAGCTATTTCGTTTCGGTAACGACGGGCCCGGTCACATCCTGACCTTTGATTTGACGACCATTTCGGAGGACGCGTCGGGAGACATCACCGGCGGTACGTATGCCGAAACCCTGGTCGCGGTGACCGAGGTTGGGCCCAGCCCAATGCATATCACCGCAAATACCGACGATCCCGATTTTGCCTACGTCACCGACCTGGTTTCCGATTCCAATGGCGTCACGGTGCTGGAACGCATCGTGGTTCCCGATCGCACCGGTGGACTGCTAGTCGACCGTATCGAAATCGATCCGACGCCCATTTCATTGCTCGAAATCGGTGGCAATCGCTCCCGCAACCGGCAAGCCTTTGGTCTAACCAATGCCGTCGGCGTGACCTACGTCGCACAAAACGCGTTCGCCCGCCGTGATGAAGCAAACGCAAGTTCGGAGCTTCGTGATCAGCACCCGGCGTACCTGGTGTTGTCGACGTTTAACCAATTTGTGCAAAGCGATCCGAAGCACGATCCGACGCTGCCGTATTCCATCGCCAGCGACGGACAAGTCACGCAGACCTATTTGACGAACTCCGGTTCGACCTTGCAGCGGCCGCGTCCTTTCCCCGTGACCGCGGGCAGCAATTTAGGCTTCGTTCGCTTACCTGGAAAAAACTTTTCGGGCCCGTCCAACGAAGTCGTCGCCGCGACCCGGGGCGTCCCCGGCGCCTTCGCCGACAACGTTGCCTGGACGCCGTTTGGCGGCATGGTCTATTCGCCCTACACCGCGCGGCGGGGCGTCTTCGGTTTCAGTCTCGCTCAAGCGGTGAAGTTGATTGAACAGGGCACACGCGACACGCCCGGCTTTTTCAACGCCGCCGGTCAGGTGCGTTTGGACCCGATTTCCCAAGGCACATCGACGCTCAAAAACGTTCCCATTGATGATGTGTTTCCGTTTCTGAATTTGGCATCGGATTTTCGGTTTTATGCGCCTCAGTTTGATCCTGATTCGGTCAGCACGTCGACGCCCGCGTTTGGGCAGGGCGACCAATTCGATGAACAGGGCCGGCCCTTTGATTTGGTCTTTGGCGTTCCCGAAATCGATTTGCTCGCTCGCAATGTTGGCGCCGCGAACAATCCCTTTGCCCCGATCGCGACCGGTGCCCAGGTGCGTGGGTTGTCGATCCAGCAACCGATCCGAACCGGATACCAACCCGAGGACAACGAATACAACCAACGCGTCAACCTTTGCGAAACCGGCGCGGCGACCTGTTCACGAGCCGAACCCATCGGCGTGTCCGCAAAAGCCGAACTGCACAGTGGTGCCGTGCAAAACGAACACGGCGTCGCCGCTTATCGCTCCGGCGGCGTCGATCGGGGTCTGGTGTTGAAATACGATTCGCTGCGAGCCGACCCACGGCCGATCCTGCATTACAAATTCAATGATGTTGAATTGCCGTCGCAAGACAGCGTCGTCATCGCGCGATTGAGCGCGACGTTGAATGGCGAAACCATCAAGGCCCCCGGTGTGGAATTGACCGCGGAGCTAAGCGACCAAGGCTTTGTTGGTGGCGAAAACTTTTTCACCGTCGATCAAGGCGGCGACTTCGGCGCGGCACTGCAACTCGATATGACGGACGCCGAAAGCGGCGTCTATGACTACATCTTCGAAGCCGGCGTGTATTCGCGAAACGCCGACGGAACCTTCACCGGCGAAATGGGCAGCTTCGTCGGACAGATTCCCTTGATCAACGGGCGGCAGGGTTTATTCGGTGCCGGCTGGGGCATCGCGGACTACTTCCGCATCTATGACCTCGGCGGTCAAGCGGCGCTGGTTGTCAACGGAAACGGCAACGAATCGATTCGCTCGATCAATGCTGCCGGCGATCCGCTTTCGGGCAACACCGGCGATCGTTCCAAGATCATCCGTGAACTCGATGGCTCCTACACCATGGGATCACCCGACGGCACGCTCATTCGTTTCGATGCCGACGGATTGATGCAATCCAGCGTCGATATGTTTGGCAATCGCACCCGATATTCGCACGCCGGCGATCGACTCAAACAGATCATCGATCCGTATGGCAAATCCTTTACGTTGACCTACGCGGGCGATCGGGTTTCAAAGATCACCGACCCCGCCGGACGCGAGACTCAATTCGTCTACGGAGGCAGTGGGTTCCTGATTGCGATCGTCGACCCCGACCAATCGCGACGTCAATTCGTCTACGACAAAGAGGGGCGGATGACGGCCGAGACCCACAAACGCGGCAATGCGTTTCCCGGCGTCACCGAATCACTGGCGGATGATTTCACCGAGACGTTCACGTATGACAAATTCGGGCGTTTTGAATCGTCCGAACGTTTGGACGGGCGAAACATTGAAATGGAACCCGCTCAAGTCGTTGGTCTTTACGGTTCCACGCTGACATCTTCACCCGACAATATCGCCGCCGGTGTGGTCAACTTGGATCCGATCCGCGTCCGTTACCGCGATGCATCCGGCGAAGACCGATTCACCCGCGTCGATGTTTTTGGCATGTATCTCGAGGCCAGTGCCAATGCAGGCTCGACGCGTCCCTCACCGGCCACCACCAAGGTCGTTCGTGACGCCGAAAACCGGGTGCAAAGCGAACAATTCTTTGATGAGTCATTGAATCAAGAAACCGCGACAACGTACTTCTACGACGACAACGGTGAACTGGAAAAAATTGTCGAATTCGACGGTTCGACTTCGTCCTTCGAATCCAAGAGCGTCCCGCACCCCGTCGATTCACGATTCAACTATGTCTATCAATCCAAGTACACCGCGCCCGATGGAACGGTGACCGATTACACGTTCACCAACAATGGGCGCAATCGCGAAACCAAGTTGACCGTGG
>JBCCRW010000332.1:0-6511 GCA_039201055.1 Planctomycetota bacterium | reverse complement strand
TCGTGCCAAGTCGCGATTCACATCGGACACCGCCGCCGAAAACGGATCGGACAAAAAGCCAGACTCGGAATCGGCCGCCGTCTCGGTGCTCGTCGCACCCGACACAAACGCGTCCGAAGGTGATGCTGCGGCGGCGGATAATTCCGTAGCATCGGGCTTGGCGAAAGCCTCCGAACCATCCGTGTTGTCCGACTCATCCGTGTTGATCGCCGGTTCGGACATGGTGTCGACGCCGGTTGTTTCAGAGACGATGGGGATGACGCCCGCTTTGATTTCCAGCACCTGGGCCAACGTTTCCGGTGCCCGGTCCGTTTCTAATGTTTCGCTAGTTTCACTGGCCACCTTCGTGTCCCCGGGCAGCTCATTCCCCCTAGGCAATTCATTTTCGCCATTTTCTCCGTTTTCGCTGTTTGGCTGTGTGTCCCCAGGCGGTCCGGCTTCGCTGGCAGTGACTTCCGCTTGGGTCGATTGTTCGCGTGCGCTGACGCTCGATGCTTCGGGGCGAACGGCAGCAGCCTGCGGTTTTTTGGCGATCGCGGCCTGAATCAAGGATTCAGCACGTTCCTGATCGCCCCGTTGCAGGAACCATAATCCTCCCATCCAGCCGAACAGCACGCAGCTTGCCAGCAACATCGCGGGAACGGCCAGCCGACTGAGCAGCCGTCGTCCGCGGCGGACCCAGTGGCCACCGCGCAGTAAATCATCGTGATCCAACGACCGGTTCCAGCGGGCCTGCCGTTCTTCGAGCACGATTTGGTTCATCGCCACAAAGTTCTCGTGCGCCTCATCGGCGACCGATTGCGAAATGGTGGCGTCCGAAAACGGCTCGACCCGCCGCTTGCGAGCTTTGTCGGATTCGCTTGGTCCGCCGCCCGGTAGCACGCCGCCGCGGATGCGGGGCCGCTGGCCGGCCGCCAAAACTTCGGCGGATGTGGCGGCGGAAACCTGCGGCAAAATCCGGCCGATATGAGCCCGAATGTGGGAGGATTCGCGTCGTCGGGGGTCCAGCAGGTGATACGCCGACAGACTGACCCGGCACAGTTGAACGGCGGTAGGCTCGTGCGACGCATTGAGCAGCCGCGCTGCCAGGGTCTTACTGCTCCGCGAAGCCGCCCGCCGAATGACGGCCGGACGCCACTCCTCGGCACGCACGCCGAGACGACGAAAATCGTCGGCGCAGGGCATCTCGGGGGTGGGTGAAGCATTCATCGAATCAGGTGGGAAAGACGCCGCCAGCAGTCTCTCTAGCGTCAAAGCTAGTCCTGGAGAGTACTTGTTTTCTTGGATTCACGGCATCACGATTTTTCGCCTTTTCCACAGCGTCCGAAATGCCGCCATAAGGACGGGCGCAACGGATGGCCGAAAAGCGGGTGACGCCTGTTTTTACGGGACCGGCGGCCAGTCGATTTGCATCCAACAAGGACGCTTGCGATCGGCACGGGTTCGGACGTCTTCCAAAATGGTTTCGGGGTTTCCGTCGAAATTGACCTTGGGGTTGGCACCGCGTCGCACTTCGATCGGACTGCCGAAGTCGATCCCAATGATGGGGCTCAAACGCAACGAAAAACGGTCGCTCGGTCCGCTGAATCGGATCGAATTATTGGCCATGATTTCGCCGCTAATTTTGGCCGCGCGTTTTCGTTCGGCCCGCTCCCACAGCATGGGATGGATGACCGCGTTGGGTCGGATTTCGCCCAACTCGAGCCACCAGAAGAAGTTGTCATGAGGCCGCATGGTGAACGCGTTAATCTCGCGGGGCGGATTGGGACGGACGTTTGCCGGCGAGGACAGCCAGGTCATGATGCGCGGCAATTCGCCGTAAAAATCTTCGTTGCCGCGGCCGCGATACATGACCACCAGGGTGTTGTGGTCGAAACCCATCATCCGTTCCAAAATGGTGCCGTCGGGCCGCATTCCGTCCTTTTCGCCCATGACCAGATATTTGGCAAACGCGGCGCTGTTGTCGTGATAGTGGAACGACATTTTTGAAGGTGATCCGCCGACGGTGACCATCCCCGCCCACAGATCCGGATGCGATGCGGCAATGTCCATCGCCGCCGTCGCGCCCTCGCCCTGCCCAAACAGGTACACGCGGTCGGCATCGATCGACGCCCGACGCATCGCGTGTCGCATTGCCCGCAGCACCCTGTGGTGTTCAATCGCGTTGTATTCATACATTCGCTGCTGCGGCCGGCCCCACGAGGGCGCCACGACGATCACGCCGTAGCGGGCCGCTTGACCCAAACGTTGGCCCCGCATCACGTCGGTGGCGCCGGCTTCTTCGCCCGGGGCAATGTCGCCGCACCACCACTGGATTTGCGTTAGCGGCGTTGCCCGCGCCGGCGGTAAGGCGATCACGCAGGGGTACTCCCGCAGCGGGTTGTATTCGGGTGGCAACTGGATCGCGTATTCGAAATCGTCCTCAATGATCTCGTGGTAGCCCTCCGGTGCAGCTTTCGGTTTGCCCGGGTTGCTATTCTCTGGTGCAACGCGTGGTGTTTCCGGAAACGCCAGCACCGGTGTCATCCGGGGTAGCATCTTGGCGATCCACTCGACGCGTCCGCCTTCGGAGCCACGGATTTGATTCAGAATCGCTTCGCGAGCCACCGGGTCCGGCTGGGCCAAATACTCCGCCACCCAATCGCGAACGGGATAAAGCGCCAACGCCACCGCGAAGTTTTGTATCCCCTGACCCTCGCCCAACAGCCAACCGCTGATGGCCAAGGCCACTTTGTTTTCGTCGCTGATTCGGTCGCTTCCGGACAAACGCAGATAGTCGTTTAGGCGGGTGAGCGTGTCGGCGGACAAACCCGCCGAAATTTCACGCATGATGGGCTGCAAGGCTTGGCCCTGTTCGGCCGGCAACGCGGCCACTTGGGCTTGCAATTTGGCGATCGCCGCGTCGGCTTCGCGCTGTGGCTTTTCGATACGCTCGAGCGCCTGCTGGATCCGAATGCGTTGGACCCGTCCGACCTGGCTGATGGGAAATCGACTCAAGATTTCGGTGGCCAAACGACGCTGGCCGCTTTCGGCACGCAGCAACGCTTCGTCAATCAATTGGTTGCCCTGTTGCTCGGCCAGCACGATCAGGTTCTTGGATAATTTTTCTTTTTGTGCGGGGAAGTCCTTGATGATCTGCGACAACGCCTCGCGGGCCGGCGCGTAACGTTTGGCCTCGGTGAAAAAACGCACCAACTCCAGCCTTTCATCCAGGTCTTTCGGGTCCGTCCGTTTGCGAAACACCCGCATGAGGGTTTCGGAATCGATTGACGACGTGGCAACACGCATGTCCCATTCGTAATCCTCCAGCGCAATCAATTGGGCGAATTCCGAATTGATTTCCACGATGCCCTGGAACACGTCGATCGGCGCTCCGGTGGGCCCACGCATCCGCAAACGTCGCCGACCAAAATCATTGAAGGGCGAAACGTCCAGGATCGAACCGAGGCCGCCGACGGCGTTTCCTTTGCCGACCGGTTGCCAAAAATTCAACGTAACGTCACGTCCCCCGCGATTAAAGGGATCTCCAACCAACATCCCGCGGCCATGAAAATAGTTTTTTCGTAGCCCATCATCGACACGCCAATAGGGTCGCGCGGCGACGTTGCCAGCCGCCCCGGGACCAATTTGCAGCGACGCCACTTCCGTCATAACGCCATGCAGCGTCACGCCGTTTCGCAATTGAAAGAATTGATCGGCGGCGACGACATGCGACAATAGCCAAACCAATGCGGCGCCGATCAGCATTCGTGATACGCGGCCACCGAGTCGCGTGCTGATTGCCGGCAGGTTCGCGGGCACAATCCCAGAGACCCGCGTTGACAACGTGGGTTCCGCTTGAACGTTAACGGCCATTGGACAAGATCGCGACGGCCTGACTGAGCGATCGGCCCAGCGGTGCGACGCCACGCCCGACGTCTTTCCCGGTCCGGCGGACCATCGGTACGGTCCGCTGGACGACCGGCTTGGTGCGATCCAGCCAGGCTAAATTCGAGCCGCTTGCCACCGCAGCCGCCGGGCGGTCGTCACCAGCCCAGTTTTTCGGCGTCCCGTCTTGGGTGACCCCGGGCGGCGCTGCGGGGCCTTGAACCGGAACCGCAAAGCGGACGCCCAGGCCGATGCACAACACGCTCGCGGCGACCGCGATGCCGGTTTTCCAAGCCACCATTTGCTGGCGGCTCCAACGACGCTGCGGCTCGGCCGTCGTCGCGACGGCTTCCCGCCGCGTCGCAATTTCCAAAACAGCCGGAAGTTGATCTTCGATTTGCGTCCACAGCTGGACCGCTTGCCGGCATGACGGGCAGTGTTTGACGTGCGACCGCACCAACGGATCATTCAGCGGCTTTTCGCGGCGATCCAAAGCATCATGCATCCGCCGCAAGATTTGCTCACAGACCTTCATGATGCCGCCCTCACGCCGTGCTTGGCATCGCCATTTCGGCTGTCGGAATCGCCGCCGGCCGCGTCGCCGCCGCCAATCACATCGCGGTCGCGAAGGTGTTCGATCAGGGCCCCGCGGGCGCGGTGCACCCAGGTCTTGACCGAACCCAGCGGACAATCGAGTGCCTCGGCGATTTCCGCATACGCCATCGCTTCACCATGAAACAATTCGAATGCTCGACGTTGTTTTTCCGGAAGCGAGGTCAACGCCAATTTTAGTTCCTCGTTTAACCAAGCCGCCCGGCGGGCCTGGTCGTCGGCGATCGTTTGAGGCTCGGCGGCCGTTTCAAGCGATTGCAACCGCCGGCCGCGACGCGACATCAATGTTCGGCAACGGTTGCCGGCGATGGTCCGCAAATATGGGCCCAGCGGACGCTGCGGATCCCAGTGCTTCTGATAGCGATAAAAACGTGAGAATGTTTCCTGGGTCATGTCCTCGGCATCCTGTCGATGCCCGAGTAGCCTCAGGCACAGCCCAAAAATCATCGACTGATACTGGCTGACCACATGCTCAAACGAAAATGCCGCCCCGACAGACACTTCGCCGGTGGAAACGGGCGCCGCTTCGTGCTCTGACGCAAGGTGTGGTCTGGCATTCATGGGTCCACACGCGAAACTGGGGTGAAATCGACAGGGTGTTGAAATCAGCGAGTGAAAAATCGCTTCAGCGCATCGTCGGCGGCGTCACGCGAATTATCCTTCCGCGGTTTCTTCATCCCCTCGGGAAGTTTACCGGGCTTTTGCTTTTCGGGACGCTTACTTTTCTGAAGCGACGAATCGTCCATCGACAAGTCGGTGCTGCCGCCTGACGATTCTTCGGCACCCGTGCCGGCCGCGTCGTCGGTAGCAACGCCGCCATCGAGCCGAAATTGACGGGTATTGCTGTCGGACATTTTCCGCACCCGATCAATCTGATCGGCCTCTTCCAGCCAATCGTTGACATTGAGTTCTTCGAAGCGGCTTTCCTCGGAGCCCGCCGCAACGGTTCGTGCGGCCGCGTCTTCGACGCCCGAGACGACCGGGCGTTTGGCACCGCTGAGACCATGTTCGATCACCAACTCGAACATCAACTTGCCAAACTTCAGAACATCGCCGGGCTGCAGGACCTTGGCGCGGTCGGAAGGCAGCCGTTTGTCGTTGACAAAAGTGCCGTTACGACTCTTGAGATCTTGGGCAAGGACCTTTCCGTCGCGAATCACCAAAATCGCATGTTTGCGGCTGATCGATTCGCTTTTGGGGCGGAGGTGGCAACTGTCGCTTCGACCGATCAGAAACTTCTCTTTGGAAACGGGAATCTCTTTTCCTTCGTGACTTCCAGAAAGAACTTTCAACTTGACTTGCATGAATCACCTTGGGGCACGCGCGACGGCGACGCGGAATCGTTCAAACAATGTCACCGTCAAACCCTAGTGTAAATGACACCCGCCGGGAGCGCACACGCCGAATCGAGCAGAAACGCACCTGAATCTGGTTTTTGATCCAATTTTTTGGGTACCTTTTCGCAGCACGGTGATCGTCAACGCCGTGTCGTCCAGGTTGCCGCAGCGTACCGGCGGGTGGTCCATCGCTCCGCCAAATCGCTCTCTTGGGGGGAAAGATCGCCGGGCTGCCAGCTCCATGACATCGCATCACCGAGGCTCTTTCGGAACGCATCGCAAAAATCCGCGGCACCTAAACGAACGCTTGCCAGGTCGGCAACGCCCGGCAGTTCCGGAGCAAAAGGACTGGCCGTCCACAGCACGCTGCCGTGTTGCATCCAGGCGTGACGCCCGCGTCGCTGCGCGCTGCCGACGACTTTGTAGCCGGCCAAAATCAAGTCTTCGTCCGTACGTCGACGAAAACACAAAAACGGTTCGGCCGATTCGTTCGACACACGCGACGATTCGCGAAACGCGCGCACATCCACGCCCAGCTTTGCAAACGCGGTGACGATGGCCCCGTGGACCCAGCGATACCCCAGCGTCGGTTCGCGTCGCAAGCGGCCCTGCGATTGCGTGGGCAACACCAAACAATAGGTCCATTCGTGATGATGCACGATTGCCCCGCCGCCACTGGAACGCCGGACCACGGG
>JBCCRW010000331.1:0-6525 GCA_039201055.1 Planctomycetota bacterium | reverse complement strand
CGCTGGGCAAGAAATCGTTTTCCAGCAGATCAAAACGCCCCTCAAGTTCATCCAGCGAAACCACGATCGCGTCTTCGTTGAGTAACGATTCATTGGTCGTCACCGAGACCTGGGCGGTTGCCAAGTTCCCACCGTCGTCCATCACTTGATAGAAAAACGTATCGGTACCAAACGCCGTCGCCGACGATCGTTGATAGACCAGCGTTTCGTCTTGGGCGACGCTAAGGGAGCCGAAGCTACCCATTTGTGTTGAAGCGAGCGGTCCGCCCGAATAGCGGGCGACGCCGATGATTTGCAGCGATTCCGTCGGCTCGATGGCATCGTCGTTGGCCAATACATCGATTGGGAACGATAAACCGACTTCGGTGATTTCCAAGGTATCGTCGTTCGCGACCGCGGGCTGTCCCACCGGAACGATGCTGACGGGGATGGTCGGCCGTGCGAAAAATTCGCCCGCGGAATTCTCGATGCGATAGTACAACGTGGACGTCGTCGGCAACGTTGCAAGATTGGTGATTTCAATTTCGCCGTTTACTAATTCGGCGGACCAAGAGGCCGTTGCGGCGGTGGTGTCACCATTGCCGACGGAGAAACTTGAAGAAATACCGGTGACCGAAAATCCATCGGGAAGCGAATCGTTTGCCAGGGGATCGATGGTGACCGTCTCGCCATCAAAGTCGATTTCGACCGAATCCGGTTCGGTCAGTGGGTGTGTGGTCACAAATTGGACATTCGCGAAGGCTTCATGCTGCCCGGCATTTTGGGCCCGGTAGGAAAACGTATCGGTGCCAAACGAAAGAGCATGGGTCCGCACATATTGCAGCGTTCCATCGGGCTGAAGAGTGACCCGCCCGTAATTCCCAACCTGACTTGTGGTACCACCGAACGGTCCCAAGCTGATGATTTCCAACGCCCCCGAGCTGCCCGAATCATCATTGGATAGCACATCGACATCCATGACCATCGCACCTTCGCTCAGTGTGAAGGTGTCATCAACCAAGGTGGGTGGAGTGCCGGCCGGCAGAATCGAAACGGAGACACTGCCCGCATGCAAATTCAATCCGGCCGGGCTGGTAATCTCATATTGAAGGGGAATGGTTCCAATACGATTTCCAAGATTTTCGATCAAAAGCTGCCCATCGACGATGGATGCCCTGACAAGATCGTTTTCGATTTGTGTTTGGTATGCGGTGCCGCCAAAACGGATCCCCGTCAGTGTTGAACCTGCGGGCAAATCGTCGTTGCTAAGCGGATCAAAGGTGGACTCGGTTTGATCAAAGTCGATTTCGTAGGTATCTGACTGCAGAATGTCTTCAGCCGCGATGATTTGCATCCATCCGATCGCTTCGTTCCCACCATCATCCACGACTTGATAGTAGAACCAGTCGTTGAACGATCGTCCGCTGGTACGAGTGAAATCCAGGGTGCCGTCGGAACGAAGATCTATGCGACCGCCATTGCCGATTGCTTCACTGGTAAAGCTACCGTATGAGAGTGTTGATATGCCGACGATTCGCATGTCTTCGTCAGCGTCCCCCGGGTCGTCGTTGGACAGCACGTCCAAATTCGTTGACACAATGACATCGTTGGCCAAGTTAAACGAATCGAGCGTGGTGATGATCGGGTTGCCGACAAGTTCGAATCGCACCTTGACGTTGACGATGGTTTGAATGCCGCCATCGGAAAGCAACGACACATCGACTTCGAAATCGGTAAAGCTTGATGCGGTTTCGTCAAACACAAAGCGAAGCCGGTCAGATTCGATTGTGGCCGTGACCGGGCCGTTCACCAACGCACTTGCGAACGAACCATCGGTTTGTCGAATCCCACTGGGCAACCAGATTGCTTGGTCAGCCAAAGATTCCGGGACGACGTCGATCAAGATGTCTCGCTGATCAAAACGCAAAACGACATCTTCAATCGCCGGTAGATCGCCCAGGTGTGTCAGTCGCAGCACATTTGTTTGTTGTTGGCCGTCCAACAGATATCCAACCACCAGATCAACGGAGGCCGGGTCGCCCTCATAACGCTCGGCGATTGCGATCTCGTTTTGGTTGATTTCAACTCGGCCAAACGACGTCTGCAGCGCGGTGCCGCCGGGTGCGAAAAGCTCGGGATCCGTTTCGTAGAAGGACAGGACTTCGAAGTCGCTGGCATTTTCGGGCAGCGGAATCCGCGACGACAGACTGTCATTGAAGAAAAAGACTTCGCCGTAGTACCCAGCGACGTCCAGTTCATTGATTTGGATTTGAAGCGACGCGATGGCCTGGTCGCTTCCGCCACCATCGATCGCATAGTAAAGGTTGTGTCGGCCGGCGGCGGTTCCCTTGGCGGCGATCAAAATCTGTCCGTCGCGGACCTCGACCCGCAGCCCGTCGTCGACCAACGACTTCGAAAATGTGCCGCCCGCCGAGCGACCAACACCGACAATGTTCAACGTCCCCGAATCGCTGGTGTCGTTGGCCAAAACATCCAGCAGCTGAAACGTCCCGGCATCCAAAGTGATGGAATCGGGCATGGCGTCCAAGGTCACCGCCGGTTCGGTGACCGAAACACTCAATGGCGCATCGCGATAAACACCCTGTTCATTGAAATAGCGCAGAACAAAACGGTGCTCTGAACGCAACATTGAATCGCTGGCAGTCACGGAAACAACGTTTTCGGTGACGGCAAGGGCGATGCCTTGATCCGACCACGCGGTGACTTCGGATCCATCGAGCGGATGGATCAAGGCAATTCGATCAACGGCCGCCGGGTTGTCAGCGGGATCGTTGGCCACCAAATCCAGTTGCATGCTGCTGCCACGCTGGACCACCACCGCATCGGATCGCACCATCGGTGCCTGGCCGCTCGGCAGCATGTGCAGCGTTAACGTGCGAACGAGTTGGTCGTCGTTGTACAAATCGACATCGAACGAAAACGGTTCTACATTTTCATCAAACGTCGCGATGGGAATGTCGTCGTCGTCGAAAGTGAGCGTGTAATTTTCGATGGAGACTTCCGTGCCGACTTGGTCGCCGATACCCAGTCGCGTGATCGTTTCGCCATCCAGCAATTCGATGGGCGTCAGCGTTTGGGTGATGATTTGATCGGTGACGTCGTAGCGCGATCGCGCCACCTCGATGAACACGCGGCCTTCGCCGCTCCACGCCACGCCATCGGAAACGCGAAAGCGGAACTCGGCATCCTGATTGCCTTCGGGACCGGAGTTGGGCAAATACGTCAGCCGGCCGGCGGCAATGTCGGCGGCCGAAAAAATACTGCCGGCGGTGACTGGCGATTCGTCAAAAAGCAAATTGCCTTCGGGCAGGCTGACGATTTCAACCGACTCCATCGTGTCGCCGATGAATCGCGACACGTATGGAAAGTCGGGTTCCCAGAATGCGTAGGAATGATCTTCGAAAACCTCGATCCGGCTGTCGGCCGTGACAACATCGGCGGAAACGACTTCGCCGCTGATTTGCGCGGTCGCCGATGTCATGCCATCGGAAAATGTGATTCCGAATCCGAATTCGCCCTCGACGCTGCCATCCATTGTCAATTCGACGTTGCCATCGTTGGTCAGCCTTGCGGTTCCGCCGACAACCGGAACGGGTTCGTCGACGACGGCGAGTTGTCCATTGATGCGGTGGACCGCGCCGCCATCAAATCCGGTGGCCAAGGTCGAAATATTAATGGACTGTGCGACACCGGCAGCCAGTGGTTCATCCAACTGCACATTGTCGATGCTGCCATACGAAGTGGTCTGTCCAAATGCGGTGCGAAAGCGGGCAAAGTCCAACAAGTTGACCTGCCCATCCAGGTTGGCGTCGAAGTAAGTTTCTTCGCTGCCCGGATCGATCGTGGTTCCAAAGACACGTCGAAATTCCGCAAAGTCCAATAGATTGACCGAGCCGTTGCCATCGAAGTCGCCGTAGCGAAACGCAAAGCGATCTTCACCACCGGAATCAAATACGAACGCATCGCCGGCGATTCCGTCGCCGTTGCCGTCAAGCGTTTGGGCGTCAACGTTGGTCAGGGCATCGGCATGGATGATGAATTCAAATCCGCCGTCGGTGATGACCGAAGCGATGTCGCCAGTCTGAACGCCCGAACCGGGTTCAAATGAAACATCCAAATACGAACCGGTCGCGTTGTCGCCGGTGCTGGTGGAAAACGAAACGTTTTGTCCCAACCCAAGCGAGAAGACTTCAATCGATGTATCAAACGACGCGGTGTTCCATTGGACGGGCGAATCGAGTTGCACCCGCAGGGCCTCGATTTGCGATGCCTGTTCGACGTTTGGCGACCACCGCACTTCCAGCACTTGCGGTGGGTTGGCGGCCAGCAATTGCCGACGCTCCAGCAGTTCCATGCGAAGTTGCTCTCGGCGTGCGTGCCGCCAGGAGCGACGGTTGTGCCGCGAGGGGCGAAGTGCCGGAATCGAATTCGGTTTCCGCCAAGCCCATTTGGACCGCAAACCCTTTGCCAAATAACGTTTCATCGTCGGCTCCACTTGCACAATCGAGATGCTTTCTCCGGGCGTGGGTTGTTCCCCAAACGGAAAAACCGGCCGGATCGCACAAGAAGATAAGGCTTGCGGAGCGCCGCCGCAAAGATTCGCTCGATGAAGACTTGATGATCTTCCCGGGACGGCCGGCCGCGTCGGCTGCGGTCATGGATCGCCGATGCATTCAAAACACAGGCAGCCTTTTGCCCCCTCAATCCAACCCTCTCCCCCATCAATTTGAACCTCGTCGCTCGGATCAAATTGACGGGGCAGAGGGGGCTAGATCAAACCACAGGCAGCCTCCTGCCCCCTCTCCCCCGCGTTTTGTTTGCTGAGGAACGAAGCGAACAAAACGTGGGGGAGAGGGCGGGGTGAGGGGGCATCGTAGGCGCTTTGGGTTCCTTTCAATTGAAATCCTCACGTGACCCCCGAAACCCAAGCCACCTCACCATGCGACTGCGCGGACAGCACCCGGCCCGTCGCTAAAGCTCCCGTCGCAGCTCACCGGAACGCGGCGCGCAAGTGGCTATCCCAGCGTTTACCGCTTCCGCACACTCTGATTCATTCTGCTCGACGCCAAAAAGTTGAATCCTAAGTCAAGCGTGCTACGAATGCGTGAACGTCGGCCATTGCCTCTATTCCGGACCTCAGCATGCCGCTTGCCCACCCGAAGCCCAACCGGCGTCAAGTTTTTGCGGCGGGAACGGCATGGATGGCAGCCGCCCATTCGTCGGCCGCAGCGAAACCCCTCCAACCAAATCCTATTCAACAGACGATTGCCGGCTGGCATCAGTGGGGCGGTCCGGATCGCAATTTTCACTTTCCCGAACAGTCGCGTCGAACATCGTGGAACCGACGCTCGCCCCTTCAACGGGGCTGGCAGGCGGAGCTCGGCCGGGGGCAAGCGTCTGTCGTCGCAACCGACGACGATGTTGATTCCGTTCATCTTGATGGTGATGCCGAGGTGCTCACCTGTCGAAGCCTCCGCGGCGGTTCGATACGTTGGCAACATCGCACAAAAATTGCATATCACGCCGCGACGGCTGCCTATGACGGACCTCATTCCACGCCTTGTCTTGCAGGATCCTCGATTGTCTCGGCAACGATTGACGCCCAGGTCCACGCTGTCGATCGGGTCAGCGGAAAGCGACGCTGGATACGAAATCTTGGCCAGCAGTTTGGCACGCAGTTGCCTCAATCCGGCTACGCGGCCAGCCCGTTGGTTTTTGACGACAAGGTGATTTTGCCCACGTTGGGCGTGCCGCAAGAGGAAGAAACGGAGAAGTATCGTCCAGGTTCGCCAACAGCAAAACGCGGCGATGACGAATCAAATGGGCTGATTCCTGGTGCCGTGGCCCTAGATCTCGCCACCGGTCGGACCCGATGGCGCACGCCGCACTTTCGTTCCAGCCACGCCTCTACGAGTGTCGCGGTGATCGCAGGAAAGCCAACACTGTTGTTCCATGGAATGTTTGAATTGGTCGGCGTCGATCCCGACACCGGTGTGATCCTGTGGCGGCACTTGCTGCGGCCCGATGCCAGCGACAACGTCGCGTTCACGCCTTTGTGGAGTCCAAACGATCAACTTGTTTTGATTAGCCACGGTTACTGCAGTCGTGGAGCACAGGCGATCAAGATTAGTCGCACCGGAGACAATTGGACCACGCGGCAGGCCTGGCAAAATCCGCAATTGCGTCTGGTCCACAGCAACGGCGTCCTGGCCGGCGATACTTTTTTGGGAGTCAACAGCGTCGGTGCCGAATTGGCTGTTGGCGTCGATATCCGGACTGGGCAAACTCGGTTTCGCAAGCGATGTGTGGTGGCAAATTTATTGGTCGCAGACCAACGTCATGTGCTCGGACTCGATCGAAAGGGGCGGATGTTCATGGTTCGCTTAGAAGCGAACGATTGGGACGAGATATGGTCTCAAGAAATATTCGACTCCACATGTTGGTCGCCTCCCTCCATCCTCGGCAATCGCGTTCTGTCGCGAGATGATCGTCAACTACGCGTCGACGTTTTCGGCGATTGAGGTG
>JBCCRW010000330.1:0-6527 GCA_039201055.1 Planctomycetota bacterium | reverse complement strand
AGGTCGCGGCGTTGGGTTTCCGTGACGTCTTGCGAATGCAGGCGACCGACCATGCAATCGATCAGGTGCTGGACGCCGCCCAGAGTGACGCCGTTGCAGCCGAGAATCAGACTTGATTGGGTTCGCCACGGTCGACGAACACCGCGTCGTCGCTATCGGTGGTGGCCGCTTGCGAAAGCAACCAGGTGTTCCAACCCAAACGTGGCGGGTCGTGCGAATCTTCTTGGCTGGGGAACTGCAATTCGGGAATCTCGGCGGCAAGCAAGATCACTTGGAAGTCAAAATCGAAACTCATCCCGACCGCCGAACGCGTCAATTGCGCCAGCGGTCGCAACCAATCGCCACTGGGCGTCAAACGTGTAAACGTTTTCAGGTCGACGGGGCCGATCACGACACGGAACTTGGACGCCGCGTTCCAGACTCGATCGCCCAGCACCATGTCTTGCCCCAGACGACAGTGCGACAGGGCGGGGTCGCCATCGCGTGTGGGCATGCGTGATTGTTCGCTAACGGGCAAACGCAACCATTGACCGAATAACGAAATCACGCGGAGTTTCAGTCCGGACCAATCGCGGAGCATCGATTGCAGGCCGTCGACGGACGGACGTTCCAACAAATGGCCACCGTAATACACCAAGGTGTCATCGGTGAAATCGAATCGTCGCCGAGTTTGCGGGGTTCCAAAACCGACGATCGCCAACAAAATCTCACGCAGCAGATCGTCTTGTTCGTTGCCGCTTTGTTTGGATCGTTCTTGGCCGACGACGGGAAACGTTTTTTCCCAGGCCCGATAAAACAACGAAAGTTGTCGGTGTGAAAAGATATCCAGAAAGTCTTGCAGGGTATGGTCGCCGGCGTGCGAACGGTCCAACACGAGTTGGGAATAGTGCGTCGGCAACGCGCCAGCGGATCCGATCAAACCCCAAAAGTTGACGTCGATCCGCAACGGGTCATTCGCATCGTCATCCGATTTCAGCGAGAGGACTTCGGAATTGGGAAACTGCAGACTCGCGTGGGTGCGAAAGCGAAGCGGTTCGTCGCCGGCGCGTGTGGAATCGCCAATGCCCTTGCGATTTTCCGACCGTGGCCCGGCGAGCAGTGTTCGCACCAATTGAAAGAACGAATAACGATTGGCCGGACCAATGTTCTTTAGCCGCGGATCGAGCGGATTTTTTTGTGGGGTGCTGGAATCCGAGTCTTTCACAGGATCGGACCGCTGCCGGTGCGTGGTGGCCAGCGAACAATCGTCGACCCGTCACGTGAGCTTTTCAGTGTTGTGCGGGTGAAGGTATTCAAGTGCGAATACATACCAAAGAAGTGTTCGATGACCGAGCCAAGGAGATAACGGCCGCCGCCGCCCAATTTGTCTTCGTCGATCGAAACGTTTAGTTCCAGTCCGCGGCACAGGGACGTCGGTCCGGCGGGGCCGCAGCGAGCGACCGCTTCGCTGGGCACGATTGATGAAACGGCCTCGGCGCGTTGCCGCGAATCGTCGCTTTGCAAGTAATCGTACAACTGCAAAATTTCGCGAAACGTTTCGGCGCCCTCTTTGCCATCGAAAAGCGAGACATGGGCCAGCGATAGATGGCTGATCAAACGCCACAATAATTCATCATGCGGTGGCGCGGGCAAGCTTCGTCGCGGCTGGCTGACGCATTGCGGCGTTTCCAGCGGTCCGCCACCGACCAGCGTCAAACGCGGTAGATTGTTGCCGTAGGGCAAGCGATCGGCCAAGCGGCCGTTGCTGGCCAGCAACATCACTTCCAGCACGTAATCGCCAACGCGAAATCGATTATCCGGATCGGTCAGCGACAAATAGGTCGCCGCACCCTGTTCATCAAACTCGCGATGCAAGTGATAGAAACAACTGCCACCCCCCGCGACTTGGCAATGCAGCGAGTACAGCGGATAGATGGGAAATTCGTTTCGCGACGCATCGGTGGCGATGACGCGTTGCAGATCACACACTTCGAATTGGGCATCGCGGCGGGCGTCGCAAACGATGCGGTATTTTGCGGAATAGCCGTCCACGCGAATCGGTTCGGCGCGTTGCGGAAACAGGTTGATCGCCGGCGTGCAGCCCAGCCGCAGCGTTTCGTCGGACACGAACGCTTCGGCCCCGGAGTGATGTCCTTTGAACGTGAAATAAAGTTGCAGCGAATCTTCGTAGGCCGCCAGCTTTGCAAGTTCGATTTCCGATAAACCCGAGAAGTCGATTTCGAAAAACATGAACGTTTCGGGCATCGCGAAGTACTGCATCAGCAGCAGGTACCCGTCAAAGGATCGCGGGTGGCGATGCAAAACGCGTTGTTCGGAATCGAAACCGACCTTTTTGATCGCGGTGGCGGGCAAACGAATCGCTTCGGTATCTTCCGGGCCGCGTGCGATGTGGACGGCCAGCGTTTCGTTGTGAACCAGTTCGAACAGATCAAACGCGGCTTTGGAAAGGCCACGGATAAAAAACCGCAAGCTCTTGAATTGAACCTGGCCGATGGGCTGGGAGGGACGCTTGGACACCAAGTCGATGCGCAGGATCGAATCGGCCCGTTCGGCCTCGGGGACCGGAGGGCACGCGGCCGGTTGCCCGCGATAGCTGGCCTGTTTGACATCGACCGGATACGCGGTGACCGGCAGCGTGGTGCGATAACGGCACGCGGAATCCGAATCAACCGTCGCGGTGATTTCTTCACCGGCATCGATTTGATACCCGGCGGTTAGGTCGGCCTGACGCCGGTCCAACGACAATTCGGCGATCATGACCGACGGGATCGAACACACCAAATGCGGATACAGCACACCCAAAAGGGCCGCGCTGATTTCGGGAAATTGGTCGTCGATCTTCAAGCGCGTCCGTGCGGACAACAACGCGAAGCCTTCGATCAAACGCTCGACGTGTGGGTCGCGGGAAAGGTCGTCGCCCCAACGCAGTCGGCCGGCGATCTTGGGATAACGATCGGCAAACTTGGCACCGGATTGACGAAGGTATTCCAGTTCCTCGTTGTAATACGGCAGCAAACGGTCATTCATCCGGTGCGACTCCGGACGTGGAAGTCACCCATCTTGGAATCCAATTCGCTGTCGTAGGCGACGCTTTGACGGAAGGGATTGACCCACAGCACGCCGTCGATGCGAAACCGCAGCGTGCGGTCGGTGGGATCGTCGCTTTCGCTGACCTCGACACTGACATCACGCAATCGCGTTTCGAAGGTGTTGACCGCGGACAGGATTCGCAGCCGCATCTGTTCGCGATTTTCCAGCGATCCGGTGTTGATGCCGACGCAATCGGGGATGCCGTAGTTGGCGATGGATCGATCGAGTTGCTTGAGTCCCTTGGGCAAGCTGCTGGCTCGGCAACGCGTGTTCAGCAGGTCCTGCAGGTCGCGTCCGAGGCTGGACTTGATCGCTTCGAGAACGCGGGCGGGCGATCGGGGTGGGTCGGTTTTCCGCTTGGGGTCTTCGTCGATCAGCCGATCCAGGACGCTTTCGACGGGTTCACCATCGGGCAGGTCACGACTCATGACTGCACGGACTCGCCGGCGATGTTGATTTGCTGGATGTCATGCAGTCCCCAATCGGTTTCGCCGGCGGCAAAGATCTTTTGGCCGACGCCGCGGTACCAACCGTTTTTGCACGACACCCAATCGGTTCGGCGGCCCAAGCGATGATCATCGGTTTCGCCTTCCCAGGGCCCGTCGTCGGTGGTCGCGGTTTCGGACTTGGCAGGCGCGACGTAAATCGCCGGTAAGTAAACGTCGCCATCGGGACCGTTGTCGATGGCGACTTTCGCATGTCGCCATAAAAGATCGATGGGACGTTTGGCGGGAGAAATGGTGATGCTTTCGATCGCCGACCAGGGAACCCAAAAGTACTTGCCCGTCGGCGTGTGCAATTCCAAAACGGCGGCCAAGACGTCATCCAAGTCACGAAGCTGCTCGGCGGGTTGGCCGTTGACTTCAAATGTCACGCCATGGCCGGGTGGCTCGCTGACGGCGACGTCGCCATCGCGTGCATCAAGCAGCGCCTGCAACGACCACTTGATCGCGGCCCCGGGATCATCGACCAATTCCGGCGGTCGCCCCTGCAGAAACGTCTCGTGGCGATGCACTTCAGCACGCAGCAATTGTCGATACAACGACATCGTGACCAGCGGCGTGTCGGATTGTGTGAGCATCGCATCGAGGTGCTTGTCGGCCCGCTCGAAGTCGCCCGCGATGCACAACATTTCGACCAGCGAGAAGCGGGCCGAACGGTCCGTTGGTTTTTCCCGCACCGTTTGAATCGCCGCGTCAACGGCGGCGTCCAGGTTTCCGGCGCGATAATGATCACCGACAGCATTCATATTTAAACCGGGCTCCCGGCAATCGTGGTGCTCAAGCGAACCGAGCCGACCATGTCGTCCAGTTCATAGTGGGGCGAAAGGTTGATCGTACAACGAAATGAACCGGGGCGACCGGGTTCTTCGCGAACACGAATTTCGGCTTCGCGAAGCGGACGTCGGCTCTTGACCTCCGCCGATGCCTCGCGATCGGGCGTCACATAATCGGCGATCCAGTCGCTCAGGATTCGCTGGAGTCCCTCGCTGGTTGTGAAGCCGCCGGTGCGATTCCGCGCCAGGATTTTGACGTAATGGGCGAAACGTGAAACCGTCAGCATGTACGGTAACATCGAACTGATTCGGGCGTTGGCCGTCGCCGCGTCGGTGTCATATTTCTTTGCCTTTTGCAGTGATTGTCCGCTGGCGAAAACGGCCAGCGGTTTGTCTTTGCAATCACATAGGGGAATCAACCCCAATTCGCTCAACTGCCGTTCCAATGCGTCGCTAATCACCACGTCGGTGACCGGGCAGGGAATCAAGCTGCGTGAATCGGTGGGAAAATGAATCGCCGGCAGACTGGAGACCAGCCCGCCACTTTCTTCGTCCTGACGCAGACCACGCAGGTCGGCAAGCCAGCCGCTATCGGCAAACGAACGGATCACGACCGAGGCATAGGCGTAGGCCGGATTGCCCCATAAATAGCCACGGCCTTCGGGATCACTGGCGTCCTCGGTGAACACAAAACCGTCGGGCCGGTCGGAGCGGCATTCGTAAACACCCCGCATCAAAATCCGCGGCAGCAGAACCCCCAAAAAACGTGCGTCTTCCTGTTCCCGCAAACGGTTCCAACGGGCGTAATCCGGCCGCGTTTGATAAGCGGCATGGTCACGGGTGACTTCCAAATCGCCAAAGTGATCAAAGTCGAACAACTTCGCATCGGCGGCACAAAGAAAAGGGCAGAAAGCGGCCGCCGCGACACCCGACATGCTCCGCAGCACGCTGACGTCATCGGTCGAATAGCCGCCGCCGATTTTGTGGCGGACGGAATAATCGCCAATCAACAAACCGAACGGATGCCCGCCAGCAATGCCGAATTCTTCCTCGTACACCTTCTTGAAAATTTGACTTTGGTCGAACTCGGACGCGCGGTCAAAGTCCCGGGCGATCTCTTTCCACTTCGCGTTCAGGATTCGCACCTTGACCATCGGGTCACCCGCGGCGCTGGCCTGGCCGACCAGGTAGGCGATGCCGCGCCAGGACGATTCGAGTTTTTGAAAACGCGGATGGTGCAGAATCGCGTTGACCTGATCGTTCAGCAGCTTGTCGATCTGGGCGACTTGCTGGTGCAATCGTCGCGTGATCGCATCGGCGGTGCTTAGCGACGGATCGTCCCGCCAGCCGGTACCAAAGCAAGCGTCCAACTGACTGGCGATATCCGGTGCGGCAAAGAATGCGGCGAGCCGCTGACCGGCTCGCGTTTCTTCACTGGATATTGCACCGGAGTTTGTCGCCTCGGCGGCCGATTCGTTTTTGGACGCCGAGGCCTTTTCCTGGCGGAGAGTCTCCTGCACCACGGCCGCGATCAGCGGTGATACGGTGGACTGTTGGTGCGTGGGTTCCTGCGAAGCCGCGTGCTGCGAACGCGTTTTTGGATCATTTGGCCCGTCCGCGTAGCGAGTTTGGGTGCCGGTGGCATCACGGGCGGAGGCGTTGGTCGGAGATGCCAAATTGGAAGACCCCGCTGGTGGTTTGGGACGACTTCGCGTTAAGCGGTCTATTTCCGCTCAATTTTCCGGTAGCCGGACTTCGCCAGAGGCCGGATGCGTTCGGAACGCAAGTTCTGGCGAACGTGCCCTACCCGAAAACCAAGCTGAGATGGAATGCTAGCGTTTTTTCAGCAGCGAGGTTTTCGTGGCGTCATCACCTTCGCCTCGGAGAGGCGAGCTACTCTGGGTTCGGTCTCGGAGAGGCGGGCTACTTCGCATTCGCCTCGGAGAGGCGAGTTACTCTGGGCTTCGCCCCGGAGAGGCGAGCGACTAAGGAAAATCGACTGCCCGAGGACGCTCGATCAGCCGCCCATCTTGGGAATTTTGGCGACCATTCGCATGCTGGCGGTCAATTCTTCCATTTGCAGCCATGGCTGCATCCACACCTTGGCGGCGTAGCTGCCCGGTTCGCCGGGCACCTCGGTGACCTCCACGCGGGCTTCCTT
>JBCCRW010000329.1:0-6537 GCA_039201055.1 Planctomycetota bacterium | reverse complement strand
GTGCAGACGTCCCGGACGACCCTGCCAAAATTCGATGTGCGTCGGTGTGACTTCATAGGCGCCCCAATGATCGGGACACGGTGGCGTTTGATCCTCGTATTGGGCTTGCAGCGATTCCCAACGTTGCTGCAACGCCTGACGGCTTTCAATCGCGATGCTTTGGTCGCTGGCGATGGCACCAATCTGGCTTTCACGGGGCCGCGATTCAAAGTACTCCTTTGACTTTTCGCGAGCGCCGATGGCGGCCGTTCCAACAATACGAACTTGTCGTTGCAGCGGAGCCCACGAGAAGCACAGGGATACCTTGGGATTGGCGGCGATCGCGCGGCCCTTTACCGAGCGATAATTGGTGTAAAAGGTGAAGCTGGGGGGAGCGAAACCCTTCAGCAGCACGATCCGCGAGGTGACGTTGCCGGCGTCGTCGGCGGTGGACAGCGTCATCGCGTTGGGCTCGAACCAATCGGGGGTCTGGGCCGCCGTGATTTCGTCCCACCACTTTTGGAACTGAACCCACGGGTCTGGATTCATGTCTTTCTCGTCCAGGGTCAGCGCGTCGTAGCTCAAACGCATCTCCGAAATAGACATCGTGGCGATTTCTCCGAAAAAACGGGTAGTAAATAGGAGCCGGGAGGTGTTTTTCGCGAGTCGGATGACGGTTTTGGCCCGCCATGTGCCTCCCTGTTTTCATCAGTGTTTGGTTGGCTGCCAAGTTGGCAACCGGAAAGTCTTTCTCAGGACAAAAATTGATGCTGGATCCATTCGCCGGAAATCTGCTGGTCGCGTCCTCGACGGTCGCCCACCCGATCTATGCGGGTGGGGTCTGTTTGATTGTTCAACAGGACATGGACCACACCATTGGCGTGATGTTGAACCGTCCGATGATTCCGCAGCAAACGATCCCGCGATCAAAAAAGCCGCCGCAAACAACGTCGCCGCCAACGGACTTGGAAACGGGATTTACATCGGAAAGTTCCGACGTTTCGCGAGATCGAACCCCGCAGCACCACCATTTTTTCGGCGCCGAACCAAGCCATTCGGAGGTGTCCTTTCCGCCGACGCCACTGCATTTTGGAGGGCCGATTTCGGGGCCCGTCGTGGCGCTGCATCAACAAAGTGAATTGGCCGAAATGGAGATGCAGGGCGGGATTTACGTGGCCGCCGAACGCGACCATTTGGAAAAGCTGGTCCACCAGCAGCAATCGCCGTATCGTTTGATCGTCGGCCATTTGCGTTGGGACGAAGACGCGTTGGAACAGGAGATCGAGGCCGGCATCTGGCATTTGCTGCCGGCGACCGCCGAGCAGGTGTTTAGTCCCGCACAGGGTATGTGGCCGCGGTTGATTCGCCGCGCGACCTCGCGATCGATGGCTCACTGGGTTAAAACGGCGGACGCGCCTCACGCCCATCTTTTGAACTAGACCCGCCGCATTCGACGCCGATCACCATGACGCTTCCCGACCCCGGTAACAACGACGACCGTCCGTCACGGCTGCCGGATGAGCGTCCGCGTTCCTCGCGATCGCCGCTGTCTTCCCGCTCGCCGCTGTCAACTCGGCCGCCCGACGATGGCGAAGACACTCCGAAGAAACGCTTTCACATTCAAAAGAAGCGACTCGGACGCATCATGCGGTATTTGGAAGACAAACAATTTGGATTCATTGATGCCGAAGACTTTCGCGATGACGTTTTTTTTCACGCGGATGTCTTTGAGCCATTGACGGTTCGGCGGCTGGACGAAAACGGTTATCCCGTCGGCGAGCGTCCGAGCGAAGGTTTGTGGGTGGAATTCGAAGTCGATGAGGAGCATCGTGACAACTTCGACAAGTTGCGTGCCAAACGGGTCGCACCCAGCGAGCGGCCCACCGGTCGTAAGCTGTCCGGCCGCGACGCAACCTTTAAAATCGTGACCCATCATCCCAACGCCCGGCGGAAGAAGCCTTCTTGGCGCCAAGACGGCTAAGGTGGTCCGCTCGAGCCTTGTCGCCGTCTTTGAATCACCGCAACGCCGCGTTTGCATGGAGATGCGGTTGGTGCTGGTTGCCGTCGGCGTGCAGGCTCATGTCACTCGCGATGCAAAGTCTTGGTTGGTGCTGGTGGCCGAAGACGACGTCGACCGCGCCCGCGAGGAATTGACGGCGTACCAACAAGAGGAGCAGGATGCCAAGCGGAATCGGCAATCCACTCCGATGGCCGGTGGCAAAGGACTGTTCGAAACCGTGCTGGCTTTTGTTTTGACCATCAGCACGACGTCGATGATCGGGTGGTCGGCGGTCAACGGTCCCACGTTTACCGCCGCCGGTCTGTCGGACGCGGGCTTGGTGCGCGGCGGTGAAGTCTGGCGCACGGTCACGGCGCTGACGCTGCACGCCGACCTGCCGCATTTGTTTTCCAATCTGGTGTTTGGGACGCTGTTCATCGTGCTGGCGGGCCGTTGGTTGGGCGGCGGCGTGGCGGCGCTCTTGACGCTTGTGGGTGGTGCGATTGGAAACGGCATCAACGCGCTCATCCAAGACGCGTCGCACACTTCGCTGGGCGCGTCGACGGCTGTCTTTTCGGCACTGGGGATCGCCGTCGCGATGGCTTTGCGACCCAGCATCCGCACACAGACCAGTATGATGCGGCAATGGAGTCCGCTGATCGGCGGCGCGGTGCTTTTGTCGATGTACGGGACCGGCGGCGAGCGGACCGATGTGACGGCCCATGTGACCGGATTCTTGTCGGGGCTGGTCGCCGGTTGGCTGGCGTCGTTTGCCCCGCATGCCTGGCGTTTCGACGTGCCGGTCCAATCGGTCGCGGCGGTGTCGGCCGCGGTCATCATTCCGGGTGCCTGGATGTTGGCATTGCTGCTTGGCGGTGTCGCGGGCTGATGCGAGGGTTTCGATTCGGACCCGGGATGCTCGTTGCGGCGGCATTTATTGGCCCAGGAACCGTGACCACTTGCACTCTGGCGGGCGCCCAATTCGGAACCAGCCTGCTGTGGGCTCTCGGCTTTGCAACATTGGCAACGATTGTCTTTCAAGAAATGGCGGCGCGCTTGGGAGCCGGCGCGAACATGGGTCTTGGTGAAGCGCTGCTGCAAACGGTTCGGCCGGGCTCGGCAAGCCGTGTGTTGGTGTTGTGGCCGATCACTGCACTTGTTTTTGTCGCCATCGCCGTTGGAAATTCCGCTTACCAGGCGGGTAATCTGGCCGGCGGTGCACTTGGATTGCAAGCCTGCTTGGATGACGCGGTGCCCAGCACGGTCATTTTGGCCGGCTTGACCGTGCTGGCCGGCGGATTGTTGACCTTCGGCGGGTACCGCTGGATCGAACGGACACTCATTGCCATCGTCTGTGTGATGGGGCTGTGCTTTGCAAGCACGGCGTGGTGCGTACGTCCCGACGTTAAATCCCTGTTACGCGGTTGCGTGCCAGATGTTGCACCGGAGAACCTGTGGTCCATTGCGGCATTGGTCGGCACCACCGTCGTGCCCTACAACTTGTTTTTGCATGCCGCGGCGGCGAAGCGACGATTCCGCAAAACGGACGTGTCGGGCGAGGAAGTGGCTTCCTTGGCGCTTGATGAAAGCGAGCGTCGACGAGCGCAACGCATTGGCGATGCCAGATGGGACACCATCATTTGCGTTACGATCGGTGGTGCGATTTCCTCATTTATCGTCATTTCGGCATCGGCAATATCCAATACCGACACCAACGAAGTCGAATCGGCGGTGGATCTGGCCAAAGCACTGGAGCCCGTCTTTGGGTCGCTGGCAAGATACCTGATCGGAACCGGGTTGCTGGCCGCCGGACTCACCTCGGCCATCACGGCGCCGATGGCCACCGGCTATGTGTTGTCCGAATTGTTGCCGCTGCAAAATGAAAAACACCGGACGCTTGTTTTCAAAACGACGTGTTTGTTGGTTCTGATCATCGGTTGTCTGCTGAACGCCCTGGGCATCAAGCCCGTGGTGATGATTGTTTCGGCTCAAGTCGCCAACGGTTTGCTGTTACCGGTCATCGCATGCGTGTTGCTGTGGGTAATGAATCAAAAACGTTTACTGGGAAACTGTTCCAACGGCATCATGTCCAACTTGCTTGGATTCGTGATCGTGTTGGTCGCGACGGGACTGGGCGCCAGGCTGCTGGTTTGTGCTTGGTGACACCCGTGATGCCGACGATTGATCTCAACGCCGACTTGGGCGAAGGCTGCGACAGCGACGCTGCCATCATGCCTTTTTTGACCAGCGTCAATATCGCCTGCGGTGGACATGCCGGTGACGCCGATTCGATTCGCCGAGCGCTGCGTCTTGCCGGGCGACATCAGGTGGCCGTCGGCGCCCATCCGTCCTATCCCGATCGCGCGGGGTTCGGGCGACGTTCCATGGCGATCACACCGACGGCACTGGGTGATAGCTTGCAGCAGCAAATCGCCGACTTCCAGCAGATCGCCAGCGAAGCCGAAATTCGTGTCAATCATGTCAAGCCGCACGGCGCGTTGTACAACGACGCGGTCGCCAACGCTGATGTGGCCGAAGCCATTGTGCAAACGGTTTGCCGATGCTTACCCAATGGTTTTTTGTTTGGGCCACCCGTGGGTGATTTGCAACGAATCGCCAAAGATCAGGGTTTAACCTATGTCCGCGAAGGCTTTGCCGATCGTCGCTATCGATCCGATGGAAGTCTCGTTTCGCGTGATCAAGCGCTGGCGATGCTTGAAACGATCTCGGCACAGGTCGAACAGGCGGTTCAGATTGCAGTCGACCGCCGCGTGACAACGTCCGCGGGCGAAACGATACCGATCCAGGTCGATTCGTTGTGCATTCACGGCGACCAACCGCTTGCCGTGGCGACCGCTCGAGCGATTCACGAGCGGCTTGTCGCGGCGGGAATTCAAATTCGTTGTCCCAAATGAAACGTGCTCGCAACGAATCGAAACGTCCGCAAAGCGATTTCCTACCTCCGAATGGCGAATCGCTACCGGACTGCACCGAATCGCTACCAACCGGCATCGAGGCGATTTCCTGGCTTGCCGATGACGCTTTGCTTCTTCGAGTTGGCGACGCCAAGGCGGCCAACGCGGTGGCCGATGCACTTCGTGCGGAAGGAATTTGGGACGAAGCGGTTGCCGGTTTGGACAGCGTGGTGGTGACCTTCGCCCCGGGAAATTTTACACCTGACCAGGCGTTTGAAGCGTTTCGGACATCGCTTGCAAAAGTCCGTGCACCGGTTTCGCGGAAGCACCAAACGATGACCCTTCCCATTCACTATGGCGGTGAATTCGGCCCGGATTTGGCAGGCATTTGCCGATCGCTTGGAATCACCGTGGACGCTTTTGTTGCGTACCACACATCGAAAGCATTTCGAGTGGAACTGATTGGCTTTACGCCTGGATTTGCCTACGTCGGCGGACTGGATCGACGATTTGAGATTGCTCGTCTGGCAACGCCGCGGGTGTGGGTGGAAGCCGGTTCGATCGGTTTGGCCGCCGGTTTTACCGGGCTGTACGCGATGGCCGGACCGGGTGGTTGGCCGTTGATCGGACGCACGACAGCGACACTGTTTGATCCCACTTCACAAAAACCATTCTTGGTGCGGGCAGGGGATTGGATTCGCTTTCAAGCTGTCGATGTGGAATGTCCCTGCTAATTGAAAAGCCGGGTCTGGAATCGTTGATCCAGGGCCGCCCCCGGTCGGGGCTCCGGCACCTGGGCATGCCGTGGGCGGGACCCGCGGATCCGTTGTCGGCGGCTCTGGCGAATCGCCTGGTTTGTAATCCCGCCGATACGCCGCTGGTCGAGATTTGCTTTGGAGGTTTCCAGGCTTGCTTTGAATCCGCTGCGTCGTTGGCTTTGACCGGCGCGATCGCGGTGGCAACGCTTGATGAATCACCGATTTCGTTTCATCAAACGGTTGCCGTTGCGCCGGGATCGACGTTGCGAATCGGTGTGCCATCGCTGGGGCTGCGAAGTTATCTGGCAATTGCCGGCGGCGTTGCAGTGCCGCATTTCTTGGATTCCACGTCAACCTATGCACCGTCACGAATCGGCGGATACCAGGGCCGCAAATTGCAAACCGGTGATCGATTGCGGTTTGGCCGCTGCGACGGCGATCGGCCGCTATTGACGACACCCACGGCACTGCATCCGTTTTTGACGCGCCATTGGAGGCTGCGTTGTTGTCACTCGGCCGAAGCACAATGGCTGACGCCCGCATCCAAGCGAGTTTTGTTTGAACAACTGATGACGGTGGGGTCACGTTCCAATCGCATGGGGATGCAGTGGATTGGCCAGCCGCTGTGTTTGGATTCGAAGCACGAGGTGATGGCAAGTTCGCCGGTGTTCCCGGGGATCGTGCAATGCCCGCCCGATGGAGCACCATTTGTCTTGGGAGTCGATGCCCAAACAACCGGCGGGTATCCGCGGGTCGCGAGTGTCATTCGTGCCGATCGTCATCGGCTGGGTCAACTACGACCCGGCGATACCGTCGGGTTGATCGAAACCGAAATCGACGAAGCACACACGATTTATCGGGAGAAGCGAGCGGCTGTCGCCGAGTG
>JBCCRW010000328.1:0-6541 GCA_039201055.1 Planctomycetota bacterium | reverse complement strand
TGCCAACTTTTTGAATCCGAGCCCACAAAAACCAGTGTTTGCGCCGTGAGTTGGGGAAGTTGGGCTAGTCGTCTGTCGCGACTCAATTTTTGGGTAGCCGGACTTCGCCAGAAGCCGGATGCGTTTGGAATCCACGTTCTGGCGAACGTGCCCTGCCAGAAAACCGAGCTGCCACGCAGTACTCGTTGGGACGTGAATTGAAGGTGTCGAATTGCGTAAACTCGACTTTAGGTAGCTTGCTTTCGTGAGTAGTCGGGCATGCTGATGATTCCGTGTTCTGGCGAACGACGGCTACTTCTGGCGAACGACGGCGACAGGCGTTTTCAGTGATCATCCGCGGACTTCTCGCTTTTGCGACCCGCGATCCAGGTGGTTAGCGACCAAAAGCGGAACAGCAAAATCAATGCGGCGATGGCGAGTGCCGGTAGCAGCACCCACATGACTCGGTTGATCACCGGGGTGACCGTTTTATCAAGCGTGCGATCGATCAGGCCGGGGGCGACGGTCCCGTCGGCACCCAAAGTACCCAGGAACGCGTCGGGGTTGGACAAAATCACTCCGGTCGTCGCCACGGTGAACAACACTTTGCCAGGATTGTCGCGGACGAAGCGGCCCATCGCGGCGGTGTAGCGTTCCGGCTGACGTCCGATCGCGGCAACCAGTTTTGACCGCATCGGCTGGGGTAACTTCGCCATGTCATCGGCATGTTTGGCGACCGCGACGGCCTGGTCGGTGCCCAGCTTGCTGGCCAATTCGGCGCCCTCGTCACCCAGATTGCGAACGAACTTGCTGGCCAGACCGGGATGCCGGACTTCGGCCCGCAGCACGCTTGCGCCGTGTTTTGTAGTCCACTGGGCCAATTCCTTACCGGCCGATCCGGACGCCAAACGCGAGGCCGCTGTCGCCACCTGGTCCTCGGCCAATTCATCCAGCGCCCGCAGCACGGGCATTGGGTCGGGCAGCGAATCGACCGTTCGCAGCACATCCGGCCCGCCACGGGCGACCAATCGCCCGGCCGTTTCGATGGATGCTTCACCACCGGTGCGGGTGAGTTTTTGGGCGACCCGCTGGGCCAGCGCTTCGCCGGCCTCTTTGGACAACGCCTCGCCGCCCTCTTTGACGCTTTGCTTACCCGCGTATTTGCCCAATTGCTTCAGCAACATCGATGCGCCCGAGGCCGACGCGACCGTCGGCGAAAGGAACAGCACAATGCACCCGAGAGCCAGGCTTCTTGCCAAAAAATTTTGCGACTTCATTGGAAACTCATTCGCTGGGCGGAAGATCGGGAAACACAATTTGTTGATACAGGATGCTTTGGTGGGCGCGGCGAATTTGGTCCGATGCCTCGTGCAAGGCTTCGGTCAGACCCGCCGATTGTCCGTCGCCATGCAGCAACGCATCGCGAATTTCGTCAAGCGCCCGATGAAGCTGTTGGCGAATGTTGGCCTCGAAGCGTTTGCTGGCCCACCAGTCGATGACGATGCCGACCAGAATGCCACCGGCGATGCCGATGCCGGCGCCCACGGGGCCGCCCAGGATGCCACCCCCGCCACCCCCGGCGGCGGCCGACGTTGCCGTGGCGCCACCGGCGGCCGCCGACGTCGTCGCGGCCATCGCGGACAGCCGCACGACGACCTGGGCGACCAGTTGTTCGACGGCCAGTCCGCCCGCCATGCCGGCGATTTCAATCAGCACGCCTTGGACCACGCTGCGTTTGGCCGTTTGGCCCGCATAGTCGACCAGATCGGCGTTGACCGATTTGGCGAAGACGTCGGAATCGAAGCGGACCACCCCCAAGGATTCATTGGCACGGACCAGTGCCTTGATGTCGCCGACCATTTTGCGGCGGTTGGCAACGACGTCTTCGCGAAATTGATCCAGGATGACTTCCAGATCACGGTTCAACTTGGCGTCATCAAAAACATGCTCGGACATTTTGCCGGCGACCCAGGCTCCGGTTTTGTCGGTGCCGTTCCACCAATCCGCGGGCAGCCGCCCGATCACGCCAAAACGCGTTCGCCAGCTTGTCACGTCGCTGACAAACGGGTCGATACCGCGACGGTAAACGTCGATGCGGTCTTCGATCCGCTGGACTGCCAATTCGATGGCTTCGCGATTCGCGTCGTCGTTTTGATCAATCGTGGGTCCGACGTCATCACGAAAGAATTTTTGCCGCCGCCGAATCGGGTGCGTCGCTTCCAAGGATTCCTCGGACGCGTTCGCGGCAAATCGATCATCGGGTTGATCCAGGCGTACTTGCCCGATTTGTGCTTGGGGCTTGGGCCAATTCAGCGCGGAAAAAATGGCAACACCGGACGCAAATAGCAGAACCCAAGCTTTCCACGTCCGCGATTTCAAATTCGGTGCCTTGGAAGTCCGCCGGGCATCCTGGCGGGCTGCTTCGTCAGGCTGGGCGGCGGGATTTGTACGTTCGGGCGACTTGGCATCCATGCACGCAGTTTAGCGGGTGCCGCTATCTGCGACGCCACCGAATCGTATACTGAATGCATGTTTGTCGATCGGATTGAAATTGAATTGCATGCCGGAAAGGGCGGCGACGGATGCAGCAGCATGCGTCGCGAAAAATACGTGCCCCGGGGCGGCCCCGACGGGGGCGATGGCGGCAACGGCGGCAGCATCATTTTGGAGGCGCGGTTGGGCGTCGATTCGCTGGCCGCATTCGCCGGTCGGCGCATGCACCGCGCCAAAAACGGCGGGCCCGGACAGGGCGCGATGCGGCACGGTCGCAACGCCAAAGACCTGTTGTTGCTGGTTCCGCCGGGCACCACCGTCATCGACGCGTCCGGCGATTTCGTCGTCAAGGACCTGAAACGTCCCGGCGACACCTTGGTTGTTGCTCGTGGCGGCAAGGGCGGCCGCGGCAACGCGACGTTCAAGTCGGCGACCAACCGGGCCCCGCGGGAACGTACCGTTGGCGAACCGGGCGAGGTCCGCGGTGTGATCCTGGAACTCAAATCGATCGCCGATGTCGGTTTGGTTGGGATGCCCAATGCGGGCAAAAGCACACTGCTGTCGCGGTTGTCCAGCGCGCGGCCGGAGATTGCCGATTATCCCTTTACGACCAAACATCCCAACTTGGGCATCGTGCAATTGGACCCCGCGCGATCCTATGTGCTGGCCGACATTCCCGGTTTGATCGAAGGTGCCAGTGAGGGCATCGGTTTGGGACACGATTTTCTACGACACGTGCAACGCGCCGGGCTGCTGGTGCATTTGGTTCAGCCGGCGCCGACGGACGATTCCGAGCCGCTGGCCAATTATCGCGCCATTCGCGAGGAACTTAGCGAATACGATGCCGAACTGGGCAGTCGCGACGAAATCATCGTGATCAGCAAATGCGAACTTCCCGAAGCATCGGAGGTCGCGGCGAAATTTCGCGAAGCACTCGGCAAATCCGTGTTTGAAGTCAGCGCGATCACCGGTGCGGGCATCGATGATTTGAATGCGGAAATTTATCGCCGTGTTCGGCAGCGACGCGAAAAGATTTTGGCCGAGGGCGGTGAGGTGACGCCGCTTCGCAAAACCGACATCGACGGAAAACAAAATCGCAAACGCCGCGTGCCGCCGCATCTGGCGGGCCCCACCGCCGGGTTGTCCAACGACGTTCAAGCGAAGGACTACGTGCCGCAGGAATCCGCGGGCGGAAACAGCACGGAATTCGCTGGCGGAGACATCGGCACTGGCGGAGACACAGGCACCGGCGGGGACACAACATCGTGACCCGTCGGGTGGCGGTCGACGTCGGTAATTCTTTCTATCACTTGGCGCTGGAGAATCCCGGTGGGCCGCCGTGTCGGTATTCCTTGCCGACGCGGCAAGCTGGCGCGAGCGAAACGCTGTTGGACTACCTGGCTGATTCCATCACAACCGACGAACCCATTGACTGGCATGTCGCCAGCGTTTGCGGTCCGGCCAAACAATCGCTGTTTCAGGCGATTGAAGAGAAATTTTCATGTGAAAATCACGCCTGGTACGACGTCGATTTCCGTTGGATCAGCGAAAGCGGCCATTCGTCTTTACGGTGGGATGTCGACGCGATCGATCGAGTCGGCATCGACCGTTTGTTGGCCGCCAGCGCGGGCCGCCGTTTGGCGGGGCCGTCGGTGGTCGTGATCGATTCGGGATCCGCGATCACGGTGGACCTGGTCGACGACGGAACGTATCGCGGTGGCATCATCGCGGCGGGGCTCGCGATGCAATCCCGCGCATTGGCCGGTGACACGGAAAACTTGTTTGCGATCGATGTAGATGCGATCGATGTCGATGGAATCGATTCGGATACCGCTGCCTCAACGCTTGTCGTCCCGGGCAAGAACACCGCCGACGCCATGCTGGGCGGGATGCTGTATGGCACCGCCGGTGGAATCGATCGCGTTGTTGCGGAATATCGACGGCTTGTCGGTCGCGATATTCCCGTCGTGGCCACCGGCGGCGACCTGCGTCTGTTGAAGCCGTATGTGCACATCGATTGGATCGCGGCCGAACACTTGGTCACGGACGAACTGCTGCGTTTAACACGGCCAGCGAGCGTTCAAGCAAAGACGTGGCGCGGGGCGGATTCGCGATGACGTTTTTACAAGTCAGTCTATTGGCGGGGTTGGTGGCTGCGGGCATCCCGATCGCGTTGCACTTGATTGCCCGCCGCGAACCCCAAAAGGTCGTCTTCGGATCGATCGCGTTTTTGACTCGGCATTACGCCAGCAACCGCAGCAAAATGCAGCTTCGCCGCTGGTGGTTGTTGCTGCTGCGAGTGCTCGCGCTCGTGTTATTGACGCTGGCGTTGGCGTCGCCGGTGATCGGTTCGTCGCTCGTTTCCCAGTGGAACGCGGCGCTGGTGGCTTTGGTGTTGGCGATCGGATTCTTGGCCGCCGGAACGATCGCTTTTCTGCGCGGACTGTCGAAACAATTGGCGTTGGGCTTGGCCGCCGTCGGCGGCTTGTTGGTCGCGCTCAGCCTGGGATCGGGGGCGTATTTGGCGGCGACCGGACCGGTGGTCCGCGGGTCTTCCGGTGGCCCGATCGCGGTTGCGGTTTTGGTCGACAATGGCCCGTTGTCGAACCTGCGGAGCGGCGATCGAATCGCCCTGGATCGCGATCGTGAAACGGCGCAGGCTTTGATTGAACGTTTGCCGCGCGGCAGCGAGTGGGTGATTGTCGATCGGTCGACCGTGCCCGCCAATTTGACATCGGACCCGGCCGCGCTGCCGCCGCGTTTGGAATCACTCAAGGCACGACATCTGGCGGTCGATTTTCGCACCCGCTTTGGCGAAGCCAGGCGAGCCCTGGAGCGTTCGCCGCTGGCGTCGAAGCATGTGGTCATCTTGGCCGATCGCGCTAAACCAACCTGGGAATCCTGGATTGAAGCCGACTCCGGTTCAACGCGCGGTCGCACGGAAAAGAATCGGAAAGCCAGCGAAACTGCTGAAACCGGTGAGACTTCGGGAACCGGCGAAACTCCGCAAGCGATTGAAACTTCGCAAACCCGTGAAGTTGCCCCCGCCGGCACGGATCTGCACTGGGTCGTCGCGGGGCGTCCGCCGGGACTGCGGACCGTTTCGATCGTGGAAGCAAAACTGTCCGATCCGCTGCCGGCGCCCGAAGTGCCGCTGCGGATGACCGTCACGCTGCGGCAACAGGGCGACGGTCGCGACCGGGAAAGCGACAATCCCGTCCAAAATGTCTCCGTGCAGGTGGGACGTTTCCCGCCCGACGCGAGCTTGCCGCTGGTTCGCGACGGCAAGTTGATTCGGCCGGAGCCCGAGTGGGTGGATCGTAAGTCCATCGCGCTGCTGCCCAACCAGGAAGCGACACTGGACCTGACCGTGCCGCCGCTGGAATTGGGTTCGCACACGATCGTTTTGGAAGTGGCCGACCCCGATGATTTGCTAATTGACCAACAACGCTTTTTGACATTGGCCGTGCGTCAGCCACCGGAGATTTTGGTGGTTGCCGCGGACGAAGATTCCAGCTTTGTCCTGGGCCAAACGCTGGATCCCTTTGCGGGCCAAAACCAAGTGGGTTCGCCGGTCGCATCGATTTTGGAACGCGATTTGCCGATCACGGATCTCAGCCCATTTGCCGCCATCGCCCTGGCGGACCCGACGCCCGAGATCTTGAACGACGTGGCGTTCGAGGCCTTTCTGGATCGCGGCGGTTTGGTGATGGTCGCCTTGGGGCCGCGTGTGGCCAACGCGACGGACCCAACGGTGCCCAGCGAAACGCTGCCGGCTTGGTTGCCGACACCCAAACGCGTTTGGCGACGGACCGAGCCGCCAACGTTTTTTACCGTCACCGATCCGACGTCGCCGCTGACGTCGGCCTTGGCGGCCGACACGCCGTGGAACGAGTTTCCGGTCCAGCAATATTGGCAAGTGGAAACGTCCGACCAAGATCGCGTGCCGATTCGAATGGCGGGAACCGACCACCCCGCCCTGGTCCGACGGTCGCTGGAATCCGGTGGGACCGTGCTGTTGACCAGCACGCCCATCCCCGCGCTTGATGAACGGGCGTCGCAGTGGAAT
>JBCCRW010000327.1:0-6572 GCA_039201055.1 Planctomycetota bacterium | reverse complement strand
GCCGTTGAAAAAGGCACCGCCGCGTATCGCGACAGTGGTGTCCGGCTTCCCGAAACCACCTACGTCGGTTCGCTGCCACCCAAGCACGATTTTCGCGGCGCCATGGTGGTCGCGGTTCCCAGCGCCCACGGCACAACGTGGATGCGACGCTTCGGTAAAGCGTCCACCGCGATGGCAAGCGGCTGGATGCAGGTGCGGGGCTCGCGGCGCCGACGCAGCGTCGATCGCGGCTTCATCATGAGCGACCATGTCGACTGGGACGAATTGCTAACCGCCGTTGATGCCAGCCAAGCCGAAACCGTTTGGGTGACCCACGGCTACAGCGCCACGGTCGCAAGGTACTTGCAGGAGAATCGTCGCGAGGCGATCGCGATCAGCAACCGCGGCCGCACCGAGGACGACGAAGACGCTGCCGAAAACAAGGCTGCTGAAAACGACACCGAAGAAAGCGACACCGAAGACGACGACACCGCTGAAAACAAAGCAAAGGCTTTTCCGTGAAGAACTTTGCCCAGCTTTATCAGCGGCTCGATGGCACCACCAAGACCAATGAAAAGGTCGACGCCATGGTCGACTACTTTGCCGCCGTCAATGCACTGGACGCTGCGTGGGCAACCTACTTTCTTTCGGGAAACAAAATCCGTCGTCTTGTTGCGACCAAAGACCTACGTGTTTGGGCCGCCACGCAAGCCGGTATTCCGGATTGGCTGTTTGACGAATCGTATCACGCCGTCGGTGATTTGGCCGAGACGATGTCGTTGATCGTGCCGCCGGGATCATCCGGCAACGATGATTCCTTGGCCGATTGGGTCCAGCACCGATTGTTGCCGCTTCGTGGCATGGATGATGCGGAAACCCGATCCGCCGTGCTGAAAATCTGGAATGACACGGCGTCTCCGGTGCGATTAGTGGTCATGAAGTTGATCACCGGTGCGTTTCGAGTCGGCGTCAGCAAGCGCTTGGTGACCCGCGCGATCGCCAAACACGCGGGCATTCCCGTCGATGTCGCCGCGCATCGTTTAATGGGTGATTGGGAACCAAGTGAAGATTTCTTTCGGCGTGTCATCCACCCCGAAGCCCAGGACACGCGAACGTCACAGCCCTATCCGTTTTGTTTGGCCCACTCCATCGATCGGGAAACCGGCCCCCAGCCCCTCGGCGAACCCGGCGAATACTTGGTCGAATGGAAATGGGACGGCATTCGCGGCCAAGTGATCCGCCGCCAGGGCCAGACATTCATTTGGTCTCGCGGTGAAGAGCTCATGGAAAACCGCTGGCCGGAAATCGAATCCGCCGCCGAGACACTGCCCGATGGCACCGTGATCGACGGCGAGATCCTCGCGGCCACCGACTCGCACAATGTGCTTCCCTTCGCCCAGTTGCAACGTCGTATCGGACGCAAAACCATCGGCAAGAAATTGCTCGGTGAAGTGCCCGTTCGCTTTTTCGCATTCGATGTTCTCGAACACGCCGGCCAAGATGTCCGCGGCGATACGATGGCCGACCGCCGCGCGCTTTTGGAACGAATCGTCACCACGGCCGACCACCCCAACCTGGCGCTAACCGAGCGGATCGAAACCGAAAGCTGGGAACAACTTGCCGGCATCCGCGGCCAATCACGCGAGCGTCACAGCGAAGGCTTGATGCTGAAGAAACTGAGCGGCGTTTACGACGTCGGACGCGTTCGCGGCAACTGGTGGAAATGGAAAGTCGATCCGTTCACGATCGATGCGGTCTTGATTTACGCGCAAAAAGGACATGGCAAGCGAGCCAGTTTGTTTACCGATTACACGTTTGCGTTGTGGCGAGACGATGAATTGGTGCCCGTTGCAAAGGCGTACAGCGGCCTTGACGATGCGGAAATTCGCAAGGTCGATCGCTTCGTTCGCGACCACACCCAGGATTCGTTTGGTCCCGTCCGCAGTGTCGATGCGGAACTGGTCATGGAGATTGCTTTCGAAGGTTTACAACGCAGCACACGACACAAAAGCGGCATCGCGACTCGCTTTCCGCGGATTTTGCGTTGGCGACACGATAAACAAGCCAAGGATGCCAACACTCTGGCGGACTTGCTCGCGCTACTGCCGCCCGAATCGGCATGAAGACGCCCAATCAGCGACTCGATGCGTTCTTTGCCGACATCGGTTGGAAGGCGTTCCGCTTTCAGCGTTCGGCGTGGTCGGCGTACCAGCGCGGCGAGAGCGGTTTGGTTCATTCGGCCACCGGAACCGGGAAAACCCTCGCCGTGTGGCTCGGTCCCGTCCGCAAGTGGCTGGCCGAAAACCCCGATGATTCCAAGTGGGATCCGAAACGTCCACCGCCAATCCGAGTGATTTGGATCACGCCGCTGCGGGCACTCGCCGGGGATACCGAACAATCGCTGCGCCAACCGCTCGATGCGCTCGGTGTGCCATGGCGGCTCGAATCACGCACCGGCGACAGCAAACAGAGCCTGAAAACCAAACAGCTTAAAAAGCTGCCCACCGCGTTGGTCACCACGCCCGAAAGTCTTGCACTGCTGCTGACTCACGAATCCTTGCACGAACAACTTTCGGGTTTGGAATGTGTCGTTGTTGATGAATGGCACGAATTGCTGGGCACTAAACGCGGCATTCAAACGGAGTTGTGTTTGACTCGGCTCCGCAAACTTTGCCCGACTTTGCGGACGTGGGGTGTGTCCGCGACGCTCGGAAACCTAGGCGATGCACTGGAGTCATTGATCGGCGGCCATGCGGACACTCCCAGCCGGATTGTCGAAGGCTACAAAAAGAAGAAAGTGCACATGGAATCGCTGATCCCCGAGCGAATCGATCGATTCCCCTGGTCCGGGCACATCGGAACGCTGATGGTGCCCGAAGTGCTCGAACGATTGCAGCAAGTCCGCAGTGCCCTGGTATTCGCCAATACCCGCAGCCAGACCGAAATTTGGTACCAAAAGTTGTTGGCCGCCAAGCCGGATTGGGCGGGTCAAATTGCCGTCCACCACGGTTCGCTCGACACCTCGGTGCGCAAGTGGGTCGAGGATGGTCTTCGCGCGGGCAGCCTTCGTGCGGTCGTTTGCACCAGCAGTTTGGATTTGGGTGTCGACTTTACGGCTGTCGACATGGTGATCCAAATCGGCAGCCCCAAAGGGTCGGCACGATTACTGCAACGGGCCGGCCGCAGTGGGCATCAACCGGATGCCGAAAGTCGACTCGCCTTTGTGCCCACCAATGCGATCGAACTGATCGAATTGGCGGCCGCCCAGGATGCGATCAAACAAGGGAAGCTCGAGGCACGGCCGTTGTTGGACAAGCCGCTCGATGTCCTCGCTCAGCATCTCGTTTCCATTGCCATCGGTGGCGGTTTTCGCGCGGACGAATTGCTCGCCGAGGTGCGGACGGCCAAGGCGTACAGCGAACTGACCGATGCCGAATGGAATTGGGTGCTCGACTTTATCGTTCGCGGCGGCGGTTCACTCGACGCGTATCCGGAATTCAAACGAGTCACCATCGAGGATGATCGATACGTTGTCCGCGATAAAAAGGTCGCGCGGATGCACCGAATGAGCATCGGAACGATCACGTCCGACGCGGCGATGAAGATTCGTTTTCAATCCGGTGCAACGATTGGAACGGCCGAGGAGTCATTTTTGTCAAAGCTTTCGCCAGGTGAGAAATTCCTTTTCGCCGGCCGGCTTGTCGAGTTGCTGCGGATTCGCGACAACGTCGCGTATGTGAAAAAAGCCAAGGGCACCCCGGACACGGTGCCCCGATGGGCGGGTGGGCGGATGCCGCTGTCCAGCGAGCTAAGTGAATCGCTGCGAAATAAACTGCAAGAAGCATCCGAGAACAAGCTTGTCGGGCGTGAGATGCGTAGTTTGAAGCACCTGTTCAAAATCCAGGGACAGTGGAGCATTTTGCCGCGGCGTGATGAACTGCTGATTGAACAAATCAAGACTCGCGGCGGACATCACGCGTTTCTATTTCCATTCGAGGGGCGCTTGGTGCACGAAGGTCTGGCGGCGTTGTTTGCGTTTCGGTTGTCGCGAATCCGCCGTTGCACTTTGGAGATGGCCTGCAACGATTATGGGATCGTATTGCAAAGTCCCGATGCGATTCCGATGGATGAAGGGATTCGGACGGGCTTGTTTTCGGTTGACGGATTGGTTGACGACATTTTGTCCAGCATGAATTCGACGGAGATGACGAAACGTCAATTCCGGCAGATCGCCCGGATCGCGGGGCTGATCCAACAGGGCTATCCCGGTCAGCAGAAGACGGCCAGTCATATTCAGGCGAGCAGCAATTTGTTCTTCGATGTTTTTCAAAACTACGATCCTGGAAATTTGTTGCTGGAACAGAGTCGTCGCGAGGTCTTGCAGCAGCAGCTCGAGGCATCGCGAATGCGTGCGGCGATGCAGCGGATCCAGGGCAGCAGGATTCGTTTGATCCAGCCACCCAAGGTGACGCCGCTGGCATTTCCGTTGGTGGTCGACAAGCTTCGCGAGCGTGTGACCAGCGAAACGCTGGCCGACCGGGTGGCGAAGATGCAGGCGGAACTGGAAGCGGCGGCGGGCCGGTCTGGGACTTCGGCTGCGGGTGCGAAGAGAGCTTAGGGACGTGCTGCGGGAATCAAAAAAGATTCGGTAAAGCTTCGGCGAGAATTTCGCGGCGGTAGCCCTTGACGGTCCGGTGAGCCCCTGCGATTATCCGGGTGCGGGATGGAGCAGCCTGGTAGCTCGCGAGGCTCATAACCTCGAGGTCGTCAGTTCGAATCTGGCTCCCGCAACTTTACCAACCCCAGTCAAACTCCAGCGACTGTCGGGTAAACGAACTGGCTGGCGATGGTGCACTGCACCGTCGCCGGCCTTTTTTCGTGTTTTGCCGCCTCTTTTGCTTGGTCAAACCAGACTGGCCGGCGGTCGAGGTCTCTGATTCGCCAACCGCAGAGAGTCTCCGCTCCGCCGGAAGTGCCGGCTTTCGGTCGGAATTTTGCCAAAACTCTCGCCACTCTCTGTCTCTCCGACCTCCGGCTAAGGTGATTTCCAAAGATTCAGAAAGTTTCCGTTTTTGGGGCATTTGTTGCCGGCTTTGACGCGGAATCCGCCGGCGGGTGATACGGGTTTTCCGAGGCAGGACCGACGACCGCGAGTTGGTTTTCGTCCGTCGGCCTAGCGTCGATCAGTGGATTACCTTTCGATCGCCGCAGCACGATTCGGACAACGAACAAGACTGCGGCAGTTGATGCTCGTCACCATTGGCTTCTTCCTGCATCGCTTTGGCGTACTTCGCACAACTTGAAGCCAAGCTGCGGCTCCACGAATTACCTCAGTGGCAAATGTTCCGAGACTACAAAGCGTTGTTACCCGATGCCACGGACGATGAGGTCGGAGCTTTCATCGCCACCATGGCGATTCCCCAATGCGGCCTGTGCCCATCACGCCGTGCCAAGTTCGTCCACCCCAACCCGCTGCAACGGAGTGCCGCGATAAGCGTTTAGTCTGTAGGCAGATTCCATATCGGCGTGCCGGTTTGCTAGAGACTAACGACTAAAGACTACAGGCTGCTTTGGCACACCCGATCCCGGACCACGCCCACCCTGGTGGCCCGACGACATGCTTTGGCTACCCGAGCCAGAGTCCCGTCGTGATTCACGCTCCGCCACCGATCCACGTCTGGCCGCGGTTACCGCCCGACCATCCGTACCACGTCCCACCCGGTTACTCCGCCCCGGACAATTTGCCGCCCAATAAGCACTGTGATTGGCACCCTGGCGAAGCCTATCCCGACATGCCCGACTACCCCGTCGTCCATCCCGGCGACTGGGGCGACGACTGGCCCAGCTACCCCGGCATCCTCGACGACTGGACGCCTGACTTTGACAACGAATAGCAGTCATCGACAAAACAATTGAGATCACGCCGCGGCTGCGTTGGACAATCCAACGAAGCCGTTTTTCGTGCCCGTGCGTGGAGTCAATCTCTGGGTGTCTGCTGCAAGCTATATCGTTCGTTCGCTACGCTGTGTTCCTCACTCTTGGACACCAAGGAACAAGCGAATGACCACGAATCAAATTTGGATGGTGCGTGCGGGTAAAAATGCGGCAAATGTTGACGACTTCATAGATGGCAACTTTGTTGGAATTGGATTTCAGTCGGCTGGCGACGTTTCTGTTCCGGTCGATCGCGAAACGCTTGAACAGGCCATTGCTCAAACTCACCCTTCGTTTAATCCCGGCAAGATCGGTCGCGTTGCATCGCAGGTCAAGCGGTTCTACGAAGAGCTTAATATCGGCGACGCGGTGATGACTTATGATTCGAGTCAGAGACTGAGTGGTCGAATACTCCAGTCACGCTCATTGATCTTCCGAAGTTGCGGGCGTTGGTGCTCGAGCACTATCCAAAATTTTCCACGTCAGGGCTTTCGCTTGCCGTTAAAACAGATCTACTCGCTGATTTGTTTCAGCGGGAAGTGAGACTTTGTCGGTCAGTTGTTTAGGGCGGACTCGGGGGAAGTTTGTGGGAACGTCGGTTGACGAATCCCAAGGTTCACTTGCTTGCGGCGATGTCGACCCATCGCCATCTTCTTGCG
>JBCCRW010000326.1:0-6572 GCA_039201055.1 Planctomycetota bacterium | reverse complement strand
GCGGGCGTCACCCGAGGGCGAGCGTCACGGTTTACCGGAGGTGGCACGAACACTCGCTGGGGCTCGGTTCGCTTACCACCGGCTAATTTCTTTGACCGCTCCGCGGTCGACTCACGCTTAGCCATCGGTTTTCTTTTAACGCATCAATCGCTCGACGAAAGGACAAAGGTCGACTCTCATCGATGCATGTCAACCCCAACCTTTTGACAGCCCAGCTAACGCCCGTCGGCTAATTTTGAATTCGGTAGGTTATTGATGGACAAGCCCTAAGCGTCTGGCAGGCCCGCCCCAAGTGTCTGGCCCCCCAACGCCCATTCGCGTAACCAGTCGATGCACGTTTTTTCGTAACCCGCGTCCCCATCGACAAGCTGCTCACTCCGCACCGGCAGGGTGATCGTGCCGTCGCCACGGGTCACGACGTCGTCGTGGTTCACGCCGGCAATTTCCGCCGGCAAAAAGCCTTTGGAGTATTGGACGCCGCCGTCGACACCGCCCAACTGCATCACAACCGGCAGCGAGCCGGGTACCGGCGACCCAATCCGAATGTTGGCCTCGCCGCGATTGGTCAGCAGTCGCCGGTTGGTCATCCAGCCATAAACGGATGCCGCCGAGACGATCGGATCGATCCACGTCAATGTTACCCGCGATCGCTCCGATGCATTGTGTCGTCGCACTCGTGAAAGCAGCATTTCGGCCAGCACCGCCGAATCGTTGGGGTCGTCGCCCAGCGCTCCCGGGCCGATCAAAATGGAAAGGTAGCTTCCAAGCGGATCGACCCGTGGGTTCGCGATGCGGACCAAATCCGATTCACTCAACCTTTTGATTTTGTGAATTTTCGCTTTGGGGGAAATCCAACGTCCCAGACGCGGAAATGCGGCTTCAATGTCACCGACCAACCACACGTGGTCGGCATGTTGGCGGACATCACCGAGCGTCGCCGAGACCAGGGATTCGCGGATCAACGATTTCATCAAGACGTCAACCGAGCGTTCACGATCACCGACAAAAACGTACCGCCCGGTCATCGGATCGTCGAGCAATCTTTGGACCAGCGACATGCCAGCCGCACCGAAGCTGACGACCTTGTCTTGGGTACCGGCTTGACGCCAAAGATCAAAAACTTCCGCCGCGGTCAGCTGCTTGTTGTCCCATCGCGGCTGCGGGTTTTGTGCACGTTCGCGCTGTCGACATGCGACGGGGCAACCGACCAAAAACCGGCCATCGACCGCCACCGCGTCGTCGCAGTGGATTCCGCAAAAGGGACATGCGCTCGCGGCGGCAGTATCACGTGACGCCGCGTTGTCGGCGTTCACGAATCGACCTTCCGACGCGACGCCTGTTTGACGTAGCGGACCAATTCGACGGCATGATCCACCGGCGTTTCCTTGTGCACGCCGTGTCCCAAATTGAACAGGTGTCCGGGCCGCCCGTCGACCGATTCCAAAATGCGATCGACCGCCGTGAACATGGTTTTCAGGTCGCTAAGCAATAACGTGGGGTCCAAATTTCCCTGCACCGATTTATCGTGACCGACACGTTGCCACGCGGCATCCAAACCGATTCGCCAGTCCACCCCCACAATGGTCCGGCGATCACCACGCAGGAGCGTGAGCAGTTCGGGGTTTCCCGTCGCAAAGTTGATGACGGGCACGTCCGATGTGATGCCCGACAAAATTTGTTTCATGTGCGGCAGCACGAACTTGGCGTAGTCGCCCGGGGATAAACAGCCCGCCCAAGAATCAAACAATTGCACGCATTGGGCTCCCGCGGCAATTTGATGATTCAAATAAATGGTGATGGACGCCGCCAAGGTTTCCATCATGCGTTGCCACGCATCGGGATGCCCGTGCATCAACATCTTGGTATGCAAATAATTTCGCGACGAACCGCCTTCGATTGCGTAACTGGCCAACGTGAATGGGGCGCCCGAAAAACCAATAATCGGGATGTGATCATCGATGGCTTCGCGGGTCAGGCGAACCGTCTCGTAGACATAATCGAGTTGCTCGGGATGTTTCAACAATTTCAAGCGTGAAACTTGATCGGCGTCGCGAATCGGATTCGAGATCTTGGGCCCGTCACCTTTGACATAGTCCAGATCCAGTCCCATCGGAATCAGGATGGGAAGGATATCTGAAAAGATGATGGCGGCGTCGACGTCCAGTTTTTCAACGGCCGTCTGCATCACTTCGGCGCACAAGTGGGGCGTTTGACAAAGTTCCAAAAACGACTGCTTGGACCGGACCTCGCGATACTCGCTCATGTACCGGCCCGCCTGCCGCATCAGCCAAATTGGCGTCCGCTCGGTCGCTTCGCCTCGGGCGGCCCGCATGAACAAACTGTTTTCGGCCGGATGCTCGGGCAGCGGCTTTTTGTCGTTGGGTGAATGCGTTCGGATCAGCCGCCGCTGCCGCAAAGCATCCACGCCGCGGGTGGCCGCTTCGGAAACCAAATGTCCCATTTTGGGATGACTGGGTTCCATGTCGACGCGAACATCCATTTCTTCCAGCATCGACGTGGTCGTGGGGCCAATCGAAGCGATAAGTGTTTGTTCCAGCCCGCTGCGGAGTGCGTCGACCTGGTTCATCGATTCGGCCAAACGAAACAGATTGACGACCTGGTGGGCGCTGGTCAGCAACAGCATGTCGCACTGACCGCCGGCCAACGCTTGGATGTTGTCGCGAAACGGCTGATCATCCTCGGGAAAATCCCAGGCATAAACACGCAGTGGCCGCACGTTGGCGCCACGTGCTTCCAGGCCGGCAATCAGTGATGCGTTGGTGATGCCGTATTCTTGCAACCCGATCAATTGATTGGCGATGGGAACGCCCGCATCGATCGTTTGCAATAGTTCCCGCCAAGTATTGGGTTCGCCGACGCGAAACGTCGGATTCAAACCGAATTCACGCATTGCCGCGACGGGCTTGGGACCGCGGCAGATGGTCGTGCCGTCACCCAGGCAGTCGAGAAACCGTTGGGTGTCGACATGTTTTTGAATCGACTGGATCAAATACCGAAAACCGACACCCGTCATCAGGATGACGGTGGAGATTTCGCCCGTCATCACCTGGTGCGCAAAATCGATGGCGTCGCGATTGGATTCGATGGGAACTTCGCGCATCGACGGACTGACTCGTGCGACGCCGCCGAATTTTTCAATCATCCGCTGCATGTCATCGCGACGACGACTTTCCAGCGCCGCGATGGTCAGACCTTCGAAATCGGGTTTGCGTTTCACGAGAGCGGCGTTTCCTCAAGCGGAGTTTGTTGGCCCGGTTGATCCTAAGCCAGGATCGTGTCGGGGTCGATTCCCAAGTCGTTCGTAGAACCAAGTCGTTTCTAGAACCAAGTCGCTTTTAGAACCCGGCGACGCGCATTTCCCGCATCAGGTCTTTCGCCTCATACACAACACCGGTGATCCACAAGACGTATCGAATGTCGACGCCGATGGAACGACTGTAGGATTCATTCCAGGCAAAATCGTTGATCGTCGCTTCGAAAGCGCGGTCAAAATTGACGCCCACCAATTCGCCTTTGCCGTTCATGATGGGGGATCCGGAATTGCCACCCGTGGTGTCCGTGTCGTACAGAATTGCCACCGGTACGGAATCCAAATCGGGGCGACGAAAGGGTCCAAAATTTTCCTTTTTGATCGCGTCCATCACGGGCGCGGGCGTCACAAACGGCGGCCGCCCGGTCGTCTTTTCCGCGACACCGCGAAGCGTCGTGATGGGACGCATCATCACGGCGTCGCCCGGCGAATATCCTTTGACGTTGCCATGAGTCAGACGTAGCGTCGCGTTCGCGTCGGGAACAAATTCGTCTTTGGAAAACTGTTTTTTGACGTCGATCAATTCCCCATACAGACGCGTCAGTTCGCCCTCACGCTGTTTCCCCAACTCGCGAAGCCGCAGGGTTTCGGGATGCAATTCAAAGGCAGCCTGGATCAGCGGATCGGTGTTGGCCTTGAGTTCCGGTAGCGGTGCGGCGGCGAGTTTTTCGACGAGCGATAAATCATCCAGGCCCGTGTCTTTGGCCAGGACCGCAAAGTCACCGAAGCTGCCGAGTTTTTCGCTACCCAAATAGATCTCGTTGACGATGCGAATGTCCGTGGGTAGGTCCAGGTCGGCGACCGTTAAACGCAGCCGCTTGAGCGTTTGTTCGAGATTTCGGTCCATATAAGGTGATTCGCGTTCCAGGTCCGGCTTGGCTCGTTCGTAAGCCATATCGACCAGGGTGTGCGCGATATTGATCAGCCGGCTGGCGGTGATCGCGGTCTGGAACTCAAATTCTTCCTCGAAATTGGCCTGCATTTCCTGATAGACCGCTTCGATATCCGTCAACAAAGTCCCATACTTCTTTTTGCGGCCGGGATCGGCATCGATATATGCTTGAAGCTTCTGTTCTTTCTCGCGACGCGATTCGGCCAGCTGGGCTCGGCGGAGTCCCTTGAGTTGACCCCGGGATCGTTTTTCGACGTTGGCCAAAGAACGCATGCGGCTGGCGTGTTTGATTTCGACGGCACGGTCCTTTTCACCCTGCTGCTGCATGATGGCCATTTGTCGCGAATAATTTTCAACGACAGCCGGCAGACGCACGTCGCGTTCGTATTCCAAAAACGCGGCGGTCTTGTGACGCGCGGTGCGTCCGGGATATCCCAATAAGAATACAAAGTCACCCTCGTCCACGCCCCGCGCGGAAACTTGCAGGAACTTTTTGGGGCGATAGGGGATGTTGTCGGGCGAATAATCGGCCGATGAGCCATCCGGTGCCGTGTACGCTCGCATAAATGAAAAATCGCCGGTGTGACGCGGCCATTCCCAGTTGTCGATTTCGCCACCGAAATTGCCCACCGAGGATGGCGGCGCAAACACCAGGCGAACGTCACGCAAGTAGGTGTATTCAAACAGCAAATAAGTTTCGCCGATAAACATTTCGGCGACTTCGGCACGAATCGATGGGTTTCGTTCTTCGGCGTCTTTTTCGATCGCCTTGATTTGCCGTTCGATGGCCTTGGCACGCTCGAGCGCACTCATCGAATCATTCACCACCGCCAGCACTTGGTCGCTGACATCGCGAAAGGATTCGGTGACCCGAACGGTGTAGCCCTTGGCAAGGATTTCGTTTTTCAAGCCGCCCGCGTGAAAGCCATTTTCCAATAAATCAAGTTCGGCGGTGCTGGCACTTTGAATCGCGCGATAGGCACAATGGTGATTGGTGATGATCAATCCGTCGGCGGAGACGAACGATCCGGTGCACCCGTTGACCTTGCAAATGCCGTCGATCTGACAAACCTTGTCGCCGGAGAAGATTTGCTGGTCGCTCAGTTCCATGCCGAATTTTTGCAGCCCCAGTCCACCGAGTTGTGAGACCGGGAACATGCCCTCATCGGCGGCGGCATGACCGAATGTCAGCAACAAGAGAATCGGAAACGGCAGCGTCAGTCGGATGCGGACCATTGGCGTGGCGACACGAACGAAATTGGGTGCGGGATTCAAGACGGCGGCGGGGCGACCACCCCGAAACATCCGCCAGCCCGCGATGGTAGCCGATCTGCATTGAAGACGCCGCGATCCTGGGCCAAACTGACCGGTTTTCGGCCCCCCACATTTCGCTCATGCCCCGCCGTCAGTTCAAAAATCGTTTCAACCCGGAACAGCTGGCCGATCACTTTGTCGATCACGAATCGATCACCGGGCCGATTGATTCAAAAACTTGCTTTGGCAACGACGCGCCCTTGGAATTGGAAATCGGTACCGGCAAGGGGTTGTTTTTGGCTGCGACGGCACCAAGGTTTCCCGACCGGAATTTTGTGGGCATCGAGATCATCAAAAAATATGCGTTGCACGCGGCCGGTCGCGTCGCCAAGACGGGCTGCAAAAATGTGCGGGTGGTTTCCGGCGACGCCGGGCCGCTGGTGAAGGACCATGTGGCCGGCGGTGTTCTGGATGCGATTCATGTTTATTTTCCCGACCCCTGGTGGAAGAAAAAGCATCGCCGCCGCCGGGTCGTCAGTTTGGAGTCGACCCAGGAATTCTTCCGCGTGCTACGGCCGGGCGGACGGCTGCATTTTTGGACCGATGTGCTGGATTATTTCGAGGACACGATCGAGATGATCGCTGAAACATGCCCGGGTTTTGGAGTGCCGATTCCCGAATCGGCCGGTGATGTCCAGCACGATTTGGACTACCGCACGCATTTCGAACGCCGCAGCCGGAAGCAACAGATTCCCGTGTACCGGGTCCGGTACGTCAAACAACCGGAAACACCGGAGAGCGGTTTGCGGCGGGACTAGCCCGGCGCGGCAATCGTTGATCCCGGCGGCGTCGCTTTGCGCCGTTTGATCGGGCGGCCCGTTTGATCGGGTGGCCCGTTTGATCGGGTGCCCCGTTTGACCGGGTGTGGGGCAGTCATTACGCTACGGCCGCAAAATCGCGGCAAAACAGCCAACTTTTCAACTTCTGTCGCGTCTCCATAACTATTCAGCGAGAAGCGAGATCTATGGCCAACAAGATGGTTTACTACTTCGGGAAAACGAAGACCGAAGGCAAGAAAGTCGACAAAATGATCCT
>JBCCRW010000325.1:0-6583 GCA_039201055.1 Planctomycetota bacterium | reverse complement strand
TCGTGCCCAGCGCGGTTTGCAATGACTGCGTCCGCTACAACTTGGCGTCGTATGAAATGGAGGTCGACAAAATCGAAATCTCCGCCCGCGGACTTTCCCAAGAGCCGTGGCAAGATGCTGCCTTTACGATCGCCTTGGTCGATCTGACTTGGCTGGAACCGAATGCCAACGAAGACTTATTGCAGGCCCTGTGGAATGCCATGGCGGTCGGCGGCAAAGTCTATGTGTTGACATCCGAACGTTCGCAATGGGAACGGATCTGCGAATTGGCCGCCGGGATGGGATTCCAGGTTTTGAAATCGCAACCAAAATCGCTTGACGAATTGCCCGAACAACCCATCGGCGGCGTCGCGATTCAATTCGAAAAGCCGCTTTAAATCGAGCTTGTATTCACACGCACAATCGACCTCTTTATCCAACGCGTTTCTGTACAGACCCAGGAATTCCCATGCGTTCTTCCGCGTTAGGTGGACTCGGTTGGTTCCGTGTCCCCACCGCCTGTTTCTTTCTCCTTTCAACGCTCGCACCCGCCATGACGGCAGACCCCAACGCCGATACTTCGATCCTACTTCAACCCTGGCAAGGACCCTACGGCGGCGTTCCGCCCTGGAACCAAGTTCGCACGGACGAATTTGTGCCCGCGATGGAGGCTGCGATCCAAGAAACCGAAGCGGAAATCGACGCGATCGCCAATCAAAGCGATCCGGCCACGTTTGATAATACAGTCGAAAAGATGGAAACGGCGGGCGAAAGCCTGCGTCGTTTGCAATCGATTTTTTTCGTGTTCTCGTCGAATTTGAACGTCGGGCCGATCCCGGATTTGGAACAGCAAATCGTTCCGCTGCTGTCGCAACACGAAGATCGTATTTATCAAAATGCAAAGCTGTTTCAACGCTTGCAAGTGATCTATGACAATCGCCAAAACTTAGAACCCGATCAGCAGCGACTGATCGAAGATCTATACAAAACGTTTGTTCGACGTGGTGCAAAACTGAGCCAGTCGGAAAAAAGCCGTTTGTCCCAAATCAATACCACGCTGGCAAAATTGTTTACCACGTTCAGCCAAAATGTTCTTGAAGATGAAAAGGGTTATGTGACCTGGATTCAAGATGAAAGCGACTTGGCCGGATTGTCGCAAAGCATTATCGATGCGATGCGGGCGGCCGCCGAGGCACGACAAAACAAGGGCGGCAAATACGCAATCACCAACACGCGGTCGTCGATGGATCCGTTCTTGACGTATGCGGAAAATCGCGAGCTACGCGAACAGGTCTGGCGAAACTATTACAACCGAGGCGACAACGGTGATCGCCATGACAACAACGATTTGATTGCCGAAATCCTGCGACTGCGATCCGAGAGAGCGAATTTACTGGGCTACAAGACGCATGCTCATTGGCGGATGGAACCCACCATGGCCAAGGACCCGCAGGCCGCGATGGATTTGATGATGAAGGTCTGGCCCAAGGCCGTCGAGCGTGTCCACGAGGAGGTTCGCGACATGCAAGCGATCGCCGATGCGGAAAATGCCGGCATCCAGATCGAACCTTGGGACTATCGCTTTTACGCCGAAAAAGTTCGCAAGGCAAAATATGACTTGGACATGAGCGAAGTGAAGCCTTATTTGCAATTGGACAAATTGATCGAGGGCATGATGTGGTCCGCGGGCCAGCTGTATGGTCTTCAATTCAAGCAGGTTTCGGATGTGCCCGTGTTCCATCCCGATGTGACGACCTATGAAGTCACGGGCGCCGACGGAGCATTTGTCGGACTTTGGTACCTGGATCCATACGCTCGCGAGGGCAAACGCAGCGGTGCTTGGATGACCGATTACCGCGAGCAATCCAATGCCAACGGACGAATCCGGCCCATCGTTTCCAACAATTCCAATTTTGTTCCCGCCGGCGATGGGCCGACGCTGATTTCATGGGACGACGCGGTGACGCTGTTTCACGAATTTGGACATGCCCTGCACAGCCTGTTGTCGGACGTCAAATACCGTAGCCAAGCCGGCACCAACGTCGCGCGCGACTATGTCGAATTCCCATCGCAGTTGAATGAGCACTGGTTGGACACCGACGAAGTGCTGTCACGATTCGCGGTGCACTACAAGACCGGCGAGCCGATTCCCAAGGAGTTGGTCGCCAAGATCAAGAATGCCGCGACCTTCAACCAGGGTTTCGCGACGGTCGAATACTTGGCCAGCGCGTTGATGGACATGAAACTGCATTTGGCCGGCGATCAACGAATCGATCCGGATCAATTCGAATCGGAAACGCTTCGCGAGATGGGGATGCCGTCGGAGTTGCCGATGCGACATCGCACGCCGCATTTTTCCCATATTTTCAGCAGCGATTCTTATTCGGCCGGCTATTACAGCTACTTGTGGGCCGATGCGCTGACGGCCGATGCGGCGGAGAAGTTTGAAGAGGTCGGCAGTTTTTACGACAAGGCGACGGCAAAGAGCTTGTACGAAAACATCATGTCCATTGGCGACACGATCGATCCGGCCGAGGGCTTTCGTCGATTCCGAGGCCGCGATGTGGATACCGGCGCGTTGCTGCGAAAGCGCGGTTTCGCGCCGAGCGAAAAATAGTTTTGTGCTCCAATTTCGGGTAGCCGTTGTTCGCCAGAACACGGATCTACTGAGTTTCCTGTAGCCGTTGTTCGCAAGAACACGGATCGGCTTGAGATGCACGTTCTGGCGAACGTGCCCTACCCGAAAAACCGATGCACGTTCTGGCGAACGCGACCTACCCGAAAAATAGTGGTGTCATCTTTGACGATTAGGCCGAGTTTTCTAGACGGGCCGTTTTTTCCCTTTTTTCGGCTCAATCTTCCTGCCCGGCTTCTTCGTCCTGTGCCGATAATCGGTCGCCTAGCGATCGGTCCGGTGGCTCGGATCGTTTGTAGGTCGACTTTTGATGGTCGATCTGCCGATACGGATTGTGGCTCCGGTTGTGCGGCTCAAGACTGCCTTGAGTCCGCCGCCGATGTTTGCGTCATTCTCAACGCACCACCATCTGAATATGAAACGACAACCTGCCGCCGCCGTGAAACCCGCACCCGCAACATCAACGCGTCGAAGAGCCTTCGTTGCGGCGCTCATTGGAGCGATCACCGTGGCACCGGGTTGCAGCGGATTCCATAGCGGCTCGGGTCTGTTTGGCTCGGGCCTGTTTGGGCCGGGCCCCAACGATACCCGCGTCAGTTATCACGACAACGTTGGGCTTTCGATCGAGTACCCCGAGGCGGCTTCGTGCCCGACACCGGCATCGACCGCCGCGGCCGGATCGGTCGCGCCGCTGGCACTGCGTGATCCCAGCGAGATTCCGGCACTCGATCTCACGTTAGAAGAAGCCGTGCGGATGGCGGTGGCCCAATCGCCGGTCATTCGCAGCCTGGGGGGATCGGTGGTTTCCGCGCCGGCGGCGACCCAGACCGCCTTTGATCCCGCCGGTACCGCCGCCAACCCCTTGACCGGTACCGAGGGCGCGCTGGCGGCATTTGACGCCAATTGGAACCAGCAATTGAACTGGTCCAACGTCGACCAACCGACCAACCGGCTGCCATTTGAAATCCCCGGCGTCAACGGCGGGCCGCCCCTGATTTTCGCGCCCTTCGTTCAATCACGTGGTGCGACGTTTATCAACGAACTGTCCAAGCCGACCGCGACGGGGGCCACCTTTGCGATCCGTCAAAACGTTCAATACAACAAAACACTTGACCCATCGGTTCTTCAGCAGCGTTTCCAAAGTGCGTTTACGGGATTCGTGGAAGCCGAATATCGTCAGCCCTTGCTGCGTGGTGCGGGAACGACGTTTAACCGCATCGCCGGCCCCAACGCACCGGTCGGTCAATACAACGGTGTCTTGATCGCCCGGGTCAACGAGGATGTTTCGCTGGCCGATTTTGAAGCTTCCGTGGTCAGCCTGGTGGCCGACGTTGAACAAGCTTATTGGGATTTGGCGCGCTCGTACCGCGTGCTTGACGCAACGGTCAAGGGCCGACGCGCCGCCGAAAAAACCTATCGCTTTGAAAAAGTGCGCTTGGAAGCCGAAGTGGGACGCGCCGACGAGGAAGCTCAGGCACGTTCGCAGTATTACCAATTCCAAGCCCAAGTGGATTCCGCCCTGGGCGGTGAACAGGGCCTCTACGCCCTCGAACAACGCCTGCGATATTTGATCGGGATGCCCGCGTCGGACGGTCGCCTGATTCGCCCCAGCACGGATCCGACGGATATCAAAGTTGTGATCGATTGGGACAGCGCGCTTGGCCAAGCTTTGGTTCGGCGAGTCGAAATTCGCCGCCAACAACTCAATTTGAAACGTCGGCAATTGGAATTGGCCGCCGCCAAATTGGGCCGCAAGCCCCAATTGGATTTCCTGGCGCAATACCGCTGGCGAGGTTTGGGTGATCGCTTGATCGGCAGCCAAAACGATGATCTGGACAACTTGGTCGGCACGATCACCGGCGGTGACTTCCAGGAAGCACAGGCGGGAATCGAATTCAATATGCCCGTTGGCCTGCGTCAAGCATCGCTGGCGGTCACGTCGGCAAAATTGAATGTCAAACGCGAACAGGCGATCCTGTCCGAAACCGAGTTGCGAATCAGTCATGACCTGGCATCGGCGGCTCGCCAAATCGAATTGTCCTATCGCTTGGTGGAAACCAACTTCAGCCGGTATCAGGCGGACTTGAAACAAGTCGAGGTCTTGGAGCAACGCTATAAGGTCGGCACCGAGCCGATCAACTTCCTGTTGCAAGCACAACGCCAACTCGTGCAAAGCGAATCGGCTTTCTATCAGGCCCTGTATGATTACAACCTGGCCATTCGCAATTTCCACCGCGAAAAAGGCAGCCTGCTCGCGTACAACCAAGTCCAAATGAGCGAGGCGGCGTGGGAAGGACAGGCAAACGCCGATGCTTATCAAGTCGGACGATTCCTGCATCCACGTTCCCACGCCGACAAAGTCGTCGCGCCGCAACCGATCAGCCGCCGGTCGTTCAATCCGTCGGAGATCCAGCCGACCGTGATGCCCTTTGAAAATTCGGGCATGTTGAACGGGGATTTTTATCCGACATCCCCTGATCCAGCGACCGATAATTCGGCAGATTCGGACGCCGAAGCGGATGATTCCGATACCCAAGTGGATGCGGAACTCACGGATGGTATGGATCTTAGCCAGGAAGATTCGTAGTAGGACGAAGCGATGAGTCCCATTTGCCGTAGTGGACGAAGCGATGAGTCCCATCTGCCGTAGTGGACGAAGCGATGAGTCCCATCTGCCGTAGTAGGACGAAGCGATGAGTCCCATCCGGCGTCGTGGACAAATCGATGAGTCCGCTTTTAAACGTCCTTAAGTCGCATCACACACTGGCGGGCGCGGCACAAGAAATCCAACTTGGGTTCACCGGCTTCTAAAAAGATCGGCGGCCCAATGGTGATGCACGACAACAATGGCACCGGCAAGACTTCGCCACGTGGCAGGATTCGATTGACGTTGTCAATGTACACCGGCACCAATTCCAAATCGGGACGTTTTTTGGCCAGGTAATAAAGCCCGCTTTTGAATTCACCCATTGATTCATCCGACGACGATCGACCGCCTTCGGGAAATAGAATCAACGAATACACGTCGCCCATTTGTGACAACATGATGTCGATCGGGCTGCGGTGGACCTTGATCTCTTTGCGATCGACCAACAACGCGTTGAAGCTGCGCGCCATGTGCTGGCGGAACCAACCCTTGGACCAATAATCCTTTGCGGCGACCGGTCGGGTCAGCTGGCGGAGCCGCTTAGGCAGCGCCGACCACAACACCACGGCGTCGAGGTGACTGGTGTGGTTGGCGAAGTAGATTCGCTGGCATGTTTCCGGTGTGGAATCGACCCACCGAACGGTGAACCCGCTGAATAGCTTCGCCAGCAAAATGATAAAGTGGCTGGTAATCGTCATGCGTGTTCAGCCAATGCGGTTTTGGCCCAGGTTTTCGTCGCGGTGCAGCGTGATCGGCCACCCCGGAAAACGAGCCTGCGGACCCGGTTGCAACGGATCACAGAAGAACCGAAACGCGTCAATACGATACGTCAGCGAATCGGTGTCGATGGTGACCAAGCCAAACCCACTGCCCTTTTGGTGGGCCTTTTCATATCGATTTTTCTTGGTGCCGATTTCGGGATTTCCATGGGCGTACACATACACCAGGTTGCCAAAGCCATCGGTGTATTTGCCCGTGTGCGGGATACCGTGTGCGGGACGATCGGTATGTTGCATGCCACATTCATCCGGTCGCCACCAACGGGGATAGCCGGCGGCGATCGCGGGCGTACAAAACGACCAATTTGAATCGCGTTGCTGCTTCCAGCCGTACTGTGTCAGCGATGCCAGGTGCTGGTCACCGTTGACGTGCAAACACTTGGCCTGACGAATGATGCCGACCGCACGATTGCGAGCGCTTTGTGGCCAACTGCCGCTGTCCAAGTCGCCTTTCAAATAACCGTTGTAGCCACCGTGATGCGTGGCGACGCCCGCAAACACGGTTTGGCTCAACAGCACCTTCATCGTGTGGCCGTCCCAATC
>JBCCRW010000324.1:0-6634 GCA_039201055.1 Planctomycetota bacterium | reverse complement strand
CGAGTCGTCCGCGACGCCGCCAAGGCGGAAGACAAAATCGTGGGTTTGGAATTGATCGGCGAAGACGCCGGCATCGAGCGGTCGTTGCAACAACGTTTGTATGAACCTTTGTTGCACATTGTCCGAAATTGCGTTTGCCATGGCATTGAAGCGCCCGTCGAGCGACAACGGGTGGGCAAGTCGGAATCGGGCACCATCAGTATCGAGGCGCGATCGGCGGCGGATTTGTGCGTGATCGAAATTCGCGATGACGGTCGCGGTCTGGACTACGACGCGATCCGCCGTCGCGGCATCCAGCGTGGGTTGATTCCCGCCGATGCGGCCGTCACGCGCCAGGAACTTTCGCAGTTGATCTTCGAGCCCGGCTTTTCGACTCGGCAGCAGGCCGATGCCATCGCCGGACGCGGTGTCGGCATGGACGTCGTCGCGACGACGCTCAATCGCATGCGGGGCTGGTTGGAGGTCGATTCGGAACCCGGCAAGGGCACCCGCATTCGGCTAAGTTTTCCGCTGCCGTCGGTGATTCAACACGTGATGGTGTTTCGCAGCAACGAACAATTGTTCGCGATTCCCATGCCTTCGGTGCAGGCGGCCGGTGATTTGCGCCCCGAATCTCGCTGCGTCGATTTCGCGGCGATGCTGGACGATACACCCGAGGATGTATCGCGTTACGACGCCGGCGTGTTGTTGTCGTCGGATTTGTGCAGCCACACGGACCTGGGCACAACGCAAATTACATTGCTGGTCGACCAAGTCGTCGGTCCCGAAGAGGTTGTCTTGCGACCCTTGCCCGCGATGCTGCGTTCGCACCCGTTTTGCACCGCCGCGAGTTTGTCAGGCATGGGCGAAACCGTTTTGATTTTAGACGCGCGGCGATTGATCCAGGCCAAACGTGAACGCTTTCAAGCTTGGCGAACGGCGTTGCCCGCCGTGACCGCAAAACCATCGGAAAAGGCCCAGCGGCCGACCATTTTGGTGGTCGACGATTCGCTTAGCGCGCGTCGACGGGTGGTGCGATCGCTCAGTCGATATCCAGTGGAAATTGTCGAAGCCGGCGATGGCCGACAAGCCTTGGATCTGATGAAGCAGCAACAATTTTCCGCCGTGCTAAGCGACATGGAAATGCCGCATGTCACGGGCATGGAATTGTTGGCGGAGGTTCGCGCGGGACGTCAAGCCGCCGAGACGCCCTTTGTGATCATCAGTTCGCGGCAGGAACCCGAATACACCGATCGTGCTCGGCAACTCGGTGTCACCGATTACCTGCCCAAACCTTTGGCCGATGACGATCTGGACGCGGTTCTGCGGCAAGAGTCCGTTCGGAAACATCTTTCTCTTCCTTCCCAGTCGTGGACACCTGGAGCAATCCGATGAGTGATAAAACCGTTTTGGTCATTGATGACAGTGCAACGATCCGCCGTTTGGTCGATCAACACCTCAGCCCGGTGGGGTACCGAGTCGTCTTGGCGCCCAATGCCGAAGAGGGAATCCAGGTGGCCGGCGAGATCGTGCCCGATCTGATTTTGCTGGACCATCAATTGCCCGGCACCACCGGCTACCAGGTCGCCTGTGCGCTCAATGAAATGCCGCAACTGGCCAACACGCCGGTCGTCGTCAGTTCCACGCTGCGAAAAAAAGCCTACGTGGAATATGTCGACCTGGACAACGTCGTGGACATGTTGCCCAAGCCGTACACCGAGGATTTGCTGCGGACGACCGTCGCCAACGCGATCGAAACGGCCAAGATGATTGTGCAATCGCAATCCCAGGGCACCGCCGTCCCCGAAGTCATCAACCAACTGGATGACGCGTCGCTGGCGGGCACCTTTGAATGCTTTGGGCTGCGCGAGCTTTTGGATTTCTTGAACAACGGCAACAAGCAGGGCGTCTTGGAAGCCGAATCGGAGAACGTTCGCATTCGCTTCCATTTGGACCGTGGCAAGATCCAAGCCGTCTACGGTGCGGGTTTGGACGCCGAGGCCACCGCCGGCATTCTGGATCGATTGCCCGAATCGCTGTCCAGTCTGGCGCCCGTCCTAAAAATGACGATCAACGGTCGAAGCTGTGCCGAAGTGGACGGCTTTGTGCAGTTGCTCGATCAAAAAGTGCTGGACCCCCGTTTGATGACCAAGCTGGTTCGTTACCAAGCGGCGATGCTGGTCCGTTTGGCGTTCGAGGGTCCGCTGAAATCCTTCCGCTTTGAAAAGGCGTCTGACGAATCAAAGCTGCACAAAAAATTACCTTTGGAATCCAGCCTGTTGGCGTTGTTGGTTGAAGCCGCAACACACTTTGATGCACCCGAGTACGCCGAATCGGCGGCGTTCCAGCGAACCGCCGTTCGCGGCCAAAACCTGGACCGCGCCGGTTTGTCGGCCCGCCACATGAAGTTGCTGCCGATGTTGTCCGAAGCCCGCGGCATGGAAGAATTGGTCGTCCAGCTTGGCTGGGAAGCGAGCGAAGTCGGGCAAGTGTTGGCCGGATTCATTGCCGCCGAATTGGTCGAGCAACACCAGCACGCCGTGGCGGGGCAATTCGTGGTTTTGGAACCCAGCCCAGCGGCCGCACAATCGATTCGCGATTCGCTGGACGTCGCTGACAAACGTTATGCCGGGAAAGTTGTTCGTGACAAGGTTGCGCTCAAGTTGGTGTTGCAACGCGCCGTGCCACACACGTTTCTGTTCGCCGCCGACGACGCGGCCAATTGCGAATTGGTCAAACGACTCTTCGCCACCGCTCACCCCAAGGTCGACAAGGTCAAACGCATCGCGATCGGCGGTTCCCCGGATGGCGATTGGCAATCGACGGTGGGCTTTGTGCCCGACGCCTTTGTCGGTCGTCCGTGCACGGCGGAGGAAATGTTTGCCGCGATGGATCAAGTCTTTGGAACCGGCCGGGCGGAACACGAAACCGAATCCGCGGAGCAGGTGGCCCATGCAGCGGAGCAACAAGCAAACCCAGCGGAGCAACAAGCAAACCCAGCGGAGCAACAAGCAAACCCAGCGGAGCAAGAAGTCTACCCCGTGGAGCAGGAGGCCGTCGCCGATTTCCGTGCCCTTGCAACCCCCGCCTACCCCGGCGCCGATTCCTATCCGGCCACGGATTCCTATCGGGCCACCGATTCGCAACCACCGGCGGAACCCGCCAGCGACCCTTCGCCGGCAATCACACCGCGTATTGCACCTGAGTTTCCCGCTTCCAACGAGGTGTCCGCATGAGTGCCACCGACGCACCGGCCAAGCCCTGCACGCTGCTCGTGATGTGCTGCGACGGGTCGGCCCGACAATTTGAAGTCAGCCCCGGAACCGGCATGTTCTTGGGCCATTCCACTCGCTGCGGCGTGCAATTGTTCGGCAAGGATCTGCCGGACATCGTTTGCCGCGTCGAATTCGAGGACGGTCAATTTTGGGTCCAAAATTGGATGTCCAACGACCTCGTTTCCATCAACGGAAAATTGGTCAGCGATCGTGAACAAATGAAGTCGACCGATTTGCTGGAAATTCCCGATTACCGCATTCGCTGGATGATGGGGACACCCGACGCAAAGCAGGTCGCCAGCGGCCGCGAAAACCCGGCACCGCCACCGCCACCCGCAACGGTCGGGCGCAATCCGGCGGCGATGCGAATTCCGGGAACCCACAAGCCGATCATGGCGGATCCGGAAGCATGCGAGGCCGACCTGGATCGGCTCGAAAACGCGTCCTTCGACGGTGGCCCGGCGACTCCATCGGCCACTGAAACGAAGCCGAGTGATTCGGCGGATGCGGCCGGCGATAACGTCGAAACGGTAAGCGAAAACGCGGATGCGGTAAGCGAAAACGTCGACACCGAGGCGATTCAAAACGACGAAACGCTGGACAATCAACTTGCCGGCGACGATTGGTTCAATCTCGATGACGACGACGACGATTCGAGTGCGACACCCGAAAGCTACGACCACGAAACCGTGGCCCTGTTGCAAGCCGAGATCGAGGAACTTCGCGCCGCGCTGCGCGACGCGGCGACCCGATCGTCCGCCCAAGTCGCGGCCGAATCCAAGGCCGATGCCGATGCCGATGATGATGCCGCCCGCAAACGCATCGAGCAGCTTGTCGATGAAGCCAACCGCAGCGACGAACGCGTCGCGATGCTGGAGGAAATGCTGTTGGCCGCCGAACAGGCCAATCGCTCGGAGCGGGAGGAACGCAGCCAAATCGAATCCTGGATGGGCGACATCGAAAAACGATTGTCCTCACGCGAGGACGAACAACGCGCCGAGGTCGAGAGCTTGCAGCGACGACTGCGCAAGGCGACGGAGGGACGCGACAAGTTCATCAGCAAAATTCGCGCGGTCGCCCAGGGTGGACACGTCGATGCCGAAACCATTGAACGCTCGTTCGCCGAAATGGAACGACGTGCCGAGGCACTCGAGGAGAAAATCGCCGAGGGTGAAAAGGAACGCGCCCGATTGCAGCAACAGGTCGAAGAAAGCAAAGCCGGCGTCGAAATCGCGTTGCGTGAAGAACGCGCCAAATTGGCTCAAGAACAAGCCAAGGTCGCGCGGATGCGTTATGAAATTTCAAATCAAATTTCTCAGGTCGAAACGCTGCCGAAAACCGAAAACTCCGAGGACAAAGAACTCGCCCTCAAGATGCGAACCCTGCGCGAACACCTGCGTGAAATTCACGAACAGGAAAAGCAAGAGATCCGGCACACGCCCAGTCTTTCGTCGCGACTGTCCAAGCTATGGCGGAGGACCGAGTATTGAGTTCACCAACCTCCAACACGTTTCCACAAACGGCCGGCACCGTGATGCCGCCGGCACAAATCGCCGATGAATTGCGGCGGATGATCGAACGCCTGGATCGCTTCGCGGCCGGCTGGATGCACGATGCCAATGCATGGATGATTGCGTCGTCGGGCAACCCAGTGACGCCCCGGCCGTTGTCGGGCAGCGCGTTTGGGGCCGCCGTTGCGACGCACCAACAAGCAACGCCCAACGATCAAGCGACACCCAGCGATCAAGCGACGCCCAATCAAGAATCCGCGTACACCGATCAATCGGTGCACACCGATCAATCGGCGTACAACCCGGCGGTGGATTACCAAGCCCCATCGACGCCCAGCCAAGCCCCATCGACGCTCAGTCAAGAGCGGGCGGTGTGGGAGGCCCAATGTCGTGGCGAGGCGTTGCGTTTGCAGGAGCAGTCCGAGACGCTGGCCCAGGCTTGGTTGCGTTTGGAGGCCGAACAACGACGGTTCTTGCAAATCCAGGGTCAACAACCGCCAAGTGATTTTCCTTCGACGGCCACGACCGCACCCAACCCACGAACATCGCCGGATGCACCAGCGCTCGACCAGGCCGTCCATCGGGCGTCTGGCGAAACGCACGAGCCGCCTGCTTCGCCGCAACATCGGCACGTCAGCCACGCGCCCGCCAAATCCGTTTCCGCCGCCGCTGCGGGACCGCAAAGCGAGGCTGCCGCGATGCAGTTCCAACGCTTGCGTCGCGAGATGCGAGGTGAATCGTGTCGCTAAGCACCCTTTTCAGTGACGCGATTTCGCGTTTGACGGTGCCCACCGTCTCGGCGTCGTCCTCGCGTGAAACGACGATCGATCTGAGTCACGTGCCGCCGGATCTGCGCCGCCTGGTCCGCGATCGTCGCTATGCCCAATTGCTGACACCCGCCAATTCGGTCGGTGTCGAATCCAGTGCGCTCGATTGCATCTGGGGATTCTTGGAACACGACATGGCCTGGGTCCCCGGCGGACTGATCGCCCGCGATCACTTGGTGGCCACATCGCCCGCCGGTGATCCGCAATTGGTTCGGCAGGTGGGCGAAACGGCCGAAATCGAAGCGTTTTACCTGGACCGCGATTGTGTCACCGAAGGAGACTTTGATCGCTTCGTTCAAGCCGGCGGCTACGAGGACCCGGTGTTTTGGCCGGAAGCGATTCCGCCCAACGTGCTGCAATTTTTGGATCAAAGCGGCATGCCGGGCCCGGCCCACTGGCAAAACGGTCGTCCGAATAAGGATCGCCAGAAACACCCGGTCACCGGCATTTGTTGGTACGAGGCCAATGCCTACGCGACCTGGGCCGGCAAACGGCTGCCCAACAGTTTGCAATGGCGACGTGCCGGATCATGGCATCACGATCACGCCGGTGATCGTTCAGAAACCAAATACCCCTGGGGCAACGCCTTCGATCCCGACTTTGCGAATCTGTGGGGTCACGGGACCGGCGACACGCTGCCGGTCGATTCACCCAATCGCGGTGCCACGCCTAACGGTGTGCGGCACTTGATCGGGAACGTCTGGGAATGGATGGACACGCAATTCGAACCGCTCGGCGATGGTGCCACGCAGATGTATTTGGACCAAGTCATGGCCGAAATCCGTGGCGGTGCGTTCGATACCTATTTCGCCGTGCAAGCGACCTTGCAATTCAGTTCCGGCCAACCGCTGCTGTACCGTGGCAACAACATCGGCTTTCGATGCTGCGTTGCGACGTCGGATCTGATTCAGCGTCGCAACGCAGCATCGAAAGCCGATGTTGTTGCCACGGTACAGCAGCGGTTGGCCGGAACTGAATTGCAAGGTCGCTTGCACGGCGAAATAGGTATCGAACGCACCGCCACGGATTTCGGCCATGACTT
>JBCCRW010000323.1:0-6721 GCA_039201055.1 Planctomycetota bacterium | reverse complement strand
CTCCGAGGCAGGGCTTTCTACATGGGCTGAATTCACGGTTTCGTGCGGGTTGGCGGCTTTTCGACGACACCCGGCAATCACTCGATCCAGGTCGGCTCAGATGGCCTCGTTTTTCACGGCATAAGCCCACGTAGAAAGCCCTGCCTCTCCGAGGCGAAGAAAATGAAACGCCTTGGAGAGGCGTGCAACTATGGCGAAGAAAATGAAACGCCTCGGAGAGGCGTGCGACTTTGGGCGCGAAACCTAAAGATCAAGATAACGGTTGAAAATGTTTTCGAGCATTTCCTGACGACCGCTGCTGTTAGGTGCCGCTTCGCCTTTTTCAAGCATCATCGCTTCGAGTTCCGTAAACGTGGCGTTTCCGGATTCAATTTTTTTCCCAAGCTCGCCATCCCAAGAATCGTAGCGTGCATCGACAAACTTCGACAGCGCTCCGTCTTCGATCATTTTCGCGGCGACCTTCAGGCCCTTGGCAAACGCATCCATGCTGCCGATATGGGCGTGGAACAAATCGATGGGTTCGAAGCTTTCGCGTCGCACCTTCGCATCAAAGTTCACGCCGCCCGGCGCCAGGCCGTACTTGAGCAACACCAACATGATCTGGGTGGTCAGATAATAGTTGGTCGCAAATTGATCGGTGTCCCAGCCCAAGAGCAAATCACCGGTGTTGGCGTCGATCGACCCGAGCGCCCCCTGCATGCCCGCGTATTCCAATTCATGCATCATCTCGTGACCCGCCAAGGTCGCGTGATTGGTTTCGATGTTCAGCTTGAACGAATCGGTCAAGTCGTACGTCCGCAGGAAATTCAAACAGGCCGCTGCATCGGAGTCGTATTGGTGCTTGGTCGGCTCCTTGGGTTTGGGTTCAATCAAGAATTGCCCGGTGAAGCCGATTTCCTTGGCATAATCGACGGCCATATGAAAGAAGCGACCCAGATGATCCAGTTCGCGTTTCATGTCGGTGTTGTACAGACACTGATAACCTTCGCGGCCGCCCCAAAACACATAGTTTTCGCCGCCCAATTCGTGAGTCACCTCGAGAGCCTTTTTCACCTGGGCCGCGGCGTAGGCGAAGACTTCAACATTGCAGCTGGTTGCCGCGCCGTGCATGAATCGCGGATTGGAAAACATATTGGCGGTGCCCCACAGCAGTTTGACGCCCGTCTTCTCCTGTTGCTCCTTCAGCACCTTGGCGACGGCGTCCAAGTTCGCGTTGGACTGCGACAGGGATTCTCCCTCGGGTGCAACATCCCGATCATGAAAGGCATAAAATGGCGCGTCGAGTTTTTCGAATAATTCAAAAGCGACTCGGGCACGGTTGCACGCGTTTTCAACCGACTGCGTCCCGTCGTCCCAGGGACGCTGCATGGTGTCGCCGCCAAAGGGGTCGCTACCAGTGCCTCGGAAGGTGTGCCAAAAAACAATCGTGAAACGCAAGTGCTCCTTCATGGTCTTCCCCGCGACGACTTCGTCGGGGTTGTACCAGCGAAATGCCAAAGGGTTGTCCGACCCGGGGCCTTCGTAACGAACTTTATTGACTTCGGGGAATGCGGACATGGCTCAAGCAATCAAAAAACGGGCGATCGGAGTGATGAAGGGAACGCGTCAGCACGCCGCTTCGGTGCAGCCGCAATCGCGTCACCGCGCGGTAGAATTCCACGCGAAGATCTTGTCGCTCGCCTCGCGAAAGATCAAGGCGGCTGGCAAATGTCTCCGTCTCCTCCCCACACCCTCTTGTCTCGACGGCGTTTACCGATGTCCGCCGGCCTGAATCCCTATCGGCCCCCCGAAAGCGACCATCTGGGCGACGTCGATCGTGCGGCCTGCCCGGTGTGCCAGCAGACGATTTCCTGGCAACAAATCGCCTTTAGTTCTTTTCCCGTGTTCATCACATGTCGGCAGTGCTCGACGCGATTAGTGGGCCGGCGGTTTGTCGTGGTTCAGGCGATCGTGTTGATCAGCGTCCCGATTTTGGTCGTCGGCTTGATGCCGTTGCTGGTGTTTGTTCCCGCTTGGAAATTGACGGTTTATCAAACCATTGTGACGGCCGTCGTTTTGGCTTCGGCACTGGCGTGCTTGAACGTGCCCATTACCCGAATCTGGGGCCGCTACCGCGTTCGAGATTGAAAATGTGGATCACGCATCTGACAAATGTGGCTCACGGGTCAATCGATCGCGTTTTCCGCCTTCATGCTTTCGGTGACCTCGGCCGGCGCGGTCATATAAAACACGACGCCGATGGCGGCGACGGAAACTTTGACCAATTCGAACACCAAAGCGACGACGGTGCCCGAGGCGATCGCGTCTTTGCCGTCAAAAATTCCGTACATGGTCGCAATCGCGGCCTCCAGCAACCCCGCACCGGCCGGCGACAAAGGCAATGCGGAAACCAGCATTCCCACCGGCACAATGACAAAGTGTTCGGCCAACGATGGCGGGTCAGCGATCATGCCCCGCGCGATTAAAAACATGCTGATCACCAATAGCGTTTGCACCGCAACGCTCATCAAGACCGCCACCAGAAAACTCAGTGGACGCGAATGAAAGCAGCGAATCGGCGGACCAATGCGGGCCACCAAACCGCCGACCAGCGGCCATTGCGAGGCGGTCTGGATCCAGCCGTCGATCCAACGGCCACCCAAAATCAACGTCGCAACCACCAAGGTCCCCAGCCCCACCAAGGTCCAAGTCGCCCAGCGGACTTGGTCCAAAGCGATGTCGGAATCCAGCGGCACTTGATCGGTGTCAACAAACAGCAACACCCCGGCGGCCATCAGCAGCAAGCCGTACAAACCACAGCCGCGATCGACCATCACCGAAGCCAAGGCCGCAACGCGGTGCCCCGGGCGCCGGCGAGCCAGAAAGACCGCTTTGAAAACGTCGCCGCCCACGCTGCCGGCCGAAACAAAGCTCAACAAATAGCCGATCGCACCCAAACGAAAGGCTTCCAACATCGACAATTCGATTTGCTGGCAGCGGACCAGCAAGCACCAGCGGACAAACGAGGTGGCGATGGCCAGGACCGCCACGGCGACGGCGGCACTCAGCAACGTGTAGTTCTTGGGATGCTGAGCAATCTGCGTCCACTGCTGCTCGGGGATTTGCCACAACAGCACCCCCAAAATCACCGCCGGCACGGCAAACTTGCACAGCGTCAACAACCCGCGCAGCCACGATGAAGCTCGCCTATTGGGCGTCTTCTGCGAACGCTTCGGCTCTTCGGTCGACATCATGTGGCCAAGGCTAATCGAGCCGTCGGGACTGAAAAGAGGTCCGGCAGTGGCAATTCGACCGGATGGCTCACGATCGTGCACCAAAAAGTCGCAACGAACGCCAAAAAGCTAAATTAAGACGGCAAAAAGTCGAACATGACGCCTAAAAGTTCGATTAAACCTTGTCGAAGAATCGAGTGTTCCCTATTTTCTGGGGCTCGGATTCCTTACCCCGCGGGGCCGAGTGCTTGAAAAAAAACACAACAACTCGGGCAGTGTCCTCACGCCCTGAGCCTGAAAAGATCGTCTGTCCACCCACTTGAATCGAATCTCATGACCCTCGACGCTAGCCTGAAAGTCAAAGCCGGAGCCATCAAGTCACGCAACGTGTTGACTCGCGCCGAACGAGTCAAGCGGCTTCAGGAACTGGACAAATTCGACGAGGAAAATAGCATCGTCGGGATGCCAAAGGTTCGCGTCGTCAAGGTTTCGCTGAAAAAGAAAAAGAAGGTCAAGAAGGCCGACGACGACGACAAGAAAAAGTAGTCACAGAGAAAAGCAGGCGACGACATCCGCAGGCGGCGGGTCGGCTTTGTGGATGCCCTAGCGTTGCCGCCACCTAGCCTTCTCGATTTGCGCCGCTTCAAACTCTGGATCAAACTCCCGGTTGCGGACCGTCGGAACGGGTGCCGCCGTTCGCTTTCGCCACGCGATCAATTGTTCGTGCAATTTTTCCGTCTGATCGGGCATGGACGACGCAAGGTTGTTGCGTTCGCCGGGATCGGCGTCCAAGTCGTACAACTCAAGGACGCCGTCTTCGAAGTATTCGTGCAGCTTCCATTTGCCGCTGCGTATCGCCGATCCGGGCCGAGTTCGAAAGAGCACGTCGCGGGCATCATCTTTTCGGCCCGCGTAGGCCTGTAGGTAAACCGGGAAGTGCCAGTACTGGTCGACCGGGGTCCAGTCACCGCTTTGCGACATCAGCGGTAGCAAACTCACGCCGTCCAGTGTCGTGTTCGGGGGCGTGGGTAGATGCGCAACCTCCAAGAAAGTTGGATACAAATCGAGAGTGTTGACAACTTGTTCGCACGTGCTGGATGCCTCGATCCGACCAGGCCAACGCATCACCATGGGTTCGCGAACGCCGCCTTCATAATACGAACCCTTGCCCGCGCGGAGCGGCTTTTGGGAATGGATGGCAGCGATGCCGCCGTTGTCCGAAGAAAAAACGACCAGTGTCGAATCGCTCAGGTGCAAGCGCTCGATCGCTGACAACAACTTCCCGATCGCTTGGTCCAATTTTTCGACCATCGAAGCGTACGCGGGATGCACGCCGCGCTGTTTGTATCGGCCAACGTATTCGGGCACCGGCGTTAGCGGTGAATGGACTAGATACGGCGAGAAGTGAATAAACATGGGCTCGCGATGATTGGCTTCCATAAAGCGGATGGCCTCGTCGGCAAAGACATCAATGCGATGGGTTCCCGGCTTTGCCTGGGGCGTCCACTGGGCCATCGCCGATTTTTCCCAGGGCCAGTAGTATCCGCCGCTGGGACTCCCGTTTTGATCGCCACCCACGTTGACATCAAAACCATCGGCCCGCGGATCCTTGCCGATGTGATACTTACCCAAGTGAATCGTCCGATAGCCGCCCGATTGCAACGCTTCGGCCAGTGTCGTTTTTTCGCTGGGCAAGAACTTTGTGTTTTGGATCGGAATCAGACGTCGGGTGGCCGACTTCCCTCGTCGTGAATCGCCGACGGTGTAAACACCATGCCGCGACGGCCACTGGCCGCTGTGCACACAGGCGCGGCTGGGTGCACAATTGGCCGCCGGCGCATACGCATTTGTAAATGTCATTCCCTGCCGCGCCAGGCGATCGATGTTCGGCGTCCGAAAAGCAGATTCGTTGTAGCCAACATCCATCACGCCGAGGTCATCGGCATTGATGTAAAGAATGTGTGTGGGTCCGGCCGCCGCCGACGGCGAAACGGCCGGCAGCAGGTGCAGACCCAAAAACAGCGACACCGCAATCGTCAATCGCAAACGTCCAACGACACGACCGGAAAGCAACTTTTGAATCACGCGGCACACACAAATCACCTGGGGCGAAAAATCACGAAAAGGAACATCCGAAATAGATGTGACGCAAGCCGTCGTGGATGAGGCGACGAATCCCCTACTGTTCTTCGGCCCATGATCGAGCGTTTTAAAACGTGGACACGGTCAGGTCATCGAATTCATTTAGATCATCGAACGAACCGATGCCGACCTGACCCTCACCAAAGGTCTTATCCGTGACGCTCATGTGCGGCGTGGTCATGTCGTCAAAGAAGACTTCGATCAGGCCGGTTTCAATGTTTCGCCGGACCAGGACCTCGTGCCAATCGTCATCCCAAGGGGTCTTCTTTTCGTTTTTGGTCAGCGCTTTCCGTGGGGCCTCATCGACAATCATGATTTGGCCGGAATGCGGATCGGGCTTTGCCCCCAGGTGCACGTAATAGAACTGCGAAGGATTCTGGTACGAAAAGAACACGCAGCAGTCACGATGATTCCCGGTATCTTTGGTGCTACGAACGCGAAAGCGAATTTCGCAGTTGCCGACCTTCAAATCCTTGACCAGCGCGACGTGACCTGGGCTTCGTGTCGGCGGCTTGTATTGGCTTTTGCGGGCAGTGATTTCGAAGCTGTGTCCGTCGGAATGCTTGCGAATGCGCCAGGTTTTGGGGTCGAGGAGTTGCCAGCGTTTGGTTCCGGATTCAAAATCTTCCTTGAAGACAACGCGGCGATTTTCCGAAGCGGGCAGATCGGCATCGGCCGCACGGAGCGTTGGAGCCAGCAGGATGGCGATCCCGGCAAGAAACACACCGATTGGTCCGAGGCCGCGTGTGGACTGGGTTGCGTCCTTCAATCGAATTGGATTCTGTGCGAAGACAATCATTTGGCAATCACCGTGGGGCTAGGTGAGGAGAGGTGCGTTGAAGCGGACCAATGAGTTTAGCCAAGAAGTGGCGACGGGATGTAGCCAGGGGCGCGAGCCCATCGACCCCTGAGGCCGGACATCGTGCCAAACAGGGTAAAAGAATAGACGGGTTAAAAAATTAGGTGGGTTAAAAAATGAAGCCGGCCATCAGGGTGACGCAATGCGACATCGATAAGTAGCTCGTCTCTCCGAGGCGAAACCCACGGTAAAAACCGCCATGCTGCTGAAAAAATATGGAATGGCACCAGTCCATCTCGCGGCCCCGCCCGGCGGCTGGCACAAGATCGCCCGGCGGCTGGCACAAGATCGCCCGGCGGCTGGCACAAGATCGCACGGCGGCTGGCACAAGATCGCCCGGCGGCTGGCACAAGATAGCCGGCCCGTCGCTTGAGGCTCCAGTCACGGCTCACAGACATCGTCCGCGCCACTAAGCCGCTGGCCGAGCTGTAAGCGAATCCACGGGTAGCAGTCTTAGACTCATTCCCGAGCTCCGCCAGGGAACGCAATGGCCTGGAGGCTCCTGCCT
>JBCCRW010000322.1:0-6764 GCA_039201055.1 Planctomycetota bacterium | reverse complement strand
GCGTCGACAAAGACGTTGTCAAAAATAGTCGCATCGTCCAAGTTGAAACTTCGCAATCCCGACCATAAAAAGGTTTGGAAACGGGTTCCGCTGATGTCCAGCAGATCCGCATCATGCGAAAATACTCCGCCGATCGCATTGGGACCCGTTAACGTCATGCCGCGCAGCGCCGCACCGTCGGCGTTCCGATCAAAATCGACTAAATATCCGGCTCGGTTGACATTGTTCAAACGAACATCCGTGTCGGTGATGTCGGTGCCGTCAAAGGCGAACGCGTCGGTATGGGTCAGCGTCGTGGCTTCGGCGCCGGCACCCAGCAGTGTGATTTTTTCGTTGACGACGATCGATTCGCCGACGTCAAAAACGCCCGGTGGAAGATACACGGTGGCCGAATCGAGTTGGTCGGATTCCAGTTGCGTCGTCAATACGTTGATCGCCGCACGGATGGCCGGGCCGTCATCCATCGAATCATTCGGGATCGCGTGTTGCACCTCGGGAAATCGCGACGTTACATCTTGGGGAAGCTGGGTGACATCGATGATCCGTGTCTTTGGGTCGTCGCGAATTTGAAATTCCAAATCGACCGTTTCCAAAACGCGTCGGCGTTGATTGGAATCGTAGACCCGCACGTCCAATTCATAGGTGCCCGCATCGGGTCGCCAATCGCCACCGAAGTCGCCGTTCCGATCGCCAAACAGGGCGTAGGGAGCGACGCGTTCATTCCGCTGGCCGACCCGAGGAACACGCATCCGGACGCGGCCGATGTCATCACTGTCCACGCCATCGCGAGGCACCGCGTAGATCGTGACGTCGCGGTCTTGGATCAGCGACGCATCGATCGGGTGTCGCGAAGTGACTTCGGCAATGGGTTGATTGGTCGTCGTATCGGCTAGAAAGAAACGCAGGTATTGGGAATCCAATTGTGCCGCCGACGCCATCATGCGTCGCGGCTCAAGCGTCTGCATTTGAAACCCTCGGCGTTTGCGGGGCCTTTGGCCGGAGGCAGTTTTCGACATGGCTGCGTAGAAGTCGGGAGTGATTTGTCGGAAAAGAAGTGTTTCAGAACGCTTCCGATGGCGTCGGAATCAACCGAAAGCCGCAGGAGGACGAGGCGACGAGCAGACTTGTGACACAAAAAAATGAAAAAAGACGAAAGTGTTTTCGCGGCTTTCAGATATCGCCCAAATCACGAAGTTCTTGCAGATAGGGCATCAGGCCGAGTTGGCGGACTTCGTCCCACAGCGAGTCTTCGTCGGTGCCGCCCAGCGTCATCCGAATTTCGCCCAGCAGGACTTCGGCAAATCGCCGGCGAGCCCGCGAAAGCTGCTGGCGGTAGGCGGCTGCGGTGTAGGGCCGTTTCAATTGGCGGGTCGCCAGGCCCGCGGCGGCTTCGGAATCCAGGGTCGGATTTTCGGTGGCAATCTTCAACACCGCGTAGCCGGCCCAGGCCGGCTGGCTGAGGTGCTGGCGTTCCAGTTCCGACCAAGATCGATCCAGCAGCGTTTGGGTCCAAGCGTCACGCCATTTTTGCTGGATTTCGGATGCCGAATCCATGTCGCAATCGATCACCTGTTCCGGCCGGCGTTGCTCGCGGCGATAGTGGTCGATGACGGCGTTGGAGAGACTTTTGGAAAGGTAATCGCGAAACCGTCCACGCCGCTGCTCCGGTGTAATGCCTCGCGAAAGGGCTTTTACCAAAAAATCCTGCAAAATCTCTCGGGCCAAGTCTTCATCACCCACCTTCCAGCGCAGCAAGCGATACATCGGATCGATGTAGCGCAGTGCGAAACGATCCAAATTTTGGATGCTGGACCAGCGCGTCGAAACATCGCGAAGCGGCGGTGACGATGGATCGTTCGCGGTGTGATCGCTCGGGTGCACGGAATGGATTCGCTCAGGTGCACGGGATGGTTATTTTGAATTCGGCGACGCGGATTCCTTCAATCGAATCACCAGTGCCGGACCATAATCGACGGACGCTTCGGAGGTGACGATCGACATCGGTGGGCCGGGGGTTTCACCCGGTTCCAAAATGATCGTCAACAATCCATCGGTATCGTCTTGGATGGCCCGGAGGAAGCCATTGGCCCGATGTTGAATCATGACCCACTCTTGGTCCTCGTGCCACACCGAAGATCGACCGTTGGGATTTCCCGCGGGGTCGCGGTCCAAGTTGGGAATTCGATCCGGTTTACGGCTCCACAGGATTCGTTCGGGACCGCTGGCGAGCCAATCCGCACCGGCTGAATCGTCACGCAGCAGCCAGGCCTTCCAGCGGAACGGCGGGACGTCGCCCCAGTAAGGCTTGCGAATGGTCAGCAGGAGATAAGCGTCGATGACATCGGTGTTTCTTTGTTGCAAGCCTTCGAGGTCAAACTTCAGATAGGTCATGCGTCGCGGTATTTTTTCTGAATCACGGCGATAACTGACCCAGGCTTCCAGCGCCCTGCCCCAATCATCATTTTGGCCCTCGGCGATATAGGTGTCTTGACCACGACCGTCGGAAATCCGCACAACGCAGTCCGATTGAAGTGATTCGGGAATGTTGGAACTGGGCCGTTGAACCTTCAATCGCTCATTTTTGGGAAGCAGATTTCGTTTGGACCGCGTCGCCATTTGGCCGGATGAACGCTGGGCAGCTGGGAATGAGCCCGGTGGGGATTTGCCCACTGTGGCTGCCGCCGGTGCCGCGACTGCGGCGGAACGTTTGGCAGCCGGTCCCGCGGCGACCCGATCCGGACGGTTCCACCGCCACAAACATGCCCCCGTGGCAAGCAGCGCCGCGATGCCGGTCGCGATCAAAATCCATCCGCGATTCAAACGCCGTTTCGGTGGTTTCGCACGCGTCGATTTCGGAACGTCAATGACGATCTCGGCGGGCATCTTGATCTGGCCGGGAATCTGAATCGGTTCGGATTTTTCCGCCATCAAGCGATCGACAAGGATCTGTGCGTTCTCCGGTCGCCGCCTGCGGTCATGTTGTAGGCAGGCATCAATGCATTGGGCGAGCGTGTCTGGTGTTCGCGGACACACACTTGCGATTGGCTCGGGCTTGGTCGTCAGCAGGCGAACCAAGGATTCGGCGTCGCTCTGGCTTTTGGATTCCGCACTGCTTCCGCATTCGATGGGTAAGCGGCCGGCGAGCAATTGGTACATCACCACGCCCCAGGAATATAAATCGGTGCGATGATCGATGACCTCATCGCGTGCCTGTTCGGGCGATAGGTAGCCGGGTGTTCCCACAAGCACCGATTCACCGTCCCAACGTTCGGACTGTGCCAGGCCAAAATCGAGAATTCGCAAGTTGCCTCGTGAAGATTCCAAAAACAGGTTGGCCGGTTTGATGTCGCGGTGGATGATTCCGGCCGCATGCGCCGCCGCCAATCCGGCAGCCATTTGACAACCCATCTTTTGCACCTGAGACGGGCTGAAAGGAAAACCGCGTTGCAGCCATTCGGCCAGCGAATGACCCACCAAACGCGGCATGATTAGATAGGCCAATCCGTTCCAATTGCCGACTTCGAAAACCGGCACAATTTGCGGATGATCCAGTGCGGCGACCGTGCGAGCTTCGTGCAAAAAACGCTCGCGTGAAGCATCATCGCCGGCCAATTCCGGTTTGATAAATTTGATCGCGACTTCGCGTGCGAGCGTTTGATCGGTGGCCGCGATGACCCAGCCCATCCCGCCACGTCCGATGACGGTTTCGATCCGGTAACGGCCGTCCCCGTCCAACCCGTCACTCCACAAACGCTTTAGCGCCGGCGGCGGGTCCTGGCGGGAATCGTTCATGGCGGAAATCGATGGGATGAAGCAATTCTGTCAATTCCTCACCTATCATGATGACAGGGGACGACAAACGGAACCAGGACGCACCCACGCAGGCGAGAGTCGGCAGACCCGACCTTTTTGACAATGTCCAACGCGATGCAAGACAGCAAACCCATTGCCATTGCCAATTTGTTTCGGCCCCCGCTTTGGCGTGGTCGGCGCGCCACGGGTTGGCCCACGGTGATCGCGCTGCTGTGGTTTTGTGTTGGTTGGGGTACGGCAAATGTCTTCGGCGATGAACCCGCTGCACCCGTGCCGGCGATCTGGGTCAAACACAAGGCCGCGAGCGGACAAATTCGCGAAGTCACCGGTCGGAAAATCGTCGGTGCGGCCGACGGTGGGATTCTGCTGATGACCGACGATGGGCAAATGCTGACGCTGCAGCCGGAAAACACGCTGGACGTGCGGACCGATGTGGGCGACTTTGTGGCCGCGACCGCTGATCAAGTGGTCAAGCGGCTGGGCGACGAACTGACGGCGTTCGAGACCTTTCGCACCCAAAACTACATCCTGGCCTACAACGGCAGCCAGCGACATGCCCGAAGCGTCGGGCAATTGCTGGAACAGACCCACCGTACGTTTTTCAATTTTTGGAAAGGTCAGGGTTTGAAGTTGGACCAACCCGAGTGGCCGCTGGTCGCCTTGGTCTTCAAGAATCGTGACGACTATTTAGCCTACGCGACGGAACACAACATTCCGCGCGCGGGCAGCCTGCTCGGCTTCTATAACCTCAGCTCCAATCGCATCATCACCTACAATGTTCCGAACTGGGAACGAAATCTGGCCACCATTGTTCATGAAGCGACGCACCAACTGGCGTTCAACACGGGGCTGCAGAAACGCGAATGCGACAACCCGGTTTGGGCCAGCGAGGGGATCGCGATGTTCTTCGAAGCGGTGGACCTGAAGAACACCAATTCCTTTCGAGGCGTCGGTCGTGTCAACAACGTCAATCTAAAGCGTTGGTGGAAGTATTTCAAAACGCGTCCGGCGGATTCACTCAGCACCTTGATCGGACGCGACGATCGACTGTACGACGAGGGCACCGTTGCCGACGCTTACGGCGAATCCTGGGCGCTGACCTACTTCCTGCTTCGCACTCGCGGCAAACAGTACATCAAATATCTGCAACTGATTCGCGAAGGCAAACCGGTGATTCGAAGTTCGCCACGGGAGCGGATTGCGCAATTCGAACAGGCGATGGGAACCTCGATCGAAAAGCTCGATCTCCAGTTCATCAAATACATGCGTCGCGTTAACCTGCAATGAATTCCGTTCTCCCTTTTTTGCAAAATCAATGCTCCCGACTTCGCTCGAACGCTTCGATACCAAGGCTTCCCTGCAACGTTCGGTCGCCGACCAAATGGCCGACTACCTTCGCGATTGCGTGTCCCGGCGCGGTGTCGCGAGTGTTTCCCTTTCGGGCGGTTCCACCCCCAAACGCATCTACGAATTGCTTGCGGAGATGGACCTACCTTGGGACCAAATCCATTGGTTTTGGGGGGACGAGCGCAACGTTTCCGCTGACGACGAACAATCCAATTTCCGGATGGTTCGATTAGCGTTACTCGACCCAGCCAAGGTGCCGGCGGCTCAAATTCATCCGGTCGAAACCAATCTGTCCGACCCCGCGGCTGCGGCACGAGACTACGAAAATAAACTGCGCTCGTTTTTTTCGGGTCAATCGATGCCGGTTTGGGATTTGGTCCTGCTGGGCATGGGTGACGACGGACACACGGCTTCGTTGTTTCCGCACACGCGGGCACTCGCCGAACGTGAGCGTTGGTTCACCGAGAACTGGGTCGAGAAATTCGATGCGTACCGATACACGTTGAGTGCTCCGGCAATTGCGGCTGGTCGCGAGCGATGGTTTTTGATTACCGGAGCCGAGAAACGCGAGGCTTTGCAAAATGTCTTGAATTCAGAGACTTCCGCGGACGATTATCCAGCCAAAATGATCATGCCAACGCGCCTGCTGGTAACCGAGGAAACGCTGCCCGTTTCGGCGTAATCATCTTCGACGCTTTTTGACTTTTGCCCGCAAGGATGAACGATGCCGCTGGGAATTCGTGCGACGGTTGACTTCGCTTTCTTTGCGGCGAATGCTGCCGGGGATTGAATTCGAAACAGCGATTTCGACCATGGAAATCATCGCCGAAAAAACGCAGGACAAACAGATGTATGACCAGCGGGAAAAGGCCCAACTCGATTACGAATGGGCAATGTCCCGTGCCAGAGCCGAAGGCGTGCTGGCGGGCAAGGAGGAAGGCTGGGCGGAAGGCTGGGTGCAAGGCTGGGTGGAAGGCTGGGCGGAGGGCAGGGCAGAAGGCATCGAGGAGGGTGAAATCATCGGCAGAATTCGAATGCTGCAGGATTTATTGGGCGAGACCGCGGCGAAGACCGAATTTCTCGCCGAACTGGATGAAGCGGCACGAAATGCGCTGCTTGCGGACCTGCAACGACGATTTCAAGAGCGGCGGGCCTGACGCGTTTTTCCCGACTGATCCCTAAGCCGCCTTTTTCTCGCGTTCCTCGGCCGCATTGAGGCGGTTGTACAGGGTCTTCAGGCTGACCCCCAACTCCTCGGCCGCCAGGCGTTTGTTGCCGTCATGACGCTGAAGCGCCTGCTCGATTGCCAATACCTCTAATTCGCGAAGCGTTTTTGGCTTGCCGTCCAAAATTTCTTGTCGCAATTGCCGCTTTCCGAATTGGGCAGGCAGATCATGTTCGTCGATGGGCAGACCATCACATAAAATCGCCGCGTGTTCGATCACATTGGCCAACTCGCGGACATTGCCCGGCCATGTGTGTTGTTCCAGTCGCTTCATCGCCGCGTCAGTGAATGACTTGGCCGTGCCAAAGTCTCCACGGTGACGGACCAACAGGTGATCGGCCAGCGGGCGAATGTCCTCGCGGCGATCCCGCAATGGCGG
>JBCCRW010000321.1:0-6821 GCA_039201055.1 Planctomycetota bacterium | reverse complement strand
TCCCGTTGACGGACTTCGAGGACATCATCGAGGACCGGTACCAGATCGAAGCGATCTTCCGGTACTAGTGAAGCTTCAGGATGAAGTTTTTGGGTCGGCAAGATTTGCCGACGGACGTTAGCCCCGGTTACTGAACTAGAATCGCGGCTAACGCCGGGAGTCGTCGCCTCGTCCACTACACCGGCAACCCGCGTGGTTAGCGATCACGGACCACAAGGCAATTTTTTGGACGGCGGTTTTTCGGCTTTCTGAGAAGTTTTTCGGGCACCCGTTCTGGCCGCATGGAGAGGACCGCCGCAAGAACGAGTCCGGTGTTTTCCGGACACCGGCTCGTTATAATTCGATTCGGGCATCTTCTATTTCGAGGAACAGCCCGCAGGTTCCTGTTTCCTCCACCGTTGCGAGCCGATTCGCGATGCATCCCAGTGCTCCCGAGTCTTCCGATTCAACGCCCCCATCCACGCTGTTTGAGCGGCTTGGGGGCGCCGAGAAGCTCGCCGGATTGGTCGAAGAACTGTATTCGCGAGTGCTTGCTGACGACGAACTCAAGGGATTTTTTGAAAACGTCCCGATGGATCGGCTGCGGAAGATGCAGTTCCAGTTCTTGGCGTCGGCGCTGGACGGTCCAGTCGAATACAGCGGGGCGGAACTGACGGCCGTTCACGCCGGTCGCGGGATCACGGCGGCCCATTTTGCAAAATTTTGCGGGCACTTCGCCGACACGCTCGAAGCCCACCAAGCTGATCCGCACGACGTCGATCAGGTTCTCGGCCGACTGTCGATGTATCGCGACAAAATCACCGGCGATGCGAACGTTGGCGGCTGATTTGGCGTGGCCGTCGGTGCCAGACCAAAGCTCATCAGTGGCATAGTTGGAATCCTTTGCGGTGGTTTTCAACATCGCGCGGCTTCTTCACGGGACTCGTGCTGCCGACACACCCGAAACTTCCCCGAGAGCACGTACCGGGACACTTTTCAGGGGCACTGATGGCGGGATCCGAGCCGGTCTTCGATCGTATCCTGATTGTTGACGACAACCCATCGATTCACGACGACTTTCGGAAAATCCTGTGTGATCAATCACAGGATGAGACTTTTGTCGAATTGGCGTCGGCCCTGTTTGGTGACCGTTTCGCCAGCGGCGGCGGGATGGGGCCCGCGGTCGCAGTCCGGTCGGAAGTCGCTTCTTTGGCGGCGGGTGAAACCTTCCGCGTCGACTTCGCCGATCAAGGTCTCGAGGGCGTCCGCTTGGCCGAAAGTGCGATGCGGGCAAATGCTCCTTTTGCAATGGCATTTGTGGATATCCGTATGCCGCCGGGCATTGACGGTGTCGAAACGACGCTTCGTTTATGGGAGCTCGATCCGAATCTACAGATCGTCATCTGCACGCCGTACTCGGACTACAACTGGAGTGAAATGAAGCATCGTTTGGGGCGTAGCGATCGCCTGTTGCTTCTAAAAAAACCCTTCGATGCCGTCGAAGTGCTGCAGTTGGCGTCGTCTTTGACCCGCAAACGGCAACTGGAATACCGCGCGGACCTGCGGGATGCGGAGCTTCAATCGCTGATCGAAAAACGCACCAACGCGTTGCGGACTTTGGCCGAAACCGACTCGCTCACTCGTTTGCTAAATCGGTCCTCGTTCCTGTCCCGGTTACAGCGGCGTTTGGATGGCTGCCGTGATATCCAGGACACTCATTCCGCGGTTCTGTTTTTGGATTTGGATAACTTCAAGTTGGTCAACGACAGTCTGGGGCATGAGGCCGGCGACGAGATGTTGATTGAGATCTCACGGCGGATCCGCGAAGTTTGCCGCCGTCGTAACTCGATGTTGCATCTGAGAGAGTTCCAGCGGGGTCGCAAGAGAACACTTGACTCGGCCGGTGCCGATCGGCTTGACGACATGACGCTGCCGGCACGTTTGGGCGGTGATGAATTCGCCATCATGGTCGCTGACGTCCGGGATTCAAGTTCCGCTGAAGAACTGGGACGTGAGTTAATCGAGGCCATCGGCAAACCCATCGAATGGTCTGACCGCAAGCTGTTTGGCGGCGTCTCGATTGGTACCGTGTTGGTCTCCGGCGGAGGTGAGGCCAGCGACGTATTGCGAAAAAGCGATACCGCGATGTACGACGCGAAGGTTCGCGGAACCAATCAATTTTCCGTATTTGACGAAGCGATGCACCGGAGAGTAGCCAAGCAATTGGCCATCGAATCGGGTATCCGTAGGGCACTGGAATGCGGTGAGTTTTCATTGCACGTCCAGCCCATTACCTGTCTGGCCGATGGCAAACAGGTCGGCTTCGAGGCATTGATGCGCTGGTTTTCAGATGATGAAATGGTGCATACACCCGATGAGTTCATCCCCATTGCCGAGGAAAACGGTCAAATCATCGAAATTGGTCAATGGGTTGTGCATTCGGCAATGCAAATCGCGTCGCGTTACGCTCAAGCCGATCGTGTCAACGGAATGGGGCATTTGACCATCAATGTTTCGCGTCGACAGCTGATTGCACCGGGGTTTGTCGAATCCATCGTCGCGGCGCTCAAGCGATACGATGTCCCGGCAAATTGGTTTGGTATCGAAATCACCGAAACCGCCGTCGTGGAAACCCACCACACGATCTATGACCAATTGGTCCGTTTGCGGACGATGGGCTTCAAGATCTACCTGGACGATTTTGGCAAGGGCACTTCGTCGCTCAGCTTTTTAAATCACTTTCCGATCGACATTCTTAAAATCGATCGCTCGTTCATCGTCAACGAAACGCCACGCGGGACCGCGATTCTGGAGGCCATCGTGATGATGGCCAACGCGTTGGGTATCGAAGTGATCGCCGAGGGCATCGAAACGGAGGAACAACGCAGCCGCGCTGAACGACTCGGCTGCACCTTTGGCCAGGGTTACCTGCTGGGCCGGCCCAAGCCGCCGGAAGCCTGGCTGGGTGAGCCGCTGGCCAGACATCATCCACCCTCAGGATAGCGGACGTGCTTTAGGGTAGAGGAAGTGCTTTAGGGTAGTGGACGCGGCGGCGGGTCCTTCGGTTCCGCAAAACCAGCCCCTCGCGTGGTCCGCTACGACCCGCGCGTCGGTGTTTATACTTCGATCGGACCACGCACGGGATTGTGCGTGCAGCTTCTCTTCGAATTTTCCTCCGACACGCAACATCAATGCTCCCACTTCCCAAGTTTGTTTTGTTGGTGCCACTTGCTTTTCCGACGGCCGCCGTGGCGTATGGCAACGAAGATCACCAACTCAATCGTGTCTGGAGCCGGATGGCGGATTTGCGTGGCGAATTTGGGTCGGTTGAATCCGCCGAATTTTCGCGTGATAGCCGCTTCATTGTCACGGGCACCAAGTATGACAACACGGTCCGCGTTTTTCGGACGACCGATGGTGTGATGCAGTGGGAAACAGAATTGCCGGCGGAGATCGAACGGGTCGCGTGGAGTGGGAACGGATCACAAGTCGTTTCGGTCAGCGAAGACCATTTCATGCGAGTCCTGGACGCACAGACAGGCGAGATCGTCAAAGAAATCAAACAGGGCAACGGCATGGACAGTTTGGCCCTTTCCAACGACGGCAAAATCATGGCCGTTGGCGAGGAAATGAAGGGCGACGGTGGCGGTAAAGTGGTGGAAAATTCGACACCCGTGATTCTGTATGACGCAGAAACGTGGCAAGAGATTCGTCGGGTCAACCAACGCGCGACCGCCAATGAGATTTCATTCGCCCCGGATGATTCCTTTTTCGTGGTGGTCGGTGGCAATCGTTTAAGAATCTGGGAGACCGCAACGGGTAGAGAAATCGCGACCACCGTCCCGCAGGGCGATCCGTCGCGACCGGTTGAAAACCGATTCATCAGCGCGATCGTTGCACCCGACGGCAAGCACATGGCCGTCGGTGCACAACAAGGCTGGGTCTATTTGTTTACGACTCCCAGCGGCAAGTTTGTTCGTCGATTCAACAAAACCGGCGACAAGATCGAAACCGTCGAATGGACCAAAGACGGCAAATACATCCTGTCGGCGGGCAAAGGCAACAAGATCGACTTCATCGCCGCCGAATATGCATTGGATAAAAAATTTGATAACAATAGCCTACCAATCGGACTGCGGATTCATGTCACCGACCAACTCGAGTATATGAATTTCAATCGTGATGGTTCTTTGTTAACGACCGCCCATCAGGATGGAACCGTTCAGCTTTGGACTTACATGAGCGACAATCCCGGTATCAACCAGCGATCTCACGCTCGCCTCAAACGTCAACAAGACCGAAAGTTTGGCAAATGATGTACAATCATTCGAATTTTCGTTCTGCTTCCGCCAATCTTTGGCGTGTCGGTTTTGATCTCTCGATTCTTCGGCGGAGAATTGTGGCGTCGCGATGTGGCATCGCCATCCTTTTATTGCTTTTATGGATGCCGAATGGCTTATCAGCGAAGGCAAAAAAACCGGTTAAATGTGGCGTTTTGATTTATGGTGCAACGCCAGCCGGAATTGCGGCCTCCGTCACTGCGGCCCGTCGTGACCCCTCGCTTTCGATTGTACTGATCACGCGCTATCGTCAGATCGGCGGAATAATCACCAATGGACTGAATCATCCGGATTTTCGAACTTTCGAAGCGAGAACGGGCTTGTACCGTGAAATCAATCGGCGGGTCGAAGAGTATTATCGGGCGAAATTCGGTGACGACGCACAGCAGGTGCGAGACAGCCTTCAGGGGACCCACGCGGGACCTGGAGTGAATCAAAGGGTCTTTCAGGGAATGATTGACCAGTGCCCTGCCATCCGCGTGCTTGTCCAGCATCATTTGGAGGATGTGATGGTGGGGGATCGGAAGGTGAGACAGGCAACTTTTCGCAGTGCGTCCGGGGAAATCAGCTTTCTTGCGGACTGCTTTGTGGACGCGACCTATGAAGGCGATTTGTTGGCTGCTGCTAACGTTCCCTATGCGATTGGCCGTGAAGCGAGCGAGACGTACTCCGAAACGCTCGCGCCCAAGAATGCCGATGATCAACTCCAAGGCTACAACTTCCGCATCACGATGACGGATCGGCCGAGTAATCGAGCAGCGATCCCACGACCCAGCGGGTACAACCGCGACGAATACCTACCGCTTCTAAAGCTGATTGAAGAACAAAAAATTCCGCGGATTTTTGGGGATCCCTATCAAGGTTTGGGGGGGAGGCATTTACAAGCGTCAAACGCCTCGACTACCCAATGGAAAACGGGACATTAATGATGTTTCCCACAGCAACGTTCGATTGTCATTGCCTCATCTGAATAACGCTTGGCCCGAAGGCGATTCCGCTACGCGCCGGCAGATCTTCGAAGTTCATGTTCGACACAACTTCGGGATGTTGTACTTTTTGCAGAACGATGCGGCGGTTCCCAAACCGTTTCAAGATGAGGCGAGAAATTGGGGCTTGTGTAAAGATGAATGGGTCGACAACGACCATATGCCTGAGCAGTTATATGTCCGTGAAGGGCGTCGAATGATCGGCGGGTATGTTTTTACGCAGCGGGATACGCAGCGTAAATCCGGAACCGAAGACCGCCGCGCGATTTATCATCCCGATGCCATCGCGATGGGTGATTATGGCCCAAATTGTCACGGGACGGATCATGAGGGGCCCACGATCGGTGGTCGCCACACCGGCGAATTTTACCAGCCGGCGGCGCCGTATCAGATTCCCTACGGGACGCTCCTACCGAACGAAATCGATAACCTCGCCGTTCCAGTTGCGGTATCTTCATCACATGTCGGTTTTTGCGCGCTGAGGCTTGAGCCGATTTGGATGTCGTTGGGACAGGCAGTGGGGGAAGCGATTCCGCTCGCATTGCAGCAGAAAGTGCCGCTGCAGGCGATTGCTCCGGAGAAGATTCGGGAACGTTTGCACGCTTCGGGTTGTGCGACCATCTACACATCTGATGTGGCCGAAGAGTCTGATGATTTTGTGGCAGTTCAATGGTGGGGCGGCCAGGGTGGTTTGGTGGCGATCGATCGCGAGAGGCTGAGTTCCGACAAATTGGAATACGGCCAACGCGGGAAACAAGTGATTGGACAGTATCACGCGGCTTTCCCCGGACACGCTGTCGATTTGCGGCTCCCGCTTTCCGATGCGCTCCGAGAACAATGGGACGCCTTGTGCGTAAGCTTGGCGATCGAACCGCCGACGGCCAGCGAGGTGAGAACTCGGGGTGATTACATTCGCCACGCTTGGTCTGCGCGTTAGCGTCGCAAGATCGAGTCGATGATCGCGTTGGCACATTCGGCACCGCTGCTTGGTGGCAACTGAGCATCGATTCGCTTGCCGCCTGGAAGCGGATCGCATTTTTACGGTGCCAGCCACTAACCGATCGCATCTGGACCACTGGACGGTGCCTCACTGGACGGTGCCTGGCACCGACTAATGACTGTCGAATTGCAGCGCCCGCGTTTGTACGACGCCAGGCACCAGCGCATTTGTACGGACTCAGGCACCAAGCAACCGAGGCACCAAGCAACCGCGAAACCGGAAGCAGTGACCGCTTTCATTTTGGTCTGACAGCCGGCTCGTTCCGCCCGGGTTCGGCCAGTTTCGATGCATTCGGCTGCCGGTCGCCCTTCTCGCCAATGTTCCTCGTCGCGAGTCGTACCGGGGATGGTGTTGTTGGTGGCGTACCACCGGCTAGCAACAGGTCGCTTCAGTTCCCATCCACTTGGAAACGAAACCTTCGCTGTACCGGCGCGGATTTACCGTCGTTTGGTGCCGCGTGTGCGAGGCGGCTGGGAACCTGCTTGCTTCACCCGCTGGTGAAGCAGCCCGCCGCGG
>JBCCRW010000320.1:0-6828 GCA_039201055.1 Planctomycetota bacterium | reverse complement strand
GCCGCCGAAACCGCCGGACGAGAGGTTGGCTCAGGCGCCGCGAAACCGGGGGTGGCATCCGGCTCGCTGAACTGACCCCCGGCTACCGTCTTTGACCGCTTCGCTGTCACTCCAGGCGCGCAGCATCAGTGAGCCGCGACCGAAGCCTCAAGCGACGGGCCTGGTGTCGCGTCGCTGGCGGCGGGCGGTGGCGATGAGCTCCGCGAGGCCAACCGCCACCACACAACACACTGCGGGAATGAATCGCGACTGAATCGTTGTGATGTAGCAAAACAGATTCCCAACAAATGCGGCACAGGGAATCCCAACGAGCATCCGAAGGTACGTCGCGTATTGTTCGCGTTGACGCTCCACGATTGCAGTCGGCTTCGGTGCTTCGGGTTGCAGCTCCGTCACATGTCCCAGGTCCGAGGGGCGAACCAGGATACGGGTAAACTCGCCGGCGCCGACGGCCAAATGATCAATCCCCTCATACGCCAAACGTCCGATGAATTGATGTGCCTGTGTGCGATTGAGAATAGCGCTCGTGCACCAGCCATCTTCATATTCGTCGATCTTCTGGATGGTTTGCGTATTGTTGGCTGGGCTGATCAATCTCGCTGGAACACTTGCCTGACCCATTACTTGCCCTGCGCCATTACTTTCCCTGGGCCGACTTGGCTTCCTGGATGCGATACATTTCGCGAAAGGGTAATTGGATGCCGCCGTCGATGGTCAACGTTGATCCGGTGATGTATTCGCTTTCGCTTCCGCACAGAAACACGATACCACGACCGATGTCGGCGGGTTTTCCCAGACGTCCAATGGGAATCTTTTGCCCTTCGGCATCGAGTGTTTCTTCGGAAAAGAATTTGCGTTCGCCCGGTGTGTCGATCCAGCCCGGATGGATCAAGTTGACGCGAATGTTGTGTCCGGCCAATTCGCAGGCCGCCGTTTTGGCGAGCTGGTCACAACCGGCTTTGGCGATGTTGTAGGCCATGGCGCCGGGAATCGGCATGTGGGCATGTGGACTACTGATGACCACGATGTTGCCGCCGCGCCGGCGACCCACCATCGCCTCGGCGGCGGTTCGGACCAGGTTGTAGGCCCCCATCAAACTGACCTGGATGGTCCGATCGAATTCCGCCCATGCTTGCTCGATCATCAAGTGGCGGTCGGAATAGGCCGCGTTGGAGACCAGGATATCCAGCCCGCCGTGGGTCTGGGTGACATGCTGGATCAAGTCGGCGACGCGTTGCCGATCGGTCACATCGGCCGCGAAATATTCCGCCCGGCCGCCCGATTCGGCCTTGCGGGCGGCTTCTTGGCAGGCGGCGATCGCGGCGGCGGATTCGGGGTGATCGGGCAAATCGTTGATGACGACGTGGGCGCCCTCGCGAGCCAGTTCGATCGCGGCACCCAGGCCGATGCCGCGGCAGGCGCCGCTGACCAAGGCCGTTTTTCCTGCCAATGAGCCCATTTGAGGCGGTTCCGGTTGCTGTGAGTTGGGGGGCGATGATCGCCGGCCGTCCGGCCAACGAGTTGTAGCCGATCCGCCGCCAAAGCGGCACTTGGTACCCCGCATTCATGCTTGATGAAGCTTGGGAGATATTTTGCAGAATATGATTGACTTCTTTCACAATCGCAAGAATACTTTCATGTCCTGACAGAATTCTTCCTCGGCTTTTGTAGACACTTGACCCAGGCCCGCCGCGATCAGCTGGAAGACATGCTTCGTCAACGCGGTTTTGCCGCGTTGGGCGAGTTGTCGTCGCTGCTGGACGTTTCCGAATCAACAATCCGACGCGATTTGGAGCATTTGGAGCGGGCCGGGACCGCCAAACGCACGCACGGCGGTGTGTTTTGGACGGGCGGTAGCCAAACGATGGCGGTGTTTCAAAATCGCAGCGATGACAGTTGGGCGGCCAAATCGGGGATCGCGCAGGCCGCCGCCGCGCTGATCGAAGATCACGAAACCGTGCTGCTGGACGGCGGCAGCACGACTTATGAAATGGCCCGTGCCCTGGTCGGTCGCCGGCTGCAGGTGGTGACCAATTCGCTTCCGGTCGCGCAATTGCTGTTCACCGGCGGATCGATCGATTTGGTGTTGATCGGCGGCTGTGTCCGTGGCCAAACCGCCGTGTCGATCGGCCCGCTCGCGATGCAGCAGCTCAGTCAGCTGCGGGTCACCACGGCGGTGCTATCGGTCGCCGGCGTCCTGGAGGAAGGCTTTTTCAATAGCGACATGATGCTGGTCGAAAGCGAACGTGAAATGCTCCGGTGCAGCGACCGGTCCATCGTCGTCGCCGACCACAGTAAGTTCGGAAAAGGATCTTTAAGCCGGATCTGCGGGTTGTCCGAAATCGATGCCGTCATCACCGACACGGGATTGCCGGATGCCTGGAAAGACAGGCTGGCAAGGCACGACGTTGACGTAGTGTTGGCGGCGTGTGCCCACGACGAAACAAACGCTGCCCATGGCGACGCACGCACGACTCCTTCCAAGCGAGAAATGATCCATGCCAGCGACGATTGACCGATCGCAGATTGAAGCCTGGGTCCGCAAGGCAATCGCCGAAATCGGAACCATCGATTCTCCGGTGCAAACAGCGGATAACATCGCTGCGATTCCCGGCTGGGTGGATGGGAAACCGAGTTTGCGTGTCAGCATTTCGGCACGACACTGCCATTTGACGGATCAACATGTCGAAACCCTGTTCGGTCCGGGCGCAAAGCTGGAGCCCGAGAAAGCTTTGTACCAGGATGGTTTTTACGCGGCCAAGCAAACCGTCATGGTGCTGGGGCCCCGAAAACGAATGTTGCCCAACGTGCGTGTGCTGGGCCCGACGCGTTCGGCAAGCCAAGTCGAATTGGCGCTGACGGATTCGATTTCGCTGGGCATCGATGCTCCGGTGCGACATAGCGGCAAAATTGATGGCACGCCGGGGTGCGTGTTGGTTGGGCCGGCGGGCACGGTGACCTTGGAAAGGGGCGTGATTCGCGCCGCCCGACACGTCCACATGAATTTCGAGGATGCCAAATTTTACGGTGTCCAAAACGGCGACATGATGACATTGACCGTTCGCAGTCCCGATTGTTCGATCAGCTTCGAGGACGTTTTGGTGCGTGCCGATCAAGCGGCGAAACTTGAAGTCCACATCGACACCGACGAAGGCAACGCGTGCAACTTGGATGCCGCCACCGAAATCGCGTTGAAGCCGTCCCAAGCGGGCTGCGGCTGTTCGCACTGATTCAGGCAACCACTCGAATGCTTGGATCCAATCCGATTTTTGTTTTCCCTTTCCTTTCTTCTTTCACCACTTCCGAGTCTTTAAGGAAACCCAATGTCCGCCATGAATGAAGCCCTCGGCATGATTGAAACCAAAGGTTTCGTCACGCTGGTCGAAGCGTCCGACGCGATGATGAAAGCCGCCAACGTCAACTTTTTGGGTTGGGACAAGGTCGGCAGCGGCCTGGTCAGCGTTTTTGTCAGCGGCGATGTCGCGGCCGTCAAAGCCGCCACCGATGCCGGTGCCGCCGCCGCCGGGCGGATCGGCGAGGTCGTCAGTGTCCAAGTGATTCCGCGACCTCACGGTGACCTGGCCAAAGTGCTGAAAGTGCCCGCCAAGGCCGGAAAAAAATAAGTTCAATACGGCCGCAAAAATGCCGGAACGTCTCCCCTTTCAAAGCACCACCTCCATCAACAAGAAAACCTCATGAATGACGCCATCGGATTGATTGAAACCAAGGGCTTGTTGGCCCTGATCGAAGCCACCGACGCCATGGCCAAGGCGGCCAACGTCCAAATTTTTAAGCGAGTCGATATTGGCGGTGGCCTTGTGACCACCGTTGTCAGCGGAGATGTCGGCAGCGTTCGCGCGGCCGTGGAAGCCGGTGCCGCCGCGGCCGCCCAGGTCGGCGAATTGGTCGGCAGCCATGTCATCCCACGCCCCAGCGAAGGCCTCGCTGAATCACTGTTCGTTTGATCGCCGTCACGGATTTGGTGTGGACGCGTCGTCGTCGCTCATCAGCGTAATAGGGAGCTTGACGCCTTGATCATCCTGGTCGCCAATCTTGGTTCCACGAGTTTCAAGTATCGTTTGTTGGATCATGCGAACGAGCGTGAACTTGCACGCGGCGCGATCGATCGCATCGGAGCGGGCACCGGAACCTGCGCGGTCACCGCCGGCGAAGTCACCGAGCGTCGGGATGCGGCAATCGCCGACCATGGCGAAGCGGTCGCGATTTGTCTGCGGCAATTGACCGATTCCAAGCTGGGCATTTTGTCGTCGGCTGATGAGATTCACGCGATCGGCTTTAAAGCCGTCCACGGCGGTCGACTTTCGGGGGCCCACCGGGTGACCGACAAAGTCCTGGACGCGATGGCGGAAATGAATGCGGCCGCACCGGCGCACAACCCGCCCTACATCGCCGCCATGAAGCAGCTTCGCCAGCGGTACCCCGAGATGCCTTTGGTTGCCGCCTTTGAAACGGGTTTCCATCAAACGATTCCTGAATCGCGCAGCACCTACGCGATCCCGTCAAAGTGGACACGCGAGCTACGCATTCGTCGGTACGGTTTTCACGGCGCGTCGCACCGGTGGATTGGTACTCGGCTTGCCGCCTTGATCGGTGCCGGAGGCAAGGTGATCTCGTGTCATTTGGGCGGCAGCAGTTCGGTCACCGCGATCGACGATGGCAAGAGTGTGATGACATCGATGGGGATGACACCACAAACCGGTCTGCCTCAAAACAACCGAGTCGGCGACTTTGACCCCTTCGCCATTCCGCTGATCCAGGCGGCGACCGCTTGGGATTTGGACAAAGTGCTCGCCGAGCTTTCAAAATCCGGCGGCTTGGCTGGCATCTCCGGGCGTGGTGGCGATCTTCGCGATTTGCATGAAGCGGCCGATGCCGGCGACGCCGATTGCCGCTTGGCCATCGACGTGTTCGTTGAAGAAATTCGTCGCTACATCGGCGGTTGCATGGTCGCGCTGGGCCAAGTCGACGCGATCGCATTTGCCGGCGGCATTGGTGAAAACGATGCCAAGCTGCGCGCGGCCGTGTGCGGCGGTTTGGAAAACTTCGGCATTGTCAGTCGCCCCGACGCTTCGCCGCGTCCAGCCCGCCAAACAACCCGCGACGAAACCTCTTCTGTCCAATCGCAGTCGACCTTGAGCGGTGAGTTTGCCTTTCACGACGACGTCAGCAAAACCCAGTTGTGGGTCATTCCGACCAACGAAGAATGGATTGTTGCTTCGCAGACCGTCGACGTCTTAACCAACGCAGCGGAGGGGACCTAGGTCATGTTTGTTGCCAAAGTCAGCGGAAGTGTTGTGGCCACGCAAAAGGTCGCCAGCATGACCGGACACAAGTTGTTGGTGGTGGAACCGTTTCGGCTGGCCGCCGAATCACGCGACCAATTGGTGTCCACCGGAAGGACGTTTATTGCCGTCGACACCATCGGTGCCGGCGCGGGTGATTATGTCTTGATCACCCAGGGCAGCAGTGCCCGTTTGACTCCCGAAACCAAGGAACTTCCCATTGACGCGGTCGTCATTGGCATTGTCGACCGCGTCCACGTGGATTCCCGCAACGTCTACGAGCGATCATGAGCTTGAATTTGGATCCGGAAACCATCCGCAACGTTGTCGCCCAAGTCTTGTCCGAGGTCGGTCCGATGCCGCCGGGCATGAACGGCAATGTCGCCTCCGGTGCAATCCCCAGTGCGTCATCGGCGGGCCACTTTGGCATTTTTCCCGATGCCCCATCGGCCGTTGCCGCGGCGCGGGCGGCGTTTGAACATTTCCGCAGCCGGCCGCTGGAGGACCGTCGCCGGGCGATCGAGATCATCAAGTCGATCGCCACCGATCAAGCGGAGGAATTGGGCACGATGGAAATGCAGGAGACCCAGATTGGTCGTTTGGAACACAAGATCGAAAAACTCCAGGTACTGGGCGACAAGGCTCCCGGCGTCGAATTCCTGAAAACCGAATGCTACAGCGGCGATCACGGCTTGGCCGTGATTGAACGGGCTCCCTTTGGCGTCATCGGCGCGATCACACCGGTGACGCATTCGCTGCCGACGATCACCGGCAATGCGGTCAGTATGTTGGCCGGCGGCAACACGGTTGTCGTCAATCCACACCCATCGGGTCGCCGCGTGGCCGTCGAAGGCGTGCGTCGTTACAACCAAGCGATCAGCCGGGCCATTGGCATCGACAATTTGATTTGCGTGATTTCGCAGCCCAGCTTGGAATCGGCCGACTCGCTGTTCAAGCATCGGGATGTTGCGATGATCTGCGTTACCGGCGGACCCGCGGTGGCTCGCGCGGCGTTGCAAAGCGGCAAACGCGCGGTGGTCGCCGGCCCCGGCAATCCACCCGTCGTCGTTGATGAATCGGCGGATTTGGACCATGCGGCCCGCTGCATCATTTCCGGTGCGGCGTATGACAACAATTTGTTGTGCATCGGCGAAAAAGAGGTCTTTGTCGTCGAATCGGTGTTCGACGCGATGATGCAGGCCATGGATCGGGCCGGCGCGGCGCGCTTGAATGCCACGCAGATCGCGGCACTGACTTCCAAAGCGATCGTCAAATTGGGCGACGACCAGCACGACGCGGCGTGCAAAGATTTTATCGGACGCGACGCCAGCGTCTTGGCACAGGCCGCCGGTGTGACGGTATCACCCGATTGCGAATTGTTGTTCGGTGAAACCGACGAACATCATCCCTTCGTCACCGTCGAACAAATGATGCCGTTTGTGCCTTTTGTTCGCGCCCGCGATATCGATCATGCGATCCAATTGGCCAAGCATTACGAGCATGGCTTTCGCCACACCGCGATCAT
>JBCCRW010000319.1:0-6837 GCA_039201055.1 Planctomycetota bacterium | reverse complement strand
TGTTCGCAACCGTCGTGGCCGCGATGGGAATCGACCCCGGAAAATTCCTGTACGACGGCGATCGCCCGGTTCCCATCACCGACGGCGGAACGCCAATCAAATTGTCATGACGCCGATCAACTGGTCATGATGAAGCCGCCGGGTCGGGCGTCATGAATGCCTTGAACAGTCGCTCGCCCATGTCGAACACGACGAAGGCCAATTGCGAGGCGATATACAGGCCCAACCAAAACAGCACGCCCTCGGTAAACCCGTAGCTGTGCAGCCCAATGCCCAGTTCGTTGGTGCCAAACCAGCTCCACGCGGTCACGACGTTGCCGCCGATGGACAACACCGCAAAGCCGCGTGGCCCCACCATCTTGTCCCAGCGGGCGTGCAACATCAAAGCGTTCCAGATGACGATCAATAACGCGCCGTTTTCCTTGGGGTCCCAGCCCCAGAATCGGCCCCACGAGTCATCCGCCCACAAGCCGCCAAGCACCGTGCCGACGAAACTAAACAGGATGCCAAAACACGCCGCTCCGTAGATGCAGCGGTACAGAATGTCTTTCGCCTTGGTGGTCATCTCGTTGTTCGGCATCCAGCGGGCTACCAAGTAACCGATCCCCATGGTTCCGGCCGCCAGCGTCGCAAAATAGCCCAGCGATACCGTGATCACATGCGTGGCAAGCCAAAACTGAGTGTCCAGCACGGCCTGCAACACGGGCATCGTGTCGCCGGTTGTGAAGGTCAGGCCGTAGGCAACCAGCAAACTGAGCGTCCCGGTAAACGAGGCGAACAAATTGCCGATGCCGTACCGGAAAATGCATTCCATCGCCAATCCGAACAGCACCACCGCCCAACCGATAAACACGGCCGAGGAATACAAGTTGATCACCGGCGCACGACCGGTGATCGAAATACGACAAACGATCACGACGGTGTGCAATACAAACGCGACAAACAATGCCGACAGCGTCCCGCTGCGTAGCGAATTCCAGCCGCTCATCAAATAAACGATGCCCGTTGCGAGTCCCAACAGATAAATCATTAGGGCGATGTGCGTGGGGTGCTTGCCGGTCATCCAGCGTTCCAATCGAACCAGCGACGCGTTGTGACCGGCGCTCACATCCTCGCTGATGCTTGCAAGTTTTTCATCGATCAACGCGACCTGGCCCTGGACCGCTTCCAGGTGATCATCGACCGCTTTGTTGAACGCCGCCGGGTCGCGTTGTTCTTCGGAAAACCCGGCGACCATTTCGACAAACGTCGTGACGCCGGGCAGCAGTGCCGCATCCGTTTTCGCGACCCCGCCCGACAGGCTTTCCTGTTCGCGCAATTGGCGGAAATAAGCGGTCGAAAACGGCACCCACTGGGGCGCGTTGCCCGATGGCTGGACCGCCGATGCTTTTGGCGGGATCAAACCGGGACCGGTCAGCGCGACTTCTTCCAAGTGCCGCGAGAGCAATTCATCCGAGATTTCGTCGACATCTCGCTGGGTCGCCGTGGGGAAACGCTGGCGCACCAATTCGATCGGAATAGGCTGACGACGGGGCGTCTGAAACGATTCCCGCGCCATTCGATAGGTACGCAGACGTTGAGCCAATTTCAACAGCTTGTTTTCTTTAAAGTCCCGCTGGTCGCTGGGCTTGGCCGAGATCTTGTTGATCTGATCCAACATCTCCTTGAAGCGCGGTTCGATCTCGTTGAGCGAAAACAGCTTGCTCGAGCGGCGCTGCAAATTTAGATCCGCGAGCACCTCCTGCGCATCGATTCGGACCATTCGCAAATCATCCATCTCGCGATTTCCACCGGCCAGTTCCAGCAACCATTGCAGGGCGGTTACCTTCCCGGAATCACCGGCGCGGGCCTTAATCCCGACCGGGGTGTGAACGTCCACTTCCAACGATTCGCGATTGCTGATCGTTTTGAGCGTCTGCTTTGCGTAAGCATCCAGCGGCATGATTCGCCCGCCGAATTGGACCGGGATCTTTCCCATCTCGTAGGTGTCAAAGGTCTGCAGACGTTCGTTGGGTCGCCAGCCAAACCGAACCGACTGCCAGGGCACCAGCGTGTAGACGACAAGGCCCAGTGCCAGGGCGGTGCCGACGTAGGCCGCCAGTTTATCCGGTGCAATGCGACGCTTTTTCGGGGCCGAATCATCGTCCTTCGGTGAAAGCCCTGGATCTGGATTCGATGCCTTGGTTTTTGCCGCCGCCTGCTTATCGACACCGTAGGGATTGTCCTTGGACGCGTTTCCTCGTGACGCTGGATCGATGCCCCTGGAACCGGCGGCCTTGCTCAGCTTGCGTTCCTCACGGGACCGACGGGAAACAAAGCGCGTCAGCGTTCCCAAGAAGTGCGCCAGCATCCCGATGGCCGTGATGCTGCAGGCCACGTAGGGGATCAACCAGCCGCCGTTTTTGACGACCTGGATTTGCGTCAATTCCTTGCCGCTGGGCAGCGGCGAATAGCTGCTTTGATAAAACGTTTCACCGCGGAACCGCAGCGGGTTGTTCATCCAAACCCGTTCATTGCGATCCTGGTCCAATTCGCGATCAATGATGCGAATGTGCGACGAAAAATCGCGTGGCGTTTCGGTGCCGCTGTAGTCGATGCGTTCGACGTCCTTCAGCTTGACCCAATACGGTTTCACGGTGCGTCCAAACCGCAAAGCAATCTGATAGCTCTCGTCGCCACGCCGGACATTTTCAAACACGTCCTCCTTTTCAGTCACCACCAACGCCCGCGCATCGCTGAGCCACTGACTAAGCATGAACTTGCCGATGCTTTCACCGGATTGCTTGTCAAGCAATTCGACATACGCCGACGCGGTGTTGCTGCGACCAGACGTCGGATCGGCGTCGGGAATTTCCATTGCCCGCCACACGGTGCCGAATCCGGTGGTCGCGGGGTTCGACGCAGCCGCGCTTGCGCCGGCTTCGCTGCCGGAACGGACGCGTGTCAGATCGGAATTCGCAAAAAATTCCAAAAGCTTGACGTCGAACGGCAACGCCGGATGACTCAGCGGCGTCTCCTTGGCGGCCAGCAGCAGATCGATGGGAACGGCCGTGACGCGCGTCTTGTCCGATTCCTCTCGCATCACATGGAATTCCAATTGATCCATGTTGACCAGCGTGTTGGACACCTCGCCCTCGATCAAATTCAGCCGTTGTTCAAGTTGCCGATCGCCGAAGGCGAATTGGCCAAACATCAACAACGCGACGCCGAAGTGCAGCAGCAAATTGCCGCCTTGTTTGCCGAATACCAAAACGCTGCCGACCAACAAAATCACGCCCGCGCCGGCGCCCTTGGCCAACTGCCAGACAATTCGCAGGCCCGAATCGTCGATCCGCATGCCCATCAAACCCGCGATCAAGAGCGCCGCGACGGATGCCGAGGCCAAGGCGGCGAACCAGCGACCCAGCGATGTCTTGGCCTGAATCGCGGCGTAACCCAGCGCCGCCGCCGCAGCCGCTTCGAGCATCAGCACAAACGACCACAGCATGTTGTAGGTCAACCAGGCCGGGGGATTGCCTTGCAAACCTTCGTCGGTTTGGCCGCCGACAACCAGCAAACCCGTCAGCACCAGGCCCAGCGATAAGAAAACGGTTCCCAGGGCCAAGCGGCTGCCGCTCGTTTTGACCTTGAAACGGGTAAATTTGGCCGCCAACAGGTTAAAAAACAGCAGCACACCGATGGTCTTGCCCCCCGGAAACGGAATCCAGGCGGTGAATTCCTTGTCATCGAGGAAAAAGGCGCGAGGAAAAAAGTCGTCAAAGTGCAGCTCGGCGATCCAGCAGACGAAATACCGCTCTTTGACCTGCAGCATGTTCAGTTCGTCCTGGGCCAGCGTGCCGACCAGCACGAGGACCATCGACAGCGCAAACAGAGTCACGGCCAGCTTGAGCGAGCCAAGGTACTGCAGTGCCGTCCACACGCTGCTGGTGGAATCGGATTGGGATCGATGACGCGGCACGCTGCGGGCCGGAAGATCCGTGATCAGGCTGTCGGCGGTTGCCATCTTTTGTCTTTGGTGGGACGGTTGAACGTTTTGTCTTGGGCGGGACAGTTAAACGGGGGGGTAAGGCTCAATCGATCGCTTGGAGGTCGCCGATCGAGTCTAGAAATTGGTCCAAGGCCTCCCGCTGCGACGTGATCGCCGCCGGTGGACCAAAAGCTTTGATGAACAAATGAAAACCGCCGGACAGCGGCACCATTGTGACATCATAATTTTTTTCGAGTGATTCGTCGCCTAAGAAGAACCGGGACGAGTCCCGGCCATCAACCTGGACCGTCACGGCGGCGGCCACCGCGTCGTCGGTCATTTTTTTGTCGACACCATTTTGGCCATACAGCTCCCTTAGCCAGCGTTCCACGTTGCTGCGGATTTCGCCGCCGGCATCCATCATCGAAACCTCGACGGTCCCGTCATCGGTCTCGGCCACCAGAGTCGCCAGTCGCATCGGGTGGCCCGACCCACGCTGCCAGGAATCGGGCAGTGTGAAATCGATTTTGGCGGGCGTGGCGGGGGGCGGGTCCGACCGCCGCATCGGGTTTGCAGCCGATGTTTTGTCGTCATTGCCGCTGTCATCGTTGGCCTTGCTATCGTCGTTGTCGTCACCCGCATCCGGGCCCAGCAGATCGGCCGGTAACGCGGTTCCCGCATCGCCGCCGGCCCCCGAAAACGGCCCACCACCGGTAAACGGCCCACCACCGGTAAACGGCCCACCGCCCGAAAACGGCCCACCGCCCGAAAACGGCCCACCGGACATGGTTCCACTGCCCTCGCCGCTGGCGTCAAACCAAATCGCCGCTTCGTCGATCACATCGACATCGAAGGCTTCGGCACCGGCCCACTTGGCCGATGAAGGCGGCAGCCCCAATTGTCCTCGCCAGCGATTGATATTGTCGGCAACAAAGCTGTCTAAGTCGGTTCGCAGCGGCAGCCGGCTGATGCTGATATCCAGCGTCGGATCCGAATTGGTGATGTCGATGGTGGCGAAGCGAAAGAGCCGTTTGCCGCCTAACTTCCAACCTTCGGGGAGTTCCCCGAAAACCGGTTCGCCATTTTCGTATTGGATCTCGGATGTAAAGGTCCGGAATTGGGGCTCAATCTCACCTAGCACTTTGGAGGGCCCCGTGACTTTGAAAAACCAGGCGTCGTCGGCCAGCGGGACGATCGCGGCCAGGATCCGTTGCTTTGCCGGCGTCAATTCCTCTGGAACATTCGTTGGGATATCGTATTCGTAGATTTCCAGCGATTCCTCGCAGCCGATGACGCAGCCGACCAGCGGCAACACGCATCCCAGGCCGACGCGTAGACGGGTGAACCAACGCGTTCCAGAAGATTGGCGGCGAGAGGCGACAGACAAACCAGTTCTCACGGGGGGAGGGGACTGTTCAGTGGCAGCGGGTGGCAGTCCAACATATTAACGGGACCGCGATTTCGTTCGTACCCGAAACGCCGCAAACGCGACACGCGGAATCCCGTAGCCGACGTTCGCCAGAACGCGGATCGGTAGCCGACGTTCGCCAGAACGCGGATCGGTAGCCGATGTTCGCCAGAACGCGGATCGTTCGCGGACCTCCGGCTTCTGGCGAAGGTCGGCTACGGATCTCTCCGCAACACCGGACATCAGGACCGCGACAGCATCGCGTTCGCGCCCCGCTCGGCGAACGTTTGCGTTGCCGGGTCCCAGTGCAAAACCTCGTTCCCATGTTCCTGGAAACGACGAATTGCAATGTTGCCGATATGACAAAGTGACGCGGTTGAGTGGCCGACTTCGACGTGCGCCCTCGGCTTCTCGCCGGATCGTACGCAGTCCAGGAAGTTCCGCATGTGAAGCGTCAACGCGTCTTGGGTGCCCTTGCCTCGCTTCGGCAATCCTTCAAGCAGGCTTGGGTCCGACGCGGTGGTGCCCTTGTAACCGGTTTGGATCCAACCTTCCTCGCCCTCAAATCGTGCTTGGACTTGCTCGGGGCCGGATTCACAAATCAATTCGACCCCATCGGCATACTCGCAGCGAAACTTTGTCACCGTCGCCGTGTTGAACAAGCTTCCTTGAGGAAGAAATTCTGCGTGTAATGCTTGAACCGAAATGGGCCCACCAAGATCTCGTCCCAGACCTCACTGCGCCAAATCGTTGCTGTGCGCTCCAAAGTTGGTGACCTGTCCGCCGGAATAGTCATAGTTGAAGCGGAATCGATATAAACAGCGGTCGTGATGGTAGGGCGTTTTCGGAGCGCTGCCCAACCAAGTCGCATAATCAAAACCCGCGGGCACCGCTTCGGGCGTCCATCCGGGACCGGGGCCGACTTTGTTGTTATACCCGACCTTGGTGACGACTCCCTTGATCTTACCAAGCTTACCGGACTTGACCGATTCGCATACGAACTGGCTGACCACGTTGGATCGTTCGTGACTGCCGGTCTGCAGGACGATGCCGTGCTCGTTGACCGCTCGAACCATGGCTCGTCCATCGGCGACGGTTAGCGATTGAGGTTTTTCGCAATAGACCGCTTTGCCGGCTTTGGCCGCGGCAACCGTCATCGGGCAATGCCAATGATCGGGGACCACCAACCACACCGCGTCGATGTCATCCCGAGCGATCACTTCACGCCAATCCGCCGTCGCCGTACAAGCGGTGTAAGTGCCCTTGCCTCGATGCCGAGTGTAATGATCATTGACAAAATCTCGGGCGGGTTCACGACCATAAAAATGATCAACGTGTTTGTAGCCATAGCTACCTTGGTTGACATCGCACACCATCGCCACGTTTGCGAGGTCGGCAGCAAGTAATCGTTTCAGCAGGCCCATGCCTTGGTTTCCAACGCCAATGACGGCCACGTTTAAGC
>JBCCRW010000318.1:0-6842 GCA_039201055.1 Planctomycetota bacterium | reverse complement strand
TGTGATTCGATCGGAATCAATTTTGGTAATCGTCACGCCGGCCGGCGAAAGCGCGGGCGATTCGCCTTCGCCGCTAATGTCAAATTGACCGCTCGAATCGGACACAATGGCGACGCTTCCTGCGGGTCCGGCAATCGTTCCGACCAACGTCCAATTGATTCGTGGTGCCGGTTTGGGTTTTGGTTTGGGCGTGGATGGCTTTGGGGCGGGGCGGCGAACGATTTTGGGATTCGGCTCGGGAATTTCCATTAACGGTCCACGCAGGGTGCGATCAAAGGCCGCCAGCGACGCCCCCGCACGGACGTCCTGATTACGAATCGTGATCGGGCCGGCTGCCTGCGGACTTCGGCGATTCACGTCGACGGCTTCCGGCAGCGGTCCCGCGACCCACTCGATGCACCCGAGCGACGATGCCACGCAGGCAGCGGCGGCAAGCCAGACCAGGCGTCGTTGAGTATTCGTTTCGGGAAGGATCGGGTTCATGACGGAAGGTTCGACCGAGTGGTCTCTGTTTTAGCATCGCCCAGAGTAGATCGGCTCTCCGAGCCGAATAGTTACACAGAGTAGATCGGCTCTCCGAGCCGAATAGTTACGCCTCGGAGAGGCGTGCTACTGAGTCATTCGACACCTCGGAGGGGCGTGCTACTGAGTCACTGAGTGACGCTTTCAAATTAGAACGCCTGCGAAAACCAATACGGCGGTCCCTCGTCGGGCGTCTGCCAGGAATAAAATCGAATCTCCGGTGCCCAACCGGCACCCACACGGGCGGCCGGAAAACCGCCGGGCCTATTCGATTCTATCGGCTTGAAGGTCGCCGTTGCTTGCGGCGATCGGCTTCGCACCCACAACGAAAACGATTCGGAAGTCGCCGAAAGCCGATCGGCCAGCCGCTGACGGTTTCGCTGAACCGAAACTTCCGATTGCAACAGCGCTTCGATCGAAGCGCTCCGGTTTTGACGATGACGCCAAGCAAACCGGCGGGCTCCCGCGGGGCCCAGTATCGATTCCGCCGTCGCGATGATGACCGGTTCGGAGGCGCGCTTTATGTTCAGGGTTCGGCTGGCGCCCAAATTCCACCACCGCGTCGACTCGGCCCACGCGTTGGGCCCCGCTTGAGCGATCACGGCCGCGTCGACCACCTCGCCCCAACTTCGAAATGCGGGCGGTGTCGCCGGCACCGTTTCCTCGGCCCGCGAATCATCGTCGTCATCTTCGTCGTCGCTTCGATCCCGCAATTCGGACAAGCCAAGTCGATTTTGCAAGCCACGCCGATTCTGCTCCAAGGGCGGCGTTGCGGGGACCAAACGAATCGCTCGCCCCCAGCCGTCGCTGCTACGACGCATGGCGGCGGCCAGCGAATCGATGCCCTCTTGGTGATAAATCGCGTTGATGGGCAATTTCGCTTGGTCGTCGCCCAAGCGAACATCGAACGCGACCCTTCCCAATTGCACCGTGCCATCGATCCAGGGCGTTGGCGGTTCGGGCGGACGTCGATTGCCGGCGGCCAATCGCGTTTCGGTCCATTGCTCGAATCGCGTTTGGAAGGTGGGCTTGGCGGCCGCCATCAGCGTTTTGCGAAGGCTGCGATGGCCCCAGCGAACTTGCAAACGACGCGTTGCATCGGAGGCCGCTTCGGCACGTCGTAGCGAGGTGTTGGCCAGCGTCACCATGGCGGTCAACACAACTGTCAGCACCGCGATCACCAGCAGCAGCACAAAGCCGCGATGCGGCTTCTGCATTGCCACGGCGCGGAGTGAACTTGCCGCGGCCGCCGGCCAAAATCGATATTCAAAACGCGGCGACGGATCTTTAAAACCCATGGTGCTCGATCACCTCCTCGTGCAGCACCCGCCCGCGGTCATCGAAACAGCGCAGCCGAAACACCTCGGGGATCATCGGCAACCCACCGGCCAGGCTGGCAAAGGCGAGCGGTTCGTCCGCGAGTGCTTCACGTTGCCGGTTGCCGGAGGAAATGGCGAGGTCTTGAATTTCGACGCCGCCACAACCGACCCAAAGGCATTGTGACGTCACCGAATCACGACGCACCAGCACACTCGTGTCGCCGATCGTTTTCACTCCGTAAACGATTTGCCCGGGCAGTCCGGAATCGCGCCCCAGGCCAAGCAGTCGAAACCCACCGGATTCGGGCAAGTAGCCCCGGGCGTTGATCAGATCGTCACGAAGCATTTGTAACACCGGCGCTGGCGACGTGTTCGACATGCCCTGGCGTTGCCAAAGTCGCTGTTGGCGAACGACCGTATGCAGCACGCCGATCACGGCGGTCATCATGAGCGAGCACAGCACCAGGGCCGCCACCAACTCGATCAAGGTCAGGCCCTTTTGCGATGCGACGCGCATTGACCGCATCGTGCCGGCGCGATTTGCGGATGATCGAAACGATGGGTCAGAGGTCAAAATCGGTTTGGAAGCAAACGGTAATGAAGTCACGGAAAGACATTAGCGACGGCTGGCGTACTGGGAAATTTGTCCCCGTGTCGAAGCAATCATCTTAAAAAGATTGTTGTCGCCGTTGTTCGCCAGACGTAGCCGTTGTTCGCCAGACTAGTCCGTACTGGCCGCCGTTGCGCGATACTTGTCGATCAGCGATTTGATGCCATCGACGCCACGCAGTCCGCCGACGTCAATTTCCAAACCCGATGTGCCGCTGCTGCTGATCCCGATCCGTCCGGTGCCCAGCAGACGCTGCATCAGCGTTTGATTCAGTTGAACGTTGCGAATGTCGCGGTGCCAAACCTCGCTAATTTGTCGTGACAACCAGCCGCGATGTAAACGCGTTCGCAGATTTGTCACGGTCAGCTCCGTCGATCGGGCACGCAGATACCAGACTAAGAAAATCACCAGGCCGACACCGACCAGTGACAAAATCAGCGTCAGCACGAAGCCGATTGGATGATTTCGAAACATGGACGGGCTGGCGACGTAAAGGGTCTCTTCGTTCTCTTGCATGGGGTCCTCCGACGGGATCAAAGACACGCGACAAAACCTTCAAAAAAAGGCGTTGTCCGAGAGTATTTTCTCCAAGAAAACGCTCCCGCTATCGAATCAGGCACGCTCGTCGGCCACCGGGGGCGCGAATCACACCAATTCGAACAGCATGATTTCGGCGTTTTCAAAGCCGTACAGCCGCAGATGCGATTCAAAGCGGATCGCGACACCGTCGCCGGCTTCCAATTCCGCCGCCGACGGGCGAGCCGTATCGGAAGCACCCGTCCCGATTGCAATCGCACCACGCAGGACTTGCAGCCACGCTTGACGACCCGGATCGATGGCGTGACGGATTTCCTTGCCCTTGCAAATTTTGCCCAGCCACATTCGGGTGTCCTGGTGAACCGTCAGCGTTTCGGATTGTCCGTTGCGGGTGGCCACCAGACGCAACGAGTTTTCGGGAATTTCAACGGGACCACCAAGACGCTGGTAGCCCGGCGGAAGTCCCTGGACTTCGGGATAGATCCAGATTTGAAACAGCTTCAACGGTTCGTGGTCCGACGCGTTGATGATTTGATGCTGCGACCCGGCGGCCGTGGACAAGCGTTGCATTTCGCCGCGACCCAGGTGCTGCAGGCGACCGCTCCCGTCGCGGTGTTGCAGTTCGCCACCTAGGACATAGGTCAAAATTTCCATGTCGTGCTGGGCGCTGTTTCGGTGCCGCGTGCCCGGTGCCAGGGTTGCTTCGCACAGCACCCGAAGCTGCCGAAACATCATGTGTTCGGGGTCGTGATAATTTCCGAATGAAAACGTGTGCCAAGATTCCAGGCCGCTTTCGACCAAATGGCCGCGGTCGGCCGAACGACGGATTTCAATCACGAATGGATGGCTTCCCGGTGGGTTTTGTGCAAGCGGCAGCGGGTGATCCTGACGCCACCTTGGACAGATGATCGGTTCAATTTAAGCTTCGAAAACGGGAACAAAGCACAACGTTTTCGTTTCCGGCAAATCGCCGAGTTTCCACCCGCTTGTCCCCCTTCCCAAACCCGGACCGCCGTGCCTCGACGCGACGATATTCACAAGATTCTGATTATTGGTAGCGGTCCGATTGTGATCGGCCAGGCCTGTGAATTTGATTATTCGGGAACCCAAGCGTGCAAAGCTCTTCGCGAGGAGGGCTATGAAGTGGTGTTGGTCAACAGCAACCCCGCCACGATCATGACCGACCCGGAGACCGCCGACGCAACCTACATCGAACCGTTGACTTGGCAGATGATCGAAAAGATCATCGCCGCCGAAAAACCCGACGCGGTGCTGCCCACCTTGGGCGGTCAAACGGGATTGAACCTAGCGATGGAACTGGACTCCCACGGTGTCCTGGAAAAATACGGCGTGGAAATGATCGCCGCCGACGCCAAGGTGATCGCCAAAGCCGAAGAACGCGAACAGTTCAAATCGGCGATGGAAAAGATCGGTTTGGATGTTTGCAAAGGCTTCACGGTGCACACCATCGAAGAGGCCCGCAAGGCACTCGGCGAAGTCGGTTTGCCCGCCGTGGTGCGACCCAGTTTCACGATGGGCGGTTCGGGCAGCGCGATCGCCTACAACAAGGACGATTTTGATTCGCTCGTGCAAAGCGGTTTGGACCAATCGCCGGTGACCGAAGTCTTGATCGAAGAATCGATCATCGGTTGGAAAGAATACGAAATGGAAGTCATGCGTGATGTCGACGATAACGTTGTCATCATTTGCAGCATCGAAAATTTTGATGCGATGGGGGTGCACACGGGCGATTCCATCACCGTCGCGCCGGCACAAACGCTTAGCGACAAGGAATACCAGCGGATGCGTGACGCCTCGCTGGCCGTGATTCGCGAAATCGGCGTCGAAACGGGTGGCTCCAACATCCAGTTTGCGATCCAGCCCGAGACGGGGCGAATGATCGTGATCGAAATGAACCCGCGGGTATCTCGCTCCAGTGCATTGGCCAGTAAGGCCACGGGATTTCCCATCGCCAAAATCGCCGCCAAGCTGGCCGTCGGCTATCGCCTGTGGGAATTGCCCAACGATATCACGCAAAAAACCAAAGCGTGTTTTGAACCGACGATCGATTACGTCGTCACCAAGATTCCACGCTTCGCTTTTGAAAAATTTCCCGAAGCCGACGCCACGCTGACCACGCAAATGAAGTCGGTCGGCGAAACCATGGCCATCGGGCGAACCTTTCGCGAATCTCTGCAAAAGGCGATCCGTGGTTTAGAGGTCGGTGCCTTTGGCCTGGGCTGTGACAATCGCGATTTGTGGGGCACCAAAAACGCACCGCGAGAAAACCGGCCCAGCGAAGACGAAATTCGGGCTCGGTTGAGCACGCCGGGGTCCGAACGCATTTTTTATATGCGGTATGCGATCAAGGCCGGCATGTCGATCGACGAAATCTATTCGCTCACCCACATCGACCGTTGGTTCCTGGATCACCTGCTACAGATCATCAGCCGCGAAGACCAGATCGCCGACCTGGGGGAACTTTCGGGCATCGATCGCGAAACCCTGTTCGAAATTAAACGGGATGGTTTTTCCGATCGGCAAATTGCCAAATTGGTCGGTTCCACCGAGGCCAAGGTTCGCGAATATCGAATCGGGCTGGGCATCCGCCCGGTCTACAAAAGTGTCGACACCTGCGCCGCCGAATTCGAAGCCTACACGCCGTACTTTTACAGCACCTACGAACAAGAAAACGAATTGCCGGCCAAGGGCGACAAAAAACGCATCATCATTTTGGGCGGCGGTCCCAATCGCATCGGCCAGGGCATCGAATTCGATTATTGCTGTTGCCACGCTTCGTTCGCACTGCGCCAGATCGGGATCGAATCGATCATGGTCAACAGCAATCCCGAAACGGTCAGCACCGATTACGACACGTCGGATTTGTTGTTCTTCGAACCGCTGACCGTGGAAGACGTTTTGAACATTTGTGATGCCGTGGATCCCGATGGCGTCATTGTCCAATTCGGTGGTCAAACGCCGCTCAATTTGGCTCGCGGTTTGGAACAGGCCGGCGTGCCCATCATCGGCACCTCGGTCGACACGATCGACATGACCGAAGATCGCGAGTTGTTCCAGCAATTGATCGACCGGCTGGGTTTACGCCAGCCGCCCGCCGGGATCGCGCGAACAATGGGTCAAGCCCGCGCGGAAGTCAAACGCATTGGTTATCCCGTCTTGGTTCGGCCCAGCTTTGTGCTGGGGGGACGGGCGATGGAAATCTGTTACGACCAGACACAATTTGAACGTTATGTCGCCGAAGCCTTTGTCGTCGCCGACGGTCAACCGGTTTTGATCGACCAATTTTTGGAAGACGCGACCGAATGCGATGTCGATGCGATTAGCGACGGCACCGATTGCGTCATCATGGGCATCATGGAACACATCGAAGAAGCCGGCGTGCACAGTGGCGATTCGGCGTGTGCGATCCCACCGTTTTCATTGACGCAAAACACGCTGGCCGAGATTCGCAAGGCCACAAAAATGCTTGCCAAGGAATTGAACGTCATTGGCTTGATGAACATTCAATTCGCCATCCGCAGCGAAGACGGCGTGCCGACGCTGTACATCTTGGAAGTCAATCCGCGCGCTTCGCGGACCGTGCCCTTTGTCGCCAAAGCCACCGGAGTCCCCGTCGCGGGACTGGCCACCAAGGTCATGGCGGGCAAAACGCTTGAAGAGTTGGGCGTGCGCGACGAATTTATCCCGACCCATGTTTCGATCAAGGAAAGTGTGTTTCCATTTCGTAAATTCGCGGGCGTCGATATCGTGCTGGGTCCCGAAATGCGGTCCACCGGCGAAGTCATGGGCATCAGCGACAAATTTTCGCTGGCGTTTGCCAAAAGCCAGATCGC
>JBCCRW010000317.1:0-6875 GCA_039201055.1 Planctomycetota bacterium | reverse complement strand
CGAGGAATGGTTCGAACCCGTCGAGGTTTTGGTGTCGACGGAGCTGCCCCCACTGGATGCGCCAGCGGTCGAAGCGACACGGGTGCAAAGCATCACGACGCAGATGCAGCAGCAGACCGCCAAGAAGTCGCGTTTGGTCGAATCCATGATTGCCCGGTTCTTGCCGATCGTGCAAACGCGGCCCGAGGATGCCGCGGAGACGCCCGAGGATGCAAACACTTCCGACACGAAAGTCCCGGACGAAATCGATTATTCGCCCAACGTTCGCGAGAAGGCCAAGAAATTGTTGCTGCGAACACGCAAATTGATTCGCTCGGATACCTGGACGCTGCAGCGGCTTTCGGAAGCCGACAAGATGCTCTCGTCGGTCTTGATTGAGGATTATCGCCAGCGCGGGCGGTTTGCGAAAATTCGCGAATTGCTCGGCGAACAGGTAAGCGGCCTCGAGCAGCAATACAGTCAATATTATCCAAACGATCTGGCAACGCAGCGGCAACAAGTGGGGCAGGCCACCATCGGCGTTTTGGCGATGCATTCGGTCGACGATGCGACGTTTACCGAATTGCTTCCGCTGTATCGCAAAGGTCTAAAACGCTTGTCCGCCCAGGACACTTTTCCGGCGTCACAACCGATGGATTGGGTTGCCAAGCGAATCGGCGGGCTGAAACCGGAAAGCCAATACGAAACGCTAAAGCGTTTGACCTTTGGCGATGACGAAGAACCATCGAAGGAGGTTGGTGACGATGCGGAAGGCACAGCCGACGCGGAAGGTACAGGCGACGCGGGAACCCGTGGCGATGCGGATGCGGTTGGGGACACGTCGGAAACCGATGCGTATGAAGACGACGCGGACGAAGGTGATGTGGACGAAGACGACGGCTTATTAGGGTTGTTGCATTTCCGTCCCGTCGCGCGCTTTGTCCCCAAAGCCCGGACGCTGCGTGATCTTTACGGCGACGATCCCGTTTTAAAAATGCGGGATGGGTCCACCGATGATTTCGTGCACCCCAACGTTCCGGTTTACGATTCAATCGTGGCATTGCACCGGGCGGCCAGACTTTGTGGCAAGGCGGACGAACTGCGGCAAACTTGGGCAGCGCTGGAAGATCAGACGCTGCGCGAGTACGCCGAATTGATTGACGCAATCCTGGGGGCCGATGATGGCGGCGAAGTTCCGCCCGCGTTGGTCGCCAAGCTGCAAGCCAGGATCGATCGCTTGCGTCGCGAGCGGCCCGAGGAACCCAAACGGAAGTCGGACGACAAGGAACAAAACTCCGCGGCCGAAGGATCCGGCGGACAAGACGATGGTGACGACGCAGACGATGAAGACGACGACGCAGAAGACGATGACGAAGTTGACAAACCCGTTTTGCCAATGAACGACTTGGTGATCGCGGCGCTGATGTTGGACAAAGGCTGGAACGGCGATTTGACGGATTCGTTGATTACCGAACTGCGGGCCTACGCAACACGCCTGGAAGATAACACGGGAATTACCTTGGTCGGGCGTTTGATGGCCGAATCCGCATCGGGTCGTCACGCCGGTTCAAATCCCGGTTCACCGCTGAAGCACTTCATGGCGATGCCGCAAACGGCATATCAAAGTTACTACGGGTTCAATCAGAATCTTCAACCGCTGTACCGTGTCGATTCCGAAGGCGTGCTGCACACCGCTTCGGGTCAGGGACGCTGCGTGTTGATGTTGAAGTACCCCGTGGAGGGCGACTTTGAATTTGTCGCCGATACCGTCGAGGGCAACGCGGCCGAGGCCAATTTGACCGCCGGTGGGTTGCGTTTGATCGCGCGGGGCTGGGACCGCACCGCGACGATTGGAACCCTGGTCGGGGCCGCCAACAAATTTGAGGTTCCGGAGATCCGCTATGACGACGTCAACCAAAAATCGGTTCGCGTCACCGGTTCAAAACTGACCGCCGCTTGCAATGATGCGGTCTATTTCGAGGACATCTATGACACGTCCTTTCCGTTTGTCGGATTGACGCATCGCTCGATTCGCTTTGGCGAAATTCGGGGCATGAAGATCGAAGGGAATCCCACCATCCCACGCTCGGTCAATTTGATCAGCCCCACGATGCGGGGCTGGATCACGACCGGCAACCCGCCCTTTATTGATCCGAAAATTCCTGAAGGGAACATCCAGGAAGAAACGACTGCCGTGCGACGCAATATCGAGACGGCTTGGTCGCTCAGCGACGAAGGGGTGCTGGAATTTGCCGGCGCCGCTTCGGGATCCTACGACGGTGGCACTCGTGCTGCTTACTCGCGACCGTTGCTGGATGGCGAAGCGATTCGGATTGAATTTTGGCACGACGAGGGCGTTACCAGCTTGGGCGCGAGCCTGGATCGGATGCAGGTGATCCCGGGCGACGAAGGCTGGATTCCCGGCAGCTTGAATTACAACGTGATGGCGCAAACGACGCTGACGCGTGGCCGCCGAAAACCCGCCAAACCCAAAGTCTTGGCTTCCGACATTCGGCTGAAGGATCAAGCGTGGAATGTTTATGAATTTCGTCGCGAGGGAGCCGATTTGGTGCTGCGCGTCAACGGCGACGAATTGGTGCGGGAATCGTGCACGTTGGATCCCCACGTCGGCTGGACTCGCGCGAACGGACAATTGGCCAAGATTCGCAAAATGGAATTGACCGGAGATTGGCCCGAAACGCTGCCGGAGGACATTCGCGCGGTGGCCGATTGAATTGACGTATCGGCTCGCAAACGGTAAACAGAATAAGCTAGGGGTTTCGGGCGGCCGGGGTCCTTTGCGAACACTCTGCGGCTTGCGAGCCATGCACAAAATAAAGCGAAATGCGCTAGTGCGGTGGAACGGTAAGTTTGCTAAACGGGGAGTTCCATGGGTGTTCGGTATGAACAGTCAAAGACATTCGACAGGCAATTAAGGATCTTGCTCGTCACGCAAGGAGGATTGATCCGGCATGACCACCACCAAAACGGTCTTCACGACCGGTGAAGCGGCGAAGATTTGTAAAGTCTCGCAGCAGACGATTATCCGTTGTTTCGACAACGGGTCGCTGAAGGGCTTTCGGGTCCCGGGCAGCAAGTTTCGGCGAATCCCGCGGGAGCATCTGTATTTGTTCATGAAGGACAATGGGATTCCCACCGAGGCATTGGAAAACGGTCACAAAAAATTGTTGATCGTCGATGACGACCAGGACTTGGTCGATTTGATGGAAGACGGTTTCCGCCGCGATGGGCGTTTCGAAATCCGCACCGCCAACAACGGCTTTGACGCCGGAATGGGTGTCAAGGAATTTCGGCCCGATTTGGTGGTTCTGGACGTGATGTTGCCCGACATCAACGGCAAAGAGGTTTGCCAGCGCGTTCGCACCGATCCCACGATGGACATGGTCAAAATCCTGTGCATTTCCGGGATGGTCGAAGAATCCAAGAAGCAGGGATTGCTGGACGCCGGTGCGAATGACTTCATGCAAAAGCCGTTCTCGATCGATGACTTGATCGAGCGTTCCGGCGAGCTGCTGGAAATGGAGAAACCGGACGTCGCGTGAGCGATCTCTGGGTTGGGAGCTGCCCGTCGGTCCGCGTTGTGAGCTGCACATCCGAATGCGTTGGTTTCCCGGGATCCGCCACCAATCGCGGCGATATTTTTTGCCGCGAAGCGATGAAACTTCGGCGCTACTGACTTCGGTCCTGTGTGACCGCGGCCTGTCAACGGCTTCGGGCCGGCATCATTGGTCCGCCGCGGTCATTCGGCAAATGCGATTGGAACCGGCGTTCTGGTTGGCCGTCGCCTTTACGCTGCCGGCCGCGTCCAAAGTCAGTATTCATCAGGCGGCCGCCGCGTACTTGGATCAAGTCGCCACACAGTTTTCCGGCGGCGATGCGTTTTTCTCGCTGCCCGAACTGGATCTGGCGGCACGCGCCCGGCTGGACGAAGTTCGGCGATATTTCCAAACATTGCCCAACGATCAGTGGATTCGCAACGCGGATTTGTGGCTGGAGGTAACGGGGCCACCGGTCGACGAAGCTTGGAAGGCCACTTGGCCTAGCATCCGCGACACCGCGCGGACGCTGGGCGGTGAGCGCCGTGCATCCCCGCCAAACGAAGCTCCCGATTCGAGCGTTGATGATGAACCGACCACCACTGCGGAACGTGCAAGTGATCGTGAACGTGCAAGTGATCGTGAATCGAACAGCGATGTAGAACCGTTTGCGGGTGATCCGCTGCAATCCCTTGCTCGACTGCGTGGGCAATTGCAAACACTCGAAGAAAGCTTTGATCGGCGGCTCGAACGTGAAAAGTTGGACGCGATCCGGCAGCTGGCCTACGGGTTGTCGCATGAAATCAACAATCCGCTGGCGAACATTTCAACGCGTGCACAGTGGCTCTTGGGCAGTCAGGGGTTGTCGAGCAGTCAGGGGTTGTCGAGCAGTCAGGGGTTGTCGAGCAGTCAGGGGTTATCGAGCAGTCAGGGGTTATCGGGCAGTCAGGAGATCGCGGCGGAAAAGCGAGACGACGCGCTGCGGAAAATTGTCGACCAGGCGTATCGCGCCCACTCGATGATCACCGACCTGATGTTTTACGCCAATCCACCGCAGCCGGAGATCGACGACTTTGATTTGACGCAGGTGGTCGATTTGGCGGCTGAGGAATGGCGTGAATCTTGCGAGGCGGCGGGCATTCGGATCGGCACCAAGACCAACGGACCGGTGACGGTTCGTGGGGACCGCGACATGATCGCCGAGGCACTCCGGGCGCTGATCAAGAATGCCATCGAAGCGGTTGGGCAGAGCGGCACGGTGGTGCTTTCGATTTCGCGTGATGATCGCAAGACGCGGCTGCACGTCGCCGACAGCGGTCCGGGGCTTAGCGAGGACGCCAAACGTCACGCCTTCGATCCGTATTTCAGTGGTCGCGAGGCGGGTCGGGGTTTGGGTTTGGGTTTATGTCGAGCGTACCGCATCGCAACCTTGCACCAAGCTGACATTGCATTGGCCGGTGGTCCGGCGGGCTGCGTGGCAACGATTTCGTTTTTGAATGACTAGCCGAGCGAATCAGTAGATCGACTCTCATAGGCGAAGAAAATAAAACGCCTCGGGAAGGGGTGCGACCTTGGATTCGTTTTGCCCGCACGTCAATCGCGAAGCGATGGTAGTTTGTAGCCCCGGACGCTGGGTCCGGGGAACTTGCCCCCAACGAATCTCAAGTCGCGGAGCGACGACAGGAACGGGTTGCTGGATGCCGTGTTCACCGCCCGATAGACTCCGTTGCCGTCGCTCCGCGACTCCGAATCGCTCGTTGGTTCCTGACCCCGGACATGCGTCCGGGTTTTGCTTTTTGCACAGCCCATCCTTTGACCACTCGCGTCATGTTCCCCCACAGCCTTCGTGATATTTCCAGCGGTGTTGTTTCCGCTGCCGATGCCACCCAAACGGCGCTGCAAGCGATCGCCGCCAAAGACGATTCGATCCATGCGTTTGTGCATGTTGATCGCGAAGGCGCGATCGCCCATGCCGAGCAAATCGATGCCCGTCGTGGGCGCGGCGAAATGCTCGGTCCGCTTGCCGGAATCCCGGTGGCCGTCAAGGATTTGTTTGTCACCACCGACATGCCGACGACTTGCGGATCACGAATCTTGGCCGGCTATGCATCGCCCGTGGATGCCGAAGTGGTGCGGCGCTTGCGTTTGGCCGATGCCGTTTTGATCGGCAAGACCAACATGGATGAATTTGCGATGGGCGGGTCGACCGAAACCGGATACACCGGCGTCACCCGCAACCCCTGCGATGTCAGTCGCACGGCCGGCGGTTCGTCGGGTGGTTCGGCGGCGGCGGTCGCCGCCGGCATGGCTCCCTTGGCCGTGGGTAGCGACACCGGGGGATCGATTCGTCAGCCGGCCGCGTTTTGTGGTTTGACGGGACTCAAGCCGACCTATGGCCGGGTCAGTCGTCGCGGCATGGTGGCCTTTGCAAGCAGCTTGGATCAGGGCGGTCCGATGGCGGCCACCGCCGTGGATTGCGCCATGCTGTTGGATGTCATCGCCGGCCACGACCCGGGCGATACGACTTCGCTGAACCAGCCGTATCCGCCCAGCCTTCCGGCAACGGCCAGCGATGATTTGCGTGGCCTGAAGATTGGCGTATTAGAAGATGTCCTGGAGCATGATGGCGTTTCCGAAGCGACGCGGCGGGCCACCCAAGCGGCGGCCGAAACCTTTCGATCTCTGGGTTGTGATCTACAGCCGATCGCGCTTCCGCATGCGGAGTACTGGGTACCGACTTATTACGTGATCGCACCCTCGGAGGCGTCCAGCAATTTGTCGCGTTTCGATGGGGCTCGCTACGGTCATCGCGCCGCCGATGCGGATCAATTGGCGACGATGTACAGCCACACACGGGGCGAGGGTTTCGGTCGGGAAGTCAAGCGGCGAATCATGATCGGGACTTATGCGTTATCGGAGGGATACGCCGATCAATATTACAAACAGGCGTTGAAAGTCCGGCGTTTGATACGTGGCGATTTCGATGCCGCGATGAGCCAGGTGGATTTGGTGTTGGGCCCGGCCACGCCGGCGTCGGCATTTCGATTGGGCGAAAAGACCGATGACCCGGTCTCGATGTACTTGGAAGATTTATTCACCGTCGGCGCCAACTTGGCGGGCATCCCGGCCGTGTCGTTTCCCGGCGGTAAAGATCCCGACGGTTTGCCCATTGGAATTCAATTGCAGGGACCGCCGTTGTCGGAGGCACGTTTGTTGATGGCCACCGCGGCGTTCCAACGGGCGACAGATTTCGTTTGAATTTCGGTGGGGACGGTGAGGTGGCTTGGGCTTCGGGGGGCGCGCGATCCCCCTCACCCCATCCCTCTCCCCCACGTTTTG
>JBCCRW010000316.1:0-6886 GCA_039201055.1 Planctomycetota bacterium | reverse complement strand
CGACCGTGGGTGGCGCAAGCTCTCGCCTCAGGCTCGGCTGGCTTACCCACGGCTACCGGCTTTTTCCCCGTGGCGGGGAATACACGCCCAACCCCCCGAGACGATCGTCTGGGGCAGGCGTTCCGAACCGGGGGTGGCGTCCGGCTCGCTGGAGGATCGCCGAACTGACCCCCGGCTACCGTCTGTGACCGCTTCGCGGTCATTCCATGCAAGTCGATCCGCAGTGCAAAACGCGCGTGCCGCACGGCATCACGCGCATTGGTGAGCCGAGATTGCGGCGACAGCCGCGAGCCGGGTCCGTGCGCCGAAACGTGTTCTCGCGAAGCAAACGTTTTCAGGCCCGACGCGTGGCTGTCGCCACACCTTCGGCTCACCCGTGCACGCCCCGATTCCCGACGGCCGCGAAACGGATTCGCGTTATCCGCTAAAGACGTCGCCGCGGGCGTGCTTGGCCAAGGTCTCCTGGTACTTTTTCTTACCTTCTTCGACGGCCTTGCGAATCGCCTTGGTGCTGTCCTCGGATTCCTTCCGAAGTTCGGTGATCATTTGCAGCGATTCGATTTGGAAGCCGCTGATTGCGTCGACCAATTTTTGCACGCTTTCGGGATTGATGGTGCTGCCGTAACCGGCTTTCAGAGCGGCCCGCTCAAGTTCTCTCCCAAGATTGGCAACGTCCTCGAGTCCCTTGTTGACCCCTTCCTTCATTGCCTCGGTGGCCTGGGTGACTTCGTGCAAACCATGCTGGCTGGTGTACACCGTGCCCAGGATCGTGAAGACGTGTTCGTTGGTCGTAAAGAATGTCACCGCTCGGCGGAAGACGCGTTCTTTGACGTCGTGGGTTTGCTTCAGCTTGGTGATCAGGGTTTCGCCGACGTCGTAGCCGATTTCCAAATTTTCGGCGATGTCTTTAAGGAGTTGGAAGTTTGCGTCTTCCTTTTCATAGTGATGGCGTGCTTCATCGCGTTCCAATTCCAACTGGCTTTTGCCGCCCTCGTCGGTTCCCTGATATTCGTCGAGTGCCGTTTGGCTGGACGCCAGCCGTTGCTTGGCGGCTTCCAAAACCGGGGCGTGGGTATCCAAGATTTCGCGGGCCAAAACCTCGGCTTCCTTTAATGCGAAACGAAAATCGATGTAGCCCTCCATGATGGCCTCTTCGCGTTTGAGTGCCTCTTTGGTGTCCTTGGCGACATCGCTGTACGTTTCAACGATTTTTTCGAAGCGATCGCTGGGTGTCCCACGACGCAGCTTCATCCACCAATTGGAAAGCTTTTCGGTGCCGCTGATGCGGCCGTCGTCCAGTTGGCCGATCAAACGTTTGCTGTCGTCGCGAATCGAATCAAACATCTGGGTGATGTCCATGTATCGATTGCCGATGTTGACCGCTTCAATGTTTTCGCGAACGAGCGCGTTGAAGGCACTCATGTGCTGGATGACGTCGGCGATCGCCAGCACCTTGTCCTCGTCCAAATGCCGGACTTCTTCGAGCAGGCCGATCAGTTCCTGGGGCGCCGATTCGCCCTTGCCGCCGTACTTTTTGAGGACATCGACGGCACGATCGAGGTATCCCTTGACCGATCGGGTGTCACGGGAAGTGGTTGGCTGCGGTGCGTTTTGCTGGGCAGAGGCGGACATGCAAGATTACCGTGCGAAAGACAAAAGATAGAGGCGGCGGAAGGGGCGAATGGCCCCACCACCGATTTTTCGTAATATACCGCACTGGCGGCATGACGCACCCATCTTGGCCGCCGCGGGATTCGTTTCTTCATCCATGCCCAACATGACCACGACTGCCTCATCCCAAGCCGCACCGATTTCCCAGCGGCAGGCTCAGCGCCCGGAATTGCCGCTGGAAAATTTGAGCTTGGAAGAAACGCTGCGTGTCATGGATGTCGCGCGCGAGATGCGGGACCAGCGGCAATCGGCCGAGGAGATGTTCCGCCGCGATGATTTACGCGCGGGCCTTCGCGACAAACTGGTCCGCCAAGCTCGGCTGTCGGGCGACCCGGTCACCGATGCCGAAATCGATGCCGCGATCAGTCGATATCTCGAGCGTTTGCATGTTTACAAAGAACCAGCGGCCGGATTCAAACGCGTGTTGGCCCACGCCTGGGTCCAACGCGGCAAGCTGCTGCTGGCATCCGCCGCCGTGATGGTCGCCGCGGGCGGTCTCTGGTGGCTCCTTTCATAGTCTTTTCGCAATTCGTCTATGCCGATCTCTGGACCCGTCGTCCATCAACAATTGATGGACGCCTACAACCATCACCAACGACAGTACGAAGCCGATCGCACGCAACTGGCCGGATCAAAGGGTAAGCGTGATGATCTGGATGCCGGTCGTGGCGATGTGCTGATCGACCTTGCCGAATTTTATCTGCCCGAATTGACTCCCGAAGCGATCCAAAACACCTGGGCCGAAGTCCGCTCGCGGCTGGCCGAGGTGCTGCACCGACAGCAACAGGCGATCGACTTGGTGGCCGGTAAACTGGAACAGTTGAACAAACGCCGCGTCAGCAGCGACGAACGATTGATTGAACTGAATCGCTCCATCGACGAAGCCATCGAAACACGCGATGCGATGGCCGAAAAGGTGCAGCAACGTTTGGTCGATGACGCCTCGTTTCGCGATCTGTCCGAAAAAGCCGCGCTGGCCGAAACCGCACTCCAACGCGCCGAAGCCAACTTAAACGAGATCGAACAGGACGCCGCGAGAAAGCTTCCCGCCTACGAGCGATGCAAGCTGTTTGGGTATCTACGCGACCGGGGTTTTGGTACTCCGCAATACACCCATCGCGGGATCACCCGCCGGATGGATCGCTGGCTGGCCAAGTACATCGACTATCGCCAAGCCAAAAAGGGCTTTGATTTTTTGAAGCAGACGCCCGACCAGATGCGGCAGATCATTGCCGAGGACCGACGGGCGCTCGATACCGTGATGGACGAATTGGAACGTCGACGCGATGAAGTCGCCGCCGAAGTCGGCTTGGATGTGCACGTCGATTCGGTCGCCCGCCAGGTGCAAAATCGCCGCACACTGGTCCGCGAATTGGATTCGCTGTTGACGGATATTGAAGCGCAAGAGGCCGAGTTTTCGAGTATTCGGGACCCGCGTGGCAGCTACTACACCGAAGCGATCGAAATTTTTCGCGACATGCTCGGACACATCGACACGCGTGAATTGGATCAACGGGCGCGGCGAACGCGAGACTTGAGCGACGATCAAATTGTCGCGCGGCTGGAAGGGCTGGAGGACCAAATCGAATCGCTTGATGACGCGGCTCGAAAATGGCAATCCGATCTGCTGAATCGGCAAAAAGCACTGGGTGACCTGGGACGCTTGATTCAACAATTTCGCACGGCCGGTTTCGACAGCAGCCGCAGCCAGTTCGTCGGCTCGTTGGACGTCTTTGGCGAAGTCGACAAAGTGATCCGTCGGGGCGACATGGAATCGCTGTGGCAGGTGATTCGATCGTCGCAGCGTTGGGGGCCAACGATGATGGAAAAAATCGGCAACGCCGCCAGGCACCCGGCCACGCAGGTGTTGATCAACGCGATGGCACACGCGGTCGGTGGCGCGCTGGTCGAACGTTCGCGCGGCGCGGGCAGCCGTCGCCGGCGGGGAAATTGGGGCGGTGGAAATTGGGGCGGTGGATCATGGGGCGGCAGCTGGGGTGCCTGGCATGACAGCAGCGGCTGAGGTTGGCGAAAGTAGCTCGCCTCTCCGAGGCGAAAAATCACGCCTCGGAGAGGCGGGCTACTCTTTTAATCCGCCTCGGAGAGGCGGGCTACTTTGTCCGATTCATTGCGTCTTCGGCGTGAATTCGCCACCACACCGATGATTGTTCGACCGACCAGGTGTGTTCCGAACGCAGGCGATCGATGTCTTTGGCCAAATCCAACACGCTGGCGTATCGATCGGCGGGATCCTTGGCCATCATTCGCTGCAACATCGCTTCAACACTTTCGGGCAGCGGTTCCCCACGATGAATGCCGACACTGATGGGTTGTTCATCCAAGATCAAAGCGAACAACGATTCCGGGTCCGATTCGGCAAAGGGCGGATTTCCGGCCAACAACAAATACGCGACCGAACCGACGGCGTACAAATCGCTGCGGGGGTCCAAATTGCTCGGGTCACGAAACCGCTCGGGTGCCATGTACATCGGTGTTCCCGCCCAAACGGTTTCGCCGGTTTCGAAAACGCCACCACCCGGCTGCAAGGGTTTGGCCAAGCCGTAATCGAACACCACGGCCCAATCGCCGGCCGCCGGATCATGAGACAACATGATGTTGTGCGGTTTGATATCGCGATGACACAAACCCCGCGCGTGCGCCTCGCAAAGCGCGTCGCAGATTTGACGCAGGATCGTCAACACTCGACCGATCGGCTGCGGACCATCGCGGCTAATCACCTCGTTTAACGTCAAGCCGGATAGGTATTCCATCACACAATATGCATCGCCGTCGGGCGACCGACCGTAGTCGTAAATCGTGACGGTGTGCGGATTGATCAGCGACGATGCAAGTCTTGCCTCGCGATCGAAGCGGGCTTGGTCTTCGAAGTGCTGGCGGTCACCCCGCAAGATCTTCAGCGCCGCATCGCGGCCCAGGCCCGTATGGCGGACGTGGTAAACCATGCCCATACCGCCGGCGCCCAACGTTCCCAAGACTTCGTAGCGTGAGAGCGGATGGGATGCGGCCGCTTCGGCGGTGGACGATTTGGCGATCTTGGCCGCCGCGACCAGCGAAGATATCGCCAGCAGCGTCGCCAATCCGAAAAAGCCGTTCAAAACCAGGCCCAGCGGACCGAATGCCTTTCCGGAATCCCCTTCAACGACCACGCCCAAGTTCCACTCGGGCAGCCACCGGGATGCACCGACCACCGATTGACCGGCATAATTTTGATACGGCTCGGTGCGAACGCCGGGCGATACCTCGCGGAGGTCAGCGATGATTTCGGTGATGGGCAGCACGTCGCGCCGGATCGGTCGTGCCAGCGACAAGTCGGTGGTGCCGGGGTTGGCCACGCGAAGCCCGGCGGGAATGCGATCGGCGGGCACATCAAAGCGTCCGCCGTCGGCCAAGGCCATCGCCCGAACGCTGGCCGTCAACATCACCCCGTCGGCGTCCGCCGCGTACAAGTCCATGCCACGCGAGACGGAGATGTCCGCAAAAAGCGACGAAAACTCATCAAACCAATTCAAGCCGCGTACCAACAACGCGGCAATGATCTTTCCCGAATCGTTGCGAACCGGCACCAGGATCGCCATCACGGGCCGGTTTGTCTCGGGTGTAAACCCTGGTATGTCCTCTTCCAAGCGGGCCGGTCCGTACAGAACCGTTTCCCCGGAGAACACCCGAGCCAAATTTGCCGCGCCATCGGGATGCACCTGCATCCCAACATCGGTCCGTTCGGGTAACCAGGACGCGATCGTGGTCAGCGACGAATTCCAAACGACAAACTTGACTTCGTTGCGGCCGGACAATTGCCGCAATTGGTTTTCAATCGCATCGATTTCCGGCCGGCTGCGCAACGTTTCCACATCGGTGCCATCGTGTTGCAACTTGACCAGCGATTCGACGCTGCGGCGAATCTCCGGCTGCTGTGACCACAAGCCGACCAGGTCGGCTTTGGTGTTCAAGAATCGATCGGCCGCCAGGGTGGCACTGTCCAAGACCGCACTGAATTCATTCTTGATCGAACGTTCCAATTGAGTGCGAATTTGCCGGTAGGTCCAAAAACCAATCAGCACAGTCGGGACCAGCGACAGCAGGTACAACCACGCGCCGGTGATGCGAAATTTTCGCCGGGTGCGGGCGGCCCAAATTTTGGCGATCGGGCGGGGCGCGGCGGCCGGTTTTTCGTCCAGGTATCGCGGTGTGGCGTGCGTCCGCAGGGGGCCGCCCAAAGTCGCCTCGCTGCCGCGTCGCTTGCCGGCGGCATCACCAACACCGTCGCCGTCGTGAGTGGTAGTGGTTGTGGTGGTGGTGGTGGTGGCGGTGTTTACCTTTTGCGTCGCCGACCCACCGGCCGAAGAAACCGTTGCTTTGTGCAACGCGTCGGTTGGTGACGAAAGGATATGATTGCCTTCGACGGCCGCCAGGTCGGGATCATGTTCTTCCAGAAGTTCCAGGACATCGTCGACCAATGATGGGTCGTCACCGCACTTGGACTTTAGAAACGCCACCACTCGGTCGCGTGGCAAAGGGTCGGATTCAAAAAACAAATCGCGGACCCGCGCGTAACGCTCGGCGTCCATCAACCCTCGTCCGATGTCTCTTCGGGTTTTGCGGTTTTGTCGGGTGCACTCGTTCCGTTGGGTGTATTGGGCACGTCATCCTTGCGAAGTTCCTTTCGCATCCAAGCTCGGGCCATGGACCATTCCTTTTCCACGGTTCGCAACGCGATACTCGTTTCGTCGGAGATTTCGCGCATGGTCATGCCGCCGAAAAAACGCAGTTCAACAATCTTTGCTTGTCGCGGATTCAACGTGGCCAGCATCGTCAGCAATTCGTCGAGCGCCATCACGTCTTCGTCGCGCCCCAAATGGAACGTCACGTCGTCGGACAGCACGCGGCGTTGCCAATCACCGCCACGTTTCAACGAGCGGACCTTGCGCGCGTGATCGACTAGAATCCGGCGCATCACGGTCGCGCCGATGGCAAAGAAATGCGTTTTCCCTTGCCAGTTGATTTTGTTTTGGTCCACCATCCGCACATAGGCTTGGTGGACCAGCGACGACGAGGACAGTCGGTTTCGCATCGGCTCATTTTGCAGAAACCGATTGGCCAGCCGACAAAGGTCGTCGTACATGACCGTAAACAATTCATCCGTCCGCGAGCCCTTGCCGTCGCGGCTTTCGGAGATCAATTCGCTTACCGTTGCCAT
>JBCCRW010000315.1:0-6917 GCA_039201055.1 Planctomycetota bacterium | reverse complement strand
TGGTCGAAAACACGATGTGTAGGTAGACCCTGGATCATGATTGCGGCATGGTCGCGTGTCGTTTGGGGCCGCCCACTTTTGGGGCTTGCGGATGGCGGGTGTGTTCGGCTCCCAGGGCGTTGCCCTGGGTTGGCTGGGGCCGGCCCGTTGGGCCTAGGGAACCCGCCCGTTGGGCGTCTGGGACCGGCACTTCGGGCGTCGGCGATTGGTGTCATGCAGCGTGGCAACGGTTTGAGGCGTGCCGAGACCGCGGCAAGGTAGGCTTTGAAAGTTACTTTGGTTTAGCGGTGCTGGGCCGCAACGTTCAAACGCTTGGCAAACAGCTTTTGAAGTTGCACCACCGCCAAAGCAAGTCGGCGCAAAGCCAGCGCTCTGCGGCTTTAGCTCGATACGCCTGCATTCCAAATCGGTCGCTACTCAAGCTGTCTTGCGTTCTGCGCGCGTGTCAAAAAAGTGATCAAGAATGGGCTTTTGCAATCCTGAGTCGGCCGCGATTGCAGATCTTCAGCAAGCATCCGCCGCCTCGAACCCGAGCAAAACCGGACTTCCACCAATTTTCGGACAGACAGTTGTTAATTTGCCACAGTATCGCCGTAAGGTACAATTCGGGGATGTATCAAAAATCGTTCGAGGGATGGCCATGACGACAATACCAGTACACCTACCCGACGATGTCCATCGTTTTGCGGAAAACCACGCCAAACAGCGGGGCTTTGCGTCGGTCAACGACTTCATCTCATCATTGGTTGTGGACGCCAGGGAACGCCAGGTCAGGCTAGAGGAAGAACTCCTTGAAGGCCTGGCTAGCGGCCCGGCCACAGCAAAGTCAGACGACGATTGGCGTCAGATGAAGGCGAGGGTTGCTGGCCGGGTCGGTGGGTAGGTGGCGGACACTCGCATACCAAAGTGGCGTCCAAAAGCATGGGAAGATGTGGAGCGACACGCGATAGCAGTCGGAAGTGCAGGGGACAGATTCGTTGATCGTGTCCGAGAAACAGTCGGGTTGCTGTGCACACACCCGGAACTTGGCGGGGCGTTCGAGACCACCAGCCCAAGGCTGGTTGGAGTCCGGGCAAAATTGGTAAACGATTTTCGCCGATACGTCGTGTTCTATCGGCCGCATGCAGGAGCAATCGAAGTCGTACGCGTTCTTGGTGTTGGGCAAGACATGCATGCACTTGTCGACGAGGAGTAGTGGTAACCTCATTCGGAAACCGAAATACGATCTATCCAACGATGTGATTCAGACGTTTCGGCGTGCGGTGAGCGGTCGCTGTTGAATTGGGGCCGCCCCGTTGGGGCTTTTTTTGAATGGGTTGCTCGTTTCCCTGGGCTTGGCTGGGCCCGGCACTTCGGGCCTCTGAAGCCGACATTTCGGGCCTCTGGAGCTGGCACTTCGGACGTCGGCTGCCGGTGCCGTTGAAATGCTCAGCGCGACGCCAGCGTCGCCGGCCAACATCACGCGGTCTTCAAGGTCACAAACAGTCCAGGATGCGGCACGCGCATTCCAGGATGCGACACGCGGGCAACTTCTTTGAGCGACAAAGTGGTTGGATCCACTTCGAAAAACGGAAGTTACGATGGACGGCTTAGAGAAAATGCAGTGATTGTGTTCGTTGTGTCGGTTTTCGGCCCAAAAAATCGCAATTGTCGGGTTGGAGTCGATAAAGCTCGCGTGATACCACGATTATTGCCCGCTTTGTTTGGAATTCGTGAAGGATGCCGGTACTCTGGGATACTCGCCGAGCCCCCGCCAAACCGTTTTCACGGACATGATGCTCAACCGCCCCGAAGCGACCCGAAGATCGCCGTCTTTAGCCCTGGTCACCAGCATTGTGCTGTTCAGCCTGCCGCCGATTTTTGGGTCGGCGGAACGGCCTGCCGAGGTCGACGCGGTCAAGGCCGTTGCGGTCCACGCCGACGCTGCCAAAGATGCACCGCTGGATTTCAATCGCGATGTGCGGCCGATTCTTTCGGATCACTGTTTTGCTTGTCACGGGCCGGACAGCAATCATCGCATGGCGGGTTTGCGTTTGGACGTCGAGGGTGAGGCCGACTGGGTGTTGGAAGCCACGGCGCCGGAGGACACGGAATTGTGGAAACGGATTGTCGAGACCGATGCCGATTTGGTGATGCCGCCGCCGGAATACCACAAACCGCTTTCGGATTCCCAAAAATCAATTCTTCGGCGTTGGCTTGGTGGAGGCGCCGCCTACGAAACGCACTGGGCGTATCGGCCCGCAAAACGGTCCCATCACGAGTCCATTGGGACTGCGATCGACACTTGGGTGGAAAAAAAGTTGGACGAATTGGGGCTGCAAGCCGGTCCGCTTGCCGACGATCGCGTCCTGTTGCGGCGGGTTTGCTTGGACCTGACGGGACTGCCACCGACACGTCAACAAATCGAACAGTTCCTGTCCGATGCACCTGATGAACGTTACGAAAAACTGGTCGAGCGACTGCTCGATGCACCGGAGTTTGCCGAGCATGCCGGACGCTACTGGTTGGACCTGGTCCGCTATGCCGACACCCATGGTTTGCATTTGGACAACTATCGGGAAATGTTCCCGTACCGGGATTGGGTGATCCAGGCGATCGATGACAACATGCCGCTGGACGAATTCATCACGCGACAGTTGGCCGGTGACTTGCTTCCCGAGCCCAGCGACGCCGACCTGATCGCGAGTGGATTTAATCGGCTCAACGTGACCACCAGCGAAGGCGGATCCATTTATGACGAAGTCTTTGCACGCAATTGCATTGACCGGACGGATGCGTTTGGGACCATCTTCTTGGGGCTCACCACGCAGTGCGCGGTTTGTCACGATCATAAATTTGATCCGATCAGCCAGAAGGATTATTACTCGTTGCTGGCGTTCTTCAATTCGCTGGACGGTCGAGCACTGGACGGAAACAAGAAAGATCACCCGCCGGTCTTGAAGGTGCCCAGCCAGCAGGATTCTGAAAAATTGGAATCGCTTGCCCGGCACGTCAAGCGACTGGACGTTGAACTCGACGGGCCGCTGCCAGCCGTTGACGAAGCACAAGCGGCCTGGGAGCAACGCTTATCCACCGACACCCCGGTCAACACGTTGCCATTGCAGATATCGAAGGCGGTATCCGAGGCTGAGCGGGACGTGCATGTTGGTGATGACTTTGTCGTCGAACTTCGCGGCGAAGCGGCCGACAAGGACACGCTCACACTGGGCGCGACCATCCCCGGCAAGACGGCTTGGCGGACGCTGCGTTTGGACGCGTTGTTGCCAGTCGCGACCGGCGACGCAAAGCCCAAGCTGGGCAAGTCCGCCAATGGCAATGTGGTCCTTTCGGAAATTCAAGTGCGGCTTCGTGATCCCGACGTCTCCGATGATTGGATGGACATTCCGATTGAATCCGCCATTGCCGACGTGCAACAGGACGACGGCGGTTTTGCCATTGAAAAAGCGATCGATGGCAAAATCGACGATCGGACGGGCTGGGCGGTCAACGCGCATCGTGTTCCGGGATCACGCACGGCGTGGTTTCAGGTCCCCGGTTTGTTTGGCGAATCCGATTCCGTGCAGATCGAGGTGCGTTTGCACTTTCAATCGGTCCATCAGCAGCACCAATTCGCACGCGTCAAACTCGGAATCTCAACCGGGTCGCCGGATTTGCCCGAGGACTTGCGTATCACGCCGGGTCCGATGCACGTCATCGGTCCCTTCCCGGCGGCAACCGCGGCGGCCGGCTTGGCGCGCAAGATGTTTGATTCCAAAGACGGGCCCAAGCTGGATGAAGTCCAGTTAGCCGATGACCAAACAGCTGACGTAGATTCAGCCGACAACCGGGAATACCGCTGGCGGCAGCCCGAAACATTTGATCGTGTGCGAATCAACCAACTCGAAACGATCGACGACACGCCATCGGTGTCTTTCGTTTACCAGAAAATTCATTCGCCACGAAAACAGAACGTGTCGTTGTTGTACGGTCTGGATGGTGGCGGCCGCATTCGTTTGAACGGCAAGGAAATCGCTCTGGTGCATGGCCCAGCTTCCCTGGACCCGCTTGCCCGCCGCGTAACGCTGCCGCTGGTCGCCGGCGACAACCACTTGGTCCTACAGCTTGTCGATCACAGACCGTTGACCGATCACAAACAACTGACCGATCACAAACAACTGACCGATCAAAAACAATCGGCCGATCAAAAACAATCGGCCGATCATCGCAGGGGCGGCCGGTTCACGATCGCCTACCAATCGCCCATGGTCCCGCCGCCCGTGACACTTGGTGCATTGGCGGCATCGGATCGAGAATCCCGCGATTCTGTCACGCAAACGTTGCTGCGGCGATACTTTCGATTGTTGGTGGCGACACATCCCGATCTGACGGCGATCCAAGTCGAACGCGATGGCATTAAGGCGGAGATCGAGAAGGTCGAAAAAGCGATTCCGACAACGCTGATTTGGAAAGAAACCGCCCAGCCGCGTCCGGCGCACTTGCTTGTTCGCGGTCAATATGACCAGCGGGGCGATGTGGTGCCGCGAGCTGTGCCCGGGTTCTTGCCGCCGATGCGAGACGACACGCCACGAAACCGGCTGGGATTGGCCCGCTGGCTGACCCGGCCCGATCACCCGCTGACCGCGCGGGTCGCGGTCAATCGTTATTGGCAGATGATCTTTGGGACCGGGCTGGTTCGCACGAGTGAAGATTTTGGCAGCCAGGGTGAAATGCCATCTCACCCGGAATTGCTGGATGATTTGGCGGTAGATTTTGTCGAAAGCGGCTGGGATGTAAAACGCTGCATCCGCAACCTGGTGCTCAGCAAGGCGTATCGGCGTTCGGCGAAGGTCACCGAAAAAATGTTGCGCGTGGACCCTTCGAATCGTTACCTCGCACGTGGCCCGCGGCATCGCCTTGACGCCGAAGCGCTGCGCGACCAAGCACTCGCGTTGTCAGGATTGCTGGTCGAATTCCCCGGCGGTCCAAGCGTCAAACCGCCACAGCCGGATGGTTTGTGGAAAGCGGTTGGCTACACCGACAGCAACACGGCCAAGTTTCGCGCCGATTCGGGAAGCAAAGTTTTGCACCGGAGCGTCTATACGTTTTGGAAACGCACATCGGCGCCGCCGCAGATGACGACTTTTGATGCGCCGACGCGCGAATCATGCACCGCTCGGCGGGAACGCACCAACACGCCGTTGCAAGCGTTGTTGTTGATGAACGAAGAACAGTATTTGCGATGTGCGGCGGGTTTGGCCGCGCGAGCCCTGCGCGAAGCCCAAATCGCCGATCCCATCGACGTTGCCGCGGCAACCTCATCCAGTGTGAATAATGGGGACCAAGATTCGGGACACCACGTCGCCCAAAGGTTGGCCTGGATGTACGAAACGGTCACCGCCCGGCCGCCCACGGAAAGTCATTTAGAGGAACTTATCCGGCTGACCGACGATCTGCGAAGGCATTATCGGGAAAGGCCCCAGCTGACCAAAAAGATGTTGGCATCGACGCCGGAACTGGCGATCGCCGCCGATGACCCCGAAGCGCCCCTGCATGCGGCCCTGGCCGTTGTCGCCGGTGCCCTGTTGAACTTGGACGAGGTGGTGTCGAAATGATGAGACCGATTTCCGAAGCTTTGTTGAATCAGCACCCGGCCGAGCAACGGCGGCTGCAATTGACTCGGCGTTCGCTGTTTTCAAAATCCGTGATGGGCTTGGGTGCGGCGGCGCTGGCGAGTTTGGATGGTTCGGCCAAACTTGGCGCCGCGGAAATGCGGAGTACCGCGGGAGAACGGATTGATGGGTCCTTGTCGAGTTCTTGGGCCAGTGAGACTCGCGTGGGTGGGCTTCCCCATCTGCCTCATCATCGGCCCGCCGCAAAACGCGCGATTTATCTGTTTATGTCGGGCGCGCCGTCGCAAATGGACATGTGGGACCACAAACCGGCGATGGCCGATTGGTTCGACAAAGATTTGCCCGAATCGATTCGCCAAGGGCAGCGTTTGACAACGATGACCAGCGGCCAGTCGCGTTTTCCGATCGCGCCGTCGATCTACTCGTTCGCACCCCATGGCGAAAATCAAACCATGGCCAGCGAGTTGATTCCGCATATGGCCGAAAAGGTCGACCAAATCGCTTTGATCAAGTCGATGCACACCGAGGCGATCAATCACGATCCGGCGATTACCTACATTTGCACCGGAGACCAATTGCCCGGCAAGGCGTCGTTGGGATCCTGGCTAAGTTATGGCCTGGGCACCGAGAACGAGAACCTACCCGCGTTCATGGTGATGACCGCATCGTGGACCGGTCGAAAGAGTGCCCAGGCGCTTTACAATCGCTTGTGGGGCAATGGTTTCTTGCCCAGCAAGTACCAGGGTGTGGCGTTGCGGAGCACGGGGGACCCGGTGCTGTATCTTTCGGACCCTGCGGGCATCGACCGCACCGTCCGCCGCCGGATGCTCGATTCGCTGGCCCGTTTGAACGAACAAACGGCTCAACAGATCGGCGATCCGGAAACGCACGCTCGAATCGCTCAATATGAGATGGCGTTCCGGATGCAAACCAGCGTTCCGGAATTGTCGGACATTTCGAATGAACCGCAGCATGTCTTGGATCTTTATGGTCCCGATGTGACCATTCCGGGGACCTTTGCCAATTGCTGTTTGATGTCACGCCGCATGGCCGAACGCGGAGTTCGCTTCACCCAGATTTTCCATCGCGGCTGGGATCAACACGGGCAACTTCCCAAGGACCTGCCCAAGCAGTGTCGCGACGTCGATCAGCCCAGTGCCGGTTTGCTGACCGATCTGAAACAACGTGGCATGTTGGATGACACCTTGGTGGTGTGGGGCGGCGAATTTGGGCGGACGGTTTATTGTCAGGGGACGTTGACGCAAAAGAATTATGGTCGCGATCACCATCCCAAATGCTTCACGGTTT
>JBCCRW010000314.1:0-6918 GCA_039201055.1 Planctomycetota bacterium | reverse complement strand
TACACTGGAGTCACGCGATTTGGGTGCCGACCATCTGTCAACGGCAGGCGTGCACGCTGCGTGAACGATGCTGTGCATGGGAGCGTCCAGTCATCCCCGCCACGCCATTCAGCCGATCTGTTCCCAACCGGTGACCGCTTCGTTTCTGCGACTAACGGTCCTGAAGCAACTGAGACAGTCTTTTGACTCGCTGCCGACCCAAGCGTTGGATGCAGGCACTGCCAACTGGCTACTGCCCGCTCTCAAACAGTGTCAAACGGATATTGATCCAGAGGTAGTCGCTCTCGCGGACGAACTCATCGAATTCATCGACGCGAATGCTTCGCCCGCACCGCAATCATGCGTGGAGTAATGCGATGCACAGCAGGCTGGCGATTCTGCGGTTTGACAGTGACGAGTTTTTCTCCGGTGGCTCCGTGATCGTCGCTGTTCCCCAACAAACGGCGAGATGATACCAGCGGGGCTTGAATCAGTACGAGACTTCATCGACGGTCGCCCTAACTCGATTGATGCTTGGACTGCCATTCGTCGATCTGGATGGCCGAAATCGCGGGACGGATTGGGTGGGTTATCGCCCGTCGACCGTGTGTGGCGCAAGCACTCGTCTCAGGCTCGTCTGGCTTACCCACGGCTACCGTCTTTGAGCGCTTCGCGGTCATTCCGCGATTGGGATCAGCCTCTGGGATCAGCCTCTGGGGAATTCGCAACTCATACCCGTGGCAAACCCCAAACACCGGGACGCGGTATTCGCCAGGGCACAAGACTTGCGCGAGTCGGATCTGCCACAGCACCAAACCTTTTGACAGCCCCGGATCTTGTTCCACGTGCTAATATCCGTGGCTAGATCCAGTCTTTGCTGCGTGGCCGCATGGCGGGTGAGCGTCGGGTTTTGATCGCTCGAGTTTCGGCAGAACGATGGAGGGCAGAAAGATGAATGGGGCGGGTGCTCTTGCTTCGCACTTTGCTGCCCGATGGGTTTCTTGAGCATGAAAGAGGATGGACCGTCCCCGAATGCCCTCTTGAACTCTTGCTGCCGTCCAAGTCGCAATTCACCGCCGCATCATGAACTTGGCGTCGCCTGCGGGCTCGGCTTGCGTGCCAGGATCTCCTCAATGCGGGCGACAGCCACATTCAAGGACTTTGCCGCCATTTCGAAATTGGTGTGACCACTGACCTCGGGCTGAATCGCCGCGTAAAACTCGGCGGCCTTCTTCAACTTCGAGCGCTTCTTTTTCGCCGCCTTGAGGTACTTTTTAAGGTCGGTGGATTCGTCCAGCGGACCCAGCGCCAGGATGAAATCGTAAAGACCCCGAACGACCTCGCGCAGGTCTTCGTCGTCCTCCGATTCATCGGCATGCTTGAGGAAGGTGCGGACCATCCAGATCGCGGGAATCTGCTGGTCAATCGCTCGCGCCATTTCCCACTGTTGGGCGCTTTCGTCTCCGGCTTCCAATGACGTCTCCGCTTCCACCTAAGTCTCTGGAGATTCCATTGGCAACGCAGCGGTATCCGGCAGCGCCGCCGTGTCGGCAACCGTTTGAGTCGCTTCGGGTTTCTTGGCCGGCGAATGTCCGTGCGGGGTGTAGGCGGCCGTCAGCACGATGCCAACGGCGACCAATCCCATACCCAGGAACATTAAGGGGTTTCCTTCGTGGAATTTCAAATAAGACGCAATTGCGTTGACCGTGACCGCACCGCCAAACACGATGGGCATGACGTAGGCCGGTTTCCCGCCCGCTTTGGTCAGCGAATAGGTCAAGAACAACGCTCCCAGGGCCCCCAACGATCCCGCCAAAAATCCCCAGATCATCGCCGGTGAATAATCACCGCTGTAATCAAAATTATCGTTGAAGGCGACTCGCATCATGATGCCACCGCCGATGATGGCGATCACCAGGTACGCCACGCCGATGAACACATAGGGTTTAAACGGACCCCATTTGACGTCGCCACCCACGGGGGCTCGGGCATTGACCAACGTGGGGCCGTACAGACCCCAGCAACAGGCAACGCATAACGCACAAAAAATCGCAAACCACTTAAAGTCAGGCATGTCGCGAAGCGGGGAATTGGAGGGGAGTGGGTGGATAGCGGCAGGCGATGGGGGCCGGCCGGGTTTAGACGTTAAATAGGAAGTGGCAAATGTCGCCATCTTGGACGACGTACGATTTGCCCTCAACTCTTAGTTTACCGGCTTGGCGAATCTCTTTTTCGCTGCCCAGCGATTCCAAATCGTCCAGCGTGTAAACTTCGCAGCGAATGAAGCCGCGTTCGAAATCGGTGTGGATCACGCCGGCGGCTTGGGGTGCGGTGGCGCCGATGGGAATGGTCCACGCACGCACTTCTTTTTCACCCGCGGTGAAATAGCTTTGCAGACCCAAAGTGTGGTAGGCGGCGCGGGCGACGCGATCGAGCGTCGGTTCGCTCAAGCCCACATCGGCCAGCATTTCGTCGCGATCCGCCGCTTCCAATTCCGAAATCTCGGCCTCCAATTTGGCGCACACGCAGATCACGTCGGCACCCACCGATTCGGCGTATCGGCGGACCTTTTGGACCGCTTCATTAGTGCCTTCCAAATCGGTTTCGTCGACGTTGGCGACGAACAAAATCGGCTTGGCTGTCAATAAACCAAAGCTGCGAATCGATTTCTCCTGGGCTTCGCTAAGTTCGGCCGTCCGCGCCGGTTGGTCGCGGCCGAGGTGTTCATTGAGCATTTCAATCGTGGCGACCAAAGCTTTGGCGTCTTTATCACCACTTCGCGCCGTCCGCTGTGCCTTGGCGAGCGCATTTTCGAGCGTCTGCAAATCCGCGAGCATCAACTCGGTTTCGATCGTCTCGATGTCCGCCAGCGGATCGACGGTGCCGGCAACGTGGGTGACGTCGGGATCTTCGAAGCAACGCACGACCTGCATGATCGCGTCGACTTGGCGAATATGACTGAGGAATTGGTTTCCCAGACCTTCACCATCGGCAGCACCTTTGACGATGCCGGCGATGTCGACCAATTTCAGAATCGCCGGGACGACTTTTTGCGGCGGGATGTGGTGCACGATGCGGTCCAGCCGCGGATCCGGAACACTGACGATCCCCTCATTGGGCTCGATCGTGCAAAACGGGTAGTTCGCGCTTTGTGCGGCCCCGGAACTGGTCAGCGCATTAAACAGGGTGCTTTTGCCGACATTGGGCAATCCGACGATACCGGCTTCCATCGTCCTGGTGGTCTTTTACGGGCGGATGAACGAACAATTCAATTGCCCGGGAGCTTAAACCGGTGTCGCCGAGCGGAAAAGCCGGTCACGCGGAAACCGCGTGCCGCTAAAACACTGCCGGGAAAAGAGTGTCAGGTATCTTTTGCCGGGAACCGGCCCTCCGGGTGCTTCGCACAAAAGGTACCTGACACTCTTTTCCCGTCGGATCCTAAAACACGGCCGGCTGAGCATTCTCTGGCTTGGAATGACTCTCCGGTGGCGGCTCGAAGTGTCCCGTCGGGGCCGCAAACGCGTCTTCGGACGGATTGTTGCGTCGGACCAATGTGGTGCCAATTTCAAAACATTTGCTGGTCAAACGACGCACTCGAACGATGCGGGTGTGGACCCAAAACGTGGGCAGTACCACACGAACGATTTCTTCGGGGAAGAACTGGATCGGTGTCAGGATGCCGATGCCCTGTCGCGAAAAGTCACGCGTGTAAATTCCGATCGGTTCGGTGCCGCGTGGGCAAAATTTCAGGCTGCGTTCGGAATACAGCAAGCCGTGGGTGCGGACCTTCAGCCGCAGCGAATGACGTTGGTCATCCCCGTAGCTGGCGACCTCACCCCGTTCGGTGAAAAAGTCTTTCCACTGAATCGGCAGTTCGATGTCAAACGGTGTGGCGGCGGCTAGCCGCGCGAATCGCTCAGAATAATCTTCGTCCAACATTCAAAAATCTCTTGGTCGAACGCGGTCCCAACATCACGCTGTTGCAAGGCCAGGGCGCGTCGACGACTCATCGGCTCGCGATACGGACGATGGCTCGTCAACGCTTCGAACACATCCACGACCGTACAAATCTTGGCCCAGGGATGAATCTCGTTTTCGACGCAGCCCACCGGATAGCCGCGACCATCGAGTCGCTCGTGGTGCTGGTAGGCCATCATCAATTGGCCCTCGGTCAGATCTTCCCGAGTGGCCAGATTGCGGAACCCGACCAGGGGATGCGTCTTGATGATGGAAAATTCTGAATCGTCCAAGCGTCCCGGTTTGCACAAAATCTTCTCGTCGATTTCCAGTTTCCCCAAATCGTGAAGCAGGCCACCGGCAATGATTTGTTGCACTTCGTCTCGCGAATAACCCAATCCCGACGCCAACATGCCGCAGTAGAAAGCGACGTTGGTGCTATGGGTAAACGTCGCATAGTCGTGATGCAGCACGGCGAATAAATCGCTGACGGCAAATTCGTCATTCAGGATGATCTCGCGTGCCAGCGTGCCCAGCTTTTCCGCCGCGTCGACGGTTTGGTCCACCTTGCCGCGACGAAAATTCGTTTGCAGGACATCGCGGACGACTTCGTTGAGGGCACCAGCGCGAGCGGAAATCGGGATCGACGCTTCGCTGCCCGAGGTGGCGATCTTTCGCAGGTATTTTTGGTACTGCCCACGCGAACCGCGGGAGATGAACAGCCGGTGGACGCCCCGGCCTCGCAGTCGGCTCAGATCGTCCAGCGTGAGTGGGTACTCGGACCCGCGATACAGCACCACGCCCTCGGTATCACGCTCCTGCTGGAACAGGTCCAGCCCGACCACGGCGGTCGGCATCAGCGTGGCGACGCTAATGGGGATGTAATCGGACTGGGTCATGGCGGCGGTGGCGAAACGCCCACGGCGGGCAGGTCAAGGATGCACTCAGAACGGGCGAAACATGCGTTGGCCCACATTGGCCAGGCCAAAGGTGCATCCAAAACTAGGACGTTGTTTTGACACCACCGGCGCTTCGACCCTCAAATTGGCGATGTCAACTTGCCCGCCGCCCACGAGCCGGAACGACCCGCAAAACCGGCCGGCGCGGGTTCAGCGCATTTGCAGGTCCAGCGCGTTCGCAGGCTCAGCGCATTTGCATGGGGAACGGTCGACCGCGATGGCCTTTACACGCCCGCCTGTTGCTTTTGCTCCTCGGCGCGAATCATCATTGTCAAGATCTCGCGTAGGGATACGCGAATGTCCCATTCGGGATAATCCCGCCGCAATTTTGACAAGTCGCTGATGTAACAAATGTGGTCGCCTTTGCGATTCTGTTCGTCCAATGAGTGCTGAATCTCGTAACCGCCCAGTTCCGCAATCAAATCGATGCACTCGAGCACGCTGGCCGCGTTGTTTCGCCCACCACCAATGTTGTAAACCTCGCCGGGTCGCGGATTTCCCGCAAACGCTTCAAACGCCTTGATCACATCGCTGCATTCGATTTGGTCGCGAACCTGTTTGCCCTTGTACCCAAAAATGGTGTACGGCTTGCCCGCCACGGCGACGTGCACCAAATAACTCAAAAAACCGTGTAGTTCCACGCCGCTATGACTGGCCCCGGTCAAACATCCACCGCGAAAGATGCCCGTTTTCAGACCGAAGTACTTGCCATACTCCTGGGCCAAAACATCGGCCGCTGTTTTGGAGGCCCCAAAAAGTGAGTGCATGGTTTGGTCGATTCGGCAATGCTCATCAATTCCGTCAAAATCGCTTTCCTCGGCATAGTCATAACGAGTATCGGTTTCCTTCAGCGGCAACTCGTTGGGGGCGTCGCCATAAACCTTGTTGGTGCTCATGTGACAAAAAACGGCGTCCGGCGCGTGCTGCCGAGTCGCTTCGAGCAAATTCAGCGTGCCGTTGGCGTTGACCTCGAAATCCAAAAATGGAATCGCGGCCGCCTTGTCGTGCGACGGCTGGGCGGCACAGTGGATCACCAAGTCCGGCGGCTCGTTCTTGAACAAGTCCAAAATTCCATCCCGGTCGCGGATATCAATCGAAATGGTGCGAAAATTTTGGGTTTCGCGTTCCAGCTGCGATTGGTTCCATTTGGTGCTGCCGCTTTCGCCGAAAAACGTGGCCCGCATATCATTGTCAATCCCGATCACTTCATGCCCCAGGGCATCGTAGTGTCGCACGCCGGCTGATCCGATCAGTCCGCTGGATCCAGTAACAATGACTCGCATGAATGGCTCTGAACGTAAAGGAATGGGGCAGGTATCCACGGCCTCCGATGGGCCGCAAGTGCGAGTAGTTTAGCGGCCGGGCGTGACTTTGCGATTACCCCGATACGAGGCGACGGCTCCGTACTCCGATACCAAGCGACTGTTCTAATACAATCCACACGGTTTCGCCCTGTGAATCGCCCACGTGGGTTCCCATCTACCTTAAAGCTCGCACCATGCCCTCGATTTTTTCAAAGATCATCGCCAAGGAAATTCCCGCCGATATTTTGCACGAGGACGATCGCTGCCTTGCGTTTCGCGACATCAACCCGCAAGCCCCGGTGCATTTTCTGGTCATCCCCAAGAAGGAAATTGTGTCCTTGGCTGAACTGAGTGAAGACGATGAATTCATCGTCGGTCGCTGTCTGGTCGTGGCGTCCCAGGTCGCGGCCGCCGAAGGTCTCGAAAATGGATATCGACTGATTGCCAACACACGCGACGACGGCGGGCAAGAAGTCCCGCACCTGCACTTCCACGTGATGGGCGGACGCAAGCTGACCTGGCCACCGGGCTGATGTCCAACGCTCGCATCCAAAGGCGGCTGCAACACCTGCGGCAAACACATCGCTTCCGTAAGCTTGTCGCCCGCCCGGCCGTCGGTCCACGCTGGCAGCGGGACGGCCAGGAAGTCGTCAATTTTTCGTCCAACGATTATCTCGGGCTCTCGCAACTGCGGGCCGTCAATCCGACAAGCAGAAGCG
>JBCCRW010000313.1:0-6930 GCA_039201055.1 Planctomycetota bacterium | reverse complement strand
GGCGGTACCGTCGCCGATGGTGATGCCAATATCGTTCCCGATCGCAGACATTCCGGTGGCATCCACGCCGATCAAATTGCCGGCAATCACCGTGCCCGCCGAATCCAGGCCCAGCACTTCGATGCCGGTGGCGTTGCCGGAAATCACATTGCCGGCTCCGGGGACCGAGCCACCGACCGTGTGATTGGGACTGCCCTCGATTCGCACGCCGGCCACGCCGTTGCCGAGGTCCCGCGAACCGCTACCGTCGACTCCGATGTAATTTCCAGTCAGTGTGAGATTGGACGTCGTCGCGGTTTGGATCAGGACGCCGTTGAGATCATTGTCCGAAATGATGTTGCGGTCCTCGGGCGTGGTTCCACCGATCGTCGTGTTGGTGGCGCCCGCATTGACGACAATTCCGTTGCCCAGGTTGCCCAGCGACGCGCTTTTGCTGGCCGTGCCATCGGCCGCGATCGCACGAATTTCCTCGGGCGACAGCGCGCGATCGTACAAACCGACTTCATCAATCGGACCGTTGAAGCGCCGCGGAAAACCTTGACCGCGATAGAACGCCGCGGACGAACCAATCGTCCACGGTTCGGCCGGGTTGTAGGGCAGCGGTGTGCCGGACGTCTTCTCGGCCTCCAAAACGCCATTGACAAACATCCGCGCCGTGTCGCCATCGTAGGTGACGGCAATGTGGTACCAATCACCCGTTGGAAACGAATGGGTAGAAATGATCTGTTCGGCGTTGTTCCTTCCGTAGAAGAACAGGAAACGATCATCCTGCGACCGCCAATACAAACTGATGGATTCCCCCGACGCGACATTCTTGCCGACGATGCGGCCACCGACTGAGTCCGCGTTGTCGCTGGGACCATCGGGTCGAACCCAGGCGTCCAGCGTCAATTGCTCGGGGTTCAAATTGCCTTCGGGAATTTCAATGTGGCCCGATGGCCAGGTCGAAACCGCATCGCCTGACAAACCCGCCGGAAAACTCAGCCCAGCCGTGCTGCTGGGCTGGTTCTCACCGACAACATCGGTGACCAACCCGCCTTCCACGGTCCACAAAGCCAAGGTTCCATCAATGTGACGATTCCCGCTTTCGTTCACGCCGATGCGGTTGCCGCGGATGTCGGTGCCATCGATGGTGCCGCCGCTGACTCGAATGCCGTCGTCCGTGTTTCCGGAAATCACATTGTCGGCGATGACCGTATTCGTCGCTTCCGACAGTACCAAAATGCCATCGGTTTGGTTGCCCAGCGCAAGGGTTGACGAAACGTCCGTTCCGATCCGATTCCCGATGATTTGGTTACCGTTCGCCACGTTTTGCAAACGGACTCCCTCGGCACCGCTGGCAGCAATCACGTTCGCTTCGCCCGAACCATTGCCTCCGATCAAGTTGCCAAAGGTCTGGTCTTGCAAATGCACCCCGAAGGTGCCGTTACCGAGTGGCCGGACACCGCTCGCGTCGACACCGATCAAATTGTTTTGAATAAAGTTCAACCCCGTTGTTGCACCGGAGATGGTGACGCCCGCTTGGGTTTGACCGGAAATCAAGTTTCGGTCCGCGACATCGGGCGTGCCGACCCGAGTTCCCTCACCCGATTGGATGCGAATGCCTTGCGAATTGCCCTGGGCCAAAGTGCCGGTGACATCGGTACCGATCGCGTTGCCAACGATCGTGTGACCGCCGGATTGATTGACCGTAAGACCGCGATTGGAATTCTGGATGTTCAAACCGCGAACCGTGGACCCGTCGGATAGCAAGCCCAGCGTGATGCCCGCGCCAGGGATGCCACCGTCGACGATGATCTGCAGATTCGCGTTAAAGCCTGCCGGCGATGTATTGGGACTCGCTCCGGGCTGGGTGTAGCCGTCCAAAATGACTTGACTGTTGATTTGCGGCAGCGGATCGACCAGTTGAATTCGATGCGGCCCCGTTCCGGGAATGTCAAATTCGATCGTGTCCAAGCCTGGCGCGGACTGTGCCCGAAGGATCGCATCCCGCAGCGTACCCACGCCGGCGTCGGCCGCCGTGGTGACCACGATGGACGTACTTGCCGTGGAATCGGCGGTCAAAACCACGTCGTTCCCGTCGCCACCAACATAGGTGATGCGGTAACGATTGCCCCGGTCGTCGACGGCGACGCCTCCCTCGGGTAGCCCGCCAAAGACAAACGCATTCGGATCGGTTCCCTCGCGACGCAACAAGGTGATGGTGTCACCGTTGGTGGGATTAGGTCCGTTGACTAGCAATTGCAGCCCAGATTCCAAATCCAAACGCGAGCCGTCAAAGACGATCTGGTCATGGTTGCTGGGCAGCGTGCCCGGCTCAGTCCCGCCGATTTCAATTTCCAGAAATGATCCCGCTTGCATTTCCAGTTCGCCGGAGAACGCAAGCGTGCCGCGATCGGATCCGGGCTCAATTCGCGAATTGAAGTTGGCACTTACCGCTCCGGCGATCGCCCCGGTTCCGGCCAAAGTTGTATTGCTGTTTAGAACCAAGGGGCGGGCGGGAGTCGTGGTCAGGCTGCCGTTGACCTCCAAGGTCCCGCCAACCAGTTGGACGCCGCTTTCCACGTTGAGATTTCCGGGAACGATCACCCGCGAATCGACGCCCGTCGTTCCAATTTGCAAACCGTCGTGGCTGAGCGATTGGAAGACGCTGCCGGCGATGGTGAACGTGTCGCCGGACAGCGTCGGTTCAATGCGGTAGGTGCCGGCGCCCGCGATTTCGACCGAACCGCTCAACAACGATCCGTCCGCCATTCGCACCCGAGCACCGTCGCCGTCCAGGATTAGGTTTTCTGAAATCGTCCGATTCGCGTCCAGACGCAGCGTCGCGTTGGCACCGATTCGGGTATCCCCCGCACCACTGCCCAGCAAGCCGTTGTCGGTCAAAAAGATCTCGCCGCCATTGATCAACGTTTCGCCGGCATAGCCGTTGTTGTTGGTCAATCGCAATGAAGCGCTATCGATCTTGACCAGGCCGCCGGCACCATCGATATCGCCCGAGAGCACCAGTTGCTCGGTGCCGCCGACGGTCAGGTCGCCGGTCAGGTTAAATCGGTTGCCAAAGATCACCGGCCCCCCACCATCGGCGCGAATGCTGCCGCCCGCCGCGGACACGTCAAAAAACAAATCCGAAACCGACGCGCCTGTGGTGACCGCCAATCCGCCACCGTCAAAGGCCAGCGACGGCGTGGTCAGTGCCGCATCGAGGATCAATTCGCCGGCCTGCAAGTTGACGCTGCCGATGCTGGATGCCGATTCCAAACGCAAAGTTCCGCCCGCGACCTCGACGGAACCTTCGGCGCGAAGTTCGCCACCGATGATCAAATCACCCGCTTGCGTTCGCAAGGATTCCCGAGTCGCCAAATCGCCCAGCGTTTCCGAGATGTCGGCAACCACGACGGGCGTCGCGCCGGGTTGATCGATGACGACGCTTTGGCCCGTCGTGGGCACGGCATCGCCGGACCAGTTCGCGGCATTAGAAAACAAGTTGTCGCCCGCCGATCCATCCCATTGGACGTCCGCCCAATTGCCGGCGATGTACTGGCTGCCCGAGGTTCCGAAACTGGGCGTGATGTCGACGGTAAAATCGCCGTCGCTATCCAAATTCCAAACCGACGGACTCGCCGATTCGGTGATAAAGCCGAAGTAGTCCCGCACGCCGGTTTCCGCCCAGTCGCCGACGACGGGGATCGATGCACTGACTCCAAAATTGTCGACCGTTAAATCCAGGTCCAAGAAGGTCGACGTGGAATTGGGAAACGCGTCTTCGGTGCTGACATACCAATCCAGGTTTGTACCGTCATCGCGAACCGCGAACACATCGGCGCGACCATCCCCGTTCAAGTCGCCGACCCTGGGCATGTCGGGGACGCCGGTCACGGCCAGCGCATTGTCCCCGTCGACACCGAAGTTGAATGCGGCGTCGACCGTCAGAGTCGAATCGTCGCTTGGAAATGGATTGGCCCCCGGCTGCCCATAACTGACATACCACTCCAGAAGGTTGCTGGGCGTTTGCGTATCCACAACGACAATGTCGTCAATGCCGTCGGCGTTCATGTCCGCGATCAGCGGTGTGAAATCGGCCGAACCGAAGCGGAATCGGTATTCGTCACCCGTATCGCGATCGGTGTCGCCCAAGAATTGCAAAACACCATCGACTTGTCGCACCGCGATCACTTGATCGAAGCCCGCACCGGACAAATCACCCGCCAGCAGCACATCGGTGCCGCCGGTGCCCGCGCCCACCGCGCCGCTTCGCAGACCATATTGAAAGGTCACTTCCGCGTTTGCATCACGGGTCCCCGCCAACGACTGCGTGTCCAAATCGACGGTCAAGGTGTCGGCGGCGGTCTCGGTCACCGCGCCCAAGTTGGCCGCCAGCAGTTGCCGCTTGGTCAGCGTTTCGACCGCCGGCAAGCGACGCCAAGGATGGCCGTTTCGTTGTTGCTCGCTTCGTTTGGCCGGTTGCTCGCGTCGCTCGCGTTGTTGCTCGGTTCGCTTGCGTTGGTTTTTCGCGGAAAGCTGGAAGAGGAAATCGAAGAAAGAGTCTTTGGGCATATTGGTCAAAGTTGCGATCCGCGTTTGCCAAGCAGACGCTTGGGCATCGCATCAAGTCAATCTGGAAGGGAATCCGCTGAGGATTGGAGGTGGGCGGGAAGGGTGAACACACTTCCCCAGACAGGGTAGGCGGAAGTCCCTTTGAAATCCCGCAAATAGTGCGGCAAAAGCGACGATGGAGAAGAGTGCCCGGCTCCACCAGGTGGTACTTTCGGAACCCCCGCAAAAAGCAATGGGATTCAATTCACAAAGAATCTTCCGGTTCACCTTTGGAAACGATCATGCTCCCCCGAGGGTGGCATCAAAATCGAAAGTTTCCAGAAATTCATTCCAGTTCCGTTTTTTATCCATGACAGACCACTCGCTGGCCCTGTTTTTCCAATCCGCCGCCTTCGGCGAAACGCTCCGCGTGCGACGCGAGGCCGGACCCGGCAGGCCCCAAGGATTGATGGGACGCGAAGTCGCGGCCACCAGTTTTCTGCGGGCGTTGTTGCAAAACGGCCGGCTGGAATTGCTGGAAGCGATCCTGGAATCCGAACGCGACCGACCGAGTTTATTGGCCGCCTGTCAATCCACGCTGGCCGGCCGGTCCCGGGCCTGCCGCGTTCGCATGACACCGCTGGCCGAATTGCCACGCTGGCTGCGGGATCGCCACGGGACGTCGCCGCATATCGAGAAAACCACGCCGCAAGTCGAGAAAACCACGCCGCAAATCGAGGAAGCCGCACAGCCAGGTGACGAACCACGGGCTCGCGTCTTGCACTTCCCCAATCCACCCGAACCGTCTTTTGCGTGGACCCGACGCGTCTACCGTCCGCACGCGATGGCGATCAGCGGAGTGACGCACACGCTTTGTTCGTCCGCCGCGATGCGGTTGATCTGGGATTGGACTCGGGCTCCGGTGCAACCGTACGATCGGCTGATCACCACGTCGACCGCGGTCACCCGAATGGTCCGCGCCGTGACCGATGTGATGGCCGAGGGAAACCAAGGGCAACATCCATTTTTGCCCATCGCGCAATTGCCCATCGGAATCGATCATTTGCGGCACCATCCGGCGACGCCCGAGCAGCGACGCGCGGCCCGTGTAAAACTTGGCATTCCCGATGACCCACGGCACATCGTGTTGCTGTTTGTCGGTCGGCTTTCGCACCATGCCAAAGCCCATCCCGGTCCACTTTGGGAAGCCGCCCAGCACGTTCAAACGAAGTGCCCCAATCAAACCCTGCACGTGGTGATGTCGGGCTGGTTTACAAACGACAACACCCGATCATCGTTCATCCGCACGGCCGAACGCTTGGCCCCGGCGGTGGACACCCATTTTGTCGATGGGCTGGATGCCTATTGGCGGGACCACGTCTGGGATTCGGCCGATCTGTTTGTTTCGCTCGCCGACAGCATCCAAGAGACCTTTGGCCTGACCAACCTGGAAGCGATGTCGCGTGGGCTACCGGTCATCGCGACCGACTGGAACGGCTACCGCGATACCATCGTTGATGGCAAGACCGGGTTTCGGGTCGCAACGGCAATGGTCCGCGGCAGCCTGCCCGACGTGACCGCACAACTGATGGGCGGATGCATCTCGTATGACCAATTTTTGGCACGCGTGGGCCAAACGGTGATCGTCGACACCGCCGCGGCCGCTCGGGCGATCCAAACACTTGTCCAAGACACCGCGCTGCGTCGTCGCCTGGGCCAGCAGGCCCACCAGCATGTGCGGCGGCACTTTGCGTGGGACCAAGTCATTCCACAATACGAATCGCTGTGGCATGAAATGGATCAACAGCGTCGCGAGGTGGAAGCGCCGACGACACAGGCCCGCATCACGACATCGATCACGAAAGAATCGGCGTCAAGCGCTGCAGATTCAACGACTGCCGGTGTGCCCGAGCTGTATCCGCCGATTGAAGTGTCCTTTGCGGGCTACCCAACACATTGGCTGGACTTGCAAACACCCATTCGCTTTACTTCCGATGCAACGCAGCGTCTGCGATGCAGTTTGGACGATCCGCTTTGTCAACACACGCCCGGTGCACCTAAATCCGGTGGGCGCATTATCGATTTTGAAACGATCAGACAAGCGATATCCGGCAGCGAGACAACACAGGGGAACACCGCGTCGTGGAAAGCGACGACACTCGGCGAACTGGCATCCCGCATGGCCGACGGTTCAGGCGATCGGGCCGGTGCATTGGCCACGGCTGCTTGGCTGATGAAATACGGCGTCGTGGTCCCGGCCCCGCGCGCCGGTGACGCCCCGACACCCGCCAAGCCCGAGGCCGGCGTCATCGATTGCACGCTGGTCGCCACCTGCATGGGGCGGCTGGACGACCTGCAGCAATCCTTGCCCACTTGGATCGCCCAGCCGGGTGT
>JBCCRW010000312.1:0-6935 GCA_039201055.1 Planctomycetota bacterium | reverse complement strand
GGTGACCGGACCGGTCGGCAATAAGCCGTCGACCGCGACGCTACTTAGCGGTGCCGCCAATAAATCGACTTCTTCCCGGGTCAAGAAATCCGTTTCGCTGTAGATCGTTTCGGGACGGTTGGCCGCGTGGACCCGGCAATCCCGCGCCGCCTCGCGCAGCCGCAGCCCCAGCATCGACTTGTTCAACTTGGTGTCCGATCCGGCCTGGTGGTAGTACCGGTGCGAAACCAGCGGTGCCTGGGTCGCAGAGCCTCGGCCGACGCCGCGTTGCAGCCGTTCCTCGTAATCGAAAACGACATCGCTTCGCACCGGAAGCTGCAGATCGAGCTTTCGATCGACCAGCGGATTCTTCGCCATGTTGGCGTTGCCGGTCAGTTCAATTTCCAAGCGGACGCGCGTGACCTGACCGACCGGCTGGGCCAATAGCCGGACCGGCTTGGGAATGTTCTTGGCCGCAGCGGTTTCCGAACGAACCATCCTGGGGGAACTTGCCACGGCAAGGGCGGCGGCACCACCGATCAGGACCTGTCGGCGATGGAAGGGGCGTGGGAGCGACATCTTCGGAGAATCCTTTACTCGTCGGCGGGAAAGCAAAACACGTCCAGCGGGGGACGCGTGTGGTCAAAATTTACCGATGACTCCGATTTCATCGGTTTGCGATCTCGACCTGCGACAAGGATCTTCAAAAAAGGATCTTCAAAAAGGTGTTTCAAAGTTTTGAAAATTTGGCATTCGCATCGGCGTCGCACCGCCAGCCCCGGACCGCGTTGTGAAATGCCATTTTTCGACGCAAAGCATGTTGCAATAGGGCTTTGAGACGAAATCGAGATCCGCGTCCATATTAAATTAAAGCGTTTGGCGCAGTATTTCCTTTGCGAATCCCTTCATGATCCGGCCTCCCGCCAGAGCGGCAGGAACACGCCGGTGAAGCTCGCGGGCGTTTTGCTATCATGCGGGGTGCAAACCGACTCGCCGCATTTTCGTGAACGTCGATCGTCGATCCCGGGTCATTTGATAAAGGAATGTTGAGAGATTTGACGGAAAAAGCGAGGACCGCAGCCGACACGCTTCGGGCCTTCAGAATCCTTGGACCAGTCTTGTCCGCGAATTTGCGATTCAAGGTGGTGGTTCAGGACGGTTTACGAATACAGGAATGGAGGTGGAATTGATGCATCACGATTATCGCGATTCCAAAATTTTGGAGCTTCGAGACCAGCTCACGCGCTTTGCCCCCAAGAATCGAAAAGTTTCGCAAGCCGAAGCCGCTGAAGTGCTGTTGGCCGAGATCGAGGACGATCGCCAATACGCGCTGGATTACGTTTGTTTTCGCGTCACGGATTATCGGCCCGAAAAACCGACCCGGCACAATATCCAGGCCGCCGATCTGCGGCACGACCTGCGGCTGTTGATCGAGGACCTGAGCGAGTCGGCGGAGCTTTCGTTGGCCGACTTTGACGAAAAAGTCTATTCGGTCAAAGAACTTAGCCAGATGTTTTGCGTTTCCACCAAGACCATCGGTCGTTGGCGTGAATCCGGCTTGGTGGCTCGGCGGATCTACGACGGACCACGTCGTCGAGTGGTCTTCACCAAGGCCAGCGTCGATCGTTTCGCCGCCAACAACCAGCAAAAGGTCCAGCGGGGGGCACGCTTCAGCCAGCTTTCGGCGGACGAACGCAGCGAGGTCATCGAACGGGCACGGCGGATGGCCGAATCCGGCGCGATCATGTCCGAGGTCGTCCGTGAACTGGCCACTCGGCTGGATCGCAGTCCCGAAACGATTCGATCGGTGCTGAAGAACTTTGACGCGGATAATCGACTGCTTTCCATCTTTCCCAACCAACCAGGTACTCTCGGCCAAGACGAACGCCGAGCGATCCATCGATTGCATTCTCAAGGCGTGCCGGTCGTGCAGTTGTGTCAGCGTTTCAAGCGAACGCAAAGCTCGATCCATCGGGTCCTGCTCGAGATGCGGGTCGAAACCATCAACGAACTGCCGCTGGATTACATCTTCAACGAGGACTTCGACGACCCGAAAAACGAACAGGAGTTCCTTGCGGATGCACCGGAGGCACCGGACAAGACGACCGATACCCAGAAACCGGCGGGTCTACCTAGCTATCTTGAGGCTTTGTACGAGGTTCCGCTGTTGACCCGAGAACAGGAAATGCACCTGTTCCGAAAGATGAATTATCTGAAGCATCGCGCCACCCGCTTGCGCGAAAGCTTGGTCAACGCTCGGGGCAAACGCGCTTCGGTGATGGATCAAATCGAAGACATGTACGAAGCGGCCGTTCGCGTCAAAAACAAAATTGTCCAGTCCAACTTGCGTTTGGTGGTTTCGATCGCCAAACGTCACGTGTCCTCCAACGAAGACCTGTTTGGGCTGATCAGTGATGGCAACATGTCATTGATCCGAGCGGTCGAAAAGTTCGATTATGGACGCGGCAACCGTTTCAGTACCTATGCCAGTTGGTCCATCATCCGAAACTTTGCGCGATCGATTCCCAACGAGTACAAACATCGCGATCGGTTTCGCACGACCCAGGAGGCCATGGTCTTCGATCAATTGGACGATCGGTTGAATCCCTACTTGGAGGAATCGCAGCATCGTGCTCGGCAGCGTGAATTGTCCCGGATCATGGATCAATTGAACGAGCGTGAGCAGAAGATCATTTGTGCTCGCTTTGGACTTGGCACCGATAAGCGTTCGTTGACCTTGAAGGAGGTTGGCGAGGAGATCGGGTGTACGAAGGAACGGGTTCGCCAGTTGGAAATCCGCGCCTTGCAAAAACTGCGAGCTGCCGCGGCGGCCGAAAGCATCGACTTGGACTTGCAGGCATAGTCGCTCACCTATCCGAGGTGAAACAGAGTAGCTCGCCTCTCCGAGGCGAGAAGCCGAAGCACGTAGCCGACCTTCGCCAGAAGCCGGAAATCGCGTCCAGCCCCCGTCGTCGCTCCGCGATTTGAGATTTGTTGTGCTCTAGTTCCCCGGATTTCTAACCCGCCACTTCTCGTCCGGCCGGATGCAACGCGTCGATGGCAAGCTGGCTCCAGGTTTCCAATCGGTCCCACTGCTGTCGCAATTGCTCAAGCGTCTGAAATTCCGCTTCGGCTAAATCCGCTTCGTTTGAATTTGCGAGCGCTTGTTCCAGGTCGAAAACGTGCACGACACCCAGGTGCACCGTCCCGACCGCCGTTGATGGATCGTAAATCAAACCGACCCGTCCGCTGCGATAGGCCGACGGCAGTTGGACCTCTTCATCCAACTCGCGTTGCATGCCGACATCGTACGGGTGCCCCTGGCCGGCGGCGTCCTCGCGGCTGATGTGTCCGCCGATTCCCACGCTCCGCTTGGCGTGCAAACGCGATTCTCCCCCACCCCCGCCGCGTGTGTAGGTGAACAGCCGCACGTTGCCATCTTCATCACGATGCCGCAGCAAAATGTACGGAATCAATTGTTTGAACGAAGGATCCTGCTCCATTTGGTCCCGCGGCCGGAATGACAATTCGGGTGAATTCAAAATCACGGTCAGATACTTGTCCACATCGCATTGAAAACCTTCAAAGGGACCGACCGAATCCACCACGGCGGCGGGGATGACCAGGATGTGTTCGACGTCGGGCATAATGAGCCAGTGATGAAGGGACTGTGAATGGAACCGGCGGGATTCTAACCGGCACAGCCGGCCGCTATCATCCGACACCAATCACTTTGTCCAACACCGGCGAGTTGGCAAACGCCGTCTTCCGCCAACACCAAGGAATTTGAATGATCGTCGTGATGGAGACAAACGCGTCGCAGTCCCAGATTGATGCGGCCGCCGCGCGAGTCGAACAGCTTGGTTTGAAGGCGACCGTGATTGTCGGCACCGAACGAACGGTGGTCGCCGCGATCGGCAACAAGCGTGACCACCACCGCGAATCACTGGAAAGTTGTGCGGGCGTCGCCGAAGTCGTGCCCATCATGGCCGCCTACAAGATGGCCAGCCGAGAGGTTCGGCCGGATCCGACGACCGTCTCGGTGCTGGACTTTCAAGCCGGCGGCGGCAGCGTCGGCTACATCGGCGGACCCTGTAGCGTCGAAAGCGAAGAACAATTGATGCAGTCGGCGCGAGGCATCAAGGCGGCCGGCGCGACGGGCTTGCGTGGTGGCGCGTTCAAGCCGCGAACGAGTCCTTACAGTTTTCAAGGCATGAAGGAAGAAGGCCTGAAGCTTTTGGCCGCCGCACGTCAGGAAACGGGGCTGGCCGTGTTCACCGAAGTCATGAGCGCGTCCGACGTGGACCTCGTCGCCAGCTATGCGGACGTTTTGCAAGTCGGTGCACGCAACATGCAAAACTATCGCCTGCTCGAAGCCGTTGGTTCCTGTCAAAAACCGGTGCTGCTCAAACGCGGTGCGTCGGCAACGATGGATGAGTTTCTGCTGGCTGCCGAATACATCTTGAATGAGGGCAACCAGAGAGTGATGTTGTGTGAACGCGGAATACGCACCTTTGAATCCCACACTCGGTTTACGCTTCCGCTGGCGACGATCACGTACTTGCACCGAAAGACCCATTTGCCGGTCATCATCGACCCTTCGCATGGAACCGGTCATACGTACATGGTTCCTGACATGGCGGCCGCCGCCATCGCCGCGGGCGCCGATGGCTTGATTGTCGAAGCTCACCCCGATCCCCCATCCGCCCTTAGCGATGGTTATCAATCGCTCGCGTTGCCGGACTTCCATCAGATGATGCGTCGTTGCAAACATCTTGAAGCCGCCGTGAAGTCGTTTGAAGCATGAGTTCCGCCCAAAAGAAAACAATCGATTTGTATCAAACGATGATGCAAATCAATGCCTCGGCCCATTTGATGCGTGCTGCGCGTCAGGTTGGCCTGTTGGACGAATTGGAAGCGGGGCAAAAAACCATCGAAGACATCTGCACCGCCCGTTTTTTACATCGTGAATCGACCCAAGCGTTGCTGGATGCTTTGGTCGCGATCGGTATCATCGAACGCTACGACGATGATTACGCGTTGTCGCAAGCAGCGCGGCTGCTGTCCCAATACGATCGTGATCTTCGCGACGAAATGTGGGATTCCCTGCCGGATTTGATTCGCGGAAAGACCCAACGAAATCAGCGGGACGATCGATTGCGGATGATTCGCGATTCGGCCAATCAATGGATTCACACCGCCGCCGCTATGCAGGCCGCCGAAATGCTGGACATCGGCGGCGAAGACGGATTTCGCGGCATCCACTTGTTGGACCTTGGAAGCGGATCAGCGGTGTGGTCGTGCGCGATGGCACATCGCGACCCCGAACTCAAAGTCACCGCGGTGGATTTTGAAGAGGCGATCGGAGCTTCGCGGCAAACCGCGGATTCCATCGGGTTGGGCGATCGCTTTGAAACCATCGCCGGCGATCCCGCGGCGCTTGATTTACAGCCCGAACACTATGACATGGTGTTTGTGGGCCAACGATTGCACACGATGGATGACGATTCCGCGAGGCGTTTTCTGGCCCGCTGTATTGAAGCGACCAAACCAGGCGGCACGGTGGTGGTGGTGGATTTGTTCTTTGGACCCCATCGACAAACGCTGTCGGAATCGATCGAAGCGCTCAAACTGGTTCTGGAAACCCAAGGCGGGTACATTCGCACACTGCCGCAGGCCGAAGCCATGTTCAAAGACGCCGGCCTGGAATCGGTTCAGTTTAGTTTCCTGGCGGCCAGCCGGATTCATCTTGGATTGATCAAGGGCACCAAGGCATGAGTGGCCAGAGCAAGCTGTCGATCATCGGTGCCGGCCACGTCGGATCGGCGTTGGCCTACGCGTCGGTGATCCGCGAATTGGTCGACGAAATTGTGCTGGTCAATCGGACGCATGAAAAAGCCGTCGGCGAGGCCGCGGATTTGCAGCACGCGTCGGCGTTTGTATCACGAGCCATGCGCGTCCGAGCCGGCGGCATCGACTCGACCGCCGGCAGCGATGTCATCGTGCTGACCCACAGCGTGCCGATGGGCAAAGACTTTAGCGATCGGATGTCGCTGGCCGGCGGCAACATTGATCTGTTTCGTGAATGGATTCCACCATTGGCCCAGGCAAGTCCGCGGTCGATTTTTGTCGTCGTGACCAATCCCGTCGACGTGATGACCTACGTGACATGGAAGCTAAGCGCTTTGCCGGTCGAAAGAATTATCGGCAGCGGGACGATCATCGACAGCGTCCGTTTCCGTTCGTTGTTGTCCGATGAGATGCAGATTCACCCCGACGATATCCGCGCGTACATTCTGGGTGAACACGGGCATTCGCAATTCCCCGCGCTAAGTGTGGCCGCCACCGGTGGTCGAACGCTGGACCGTGACCCGCGCATCGAGCAGATTTTTGAAACCGCCAAGCAGGCCGGAATGGATGTCTTTCGCAAGAAAGGCTATACGAATTACGCGATCGCGATGGCGACCACGTTGATCATCGAATCGATCATTCGCGACAGCCGCCGGACGCTGCCGGTCAGCGTTTGGGTCAAGAGCATTTTGAACGTCGAAGACGTCTGCTTAAGCATCCCGGCGGTGATTGGTGCGGGCGGAGTCCAAAAGATTTTGCAGCCCGAGTTTTCGCCGGACGAAATCACGCTGTTTCGTTCATCGGCGGAAAAGATCGCCGAAGTCCTAGACCGCTATCATTTTCGAACTGAAGCGCAAAACCCAAAGTAGCATGCCTCTCCGAGGCATTTTATTTATTTCGCCTCGGAGAGACGAGCTACTGAGCTGCTTGGCCAAAGTAGCGCGCCTCTCCGAGGCGAATCCCACATTCGCCAAACACCGTGCTCACAAACACGCGTCTGTGACTTCTCAATCGCGGGTCGGAATGCCTGCCAAAATGCGGCGCTGCAACGCAACCAAAAGGGTCAACTGGCAATCCATAAAGTCGTAAACCAATCGCAAATCAAG
>JBCCRW010000311.1:0-6955 GCA_039201055.1 Planctomycetota bacterium | reverse complement strand
CGTGGGGGCAGCCAGCCCGACGCGGTGACCGAGGCGGCACTGGAGGTCGCCGATGGCTTGTTGGTTTTCGTCGCTTGGTACATTGTGGCCGACGCGATCCAATTGGTGTTGGCCGGTATCCTCCGCGGCGCCGGCGATACATGGTTCGTCTGGTTGGCCGGTTTGGTCAGCGGCGTGTTCGGTTTGGCGATCGGCTTTGGCTTTCGGCCGCCCGCCGGTGCCAATGTCGACGCCCATTTGCAGTGGTGGTGGTGGGTGATTTTGGTTTGGATTTGGATGCTGTGCGGATTGATGGCACTGCGATACGCGAGCGGTCGCTGGAAAACGATGCGAATGGTTTCGGTCGAGGCGAATTGGAATTGAACGAACTGCCCCACATCCCCGGCTGGTTTCAAGACGGTTTTCACCGCTTCCTTCCACGTTTTTTTCGCAAGCAATTCGACGCCATCGCCCTGGCCGATCGGCATCGCCCGCCCGCCGACATCGCCGGCGACGGGCCGCTGGTCGTGTATGCCAATCATCCGTCCTGGTGGGACCCCTTAATTGCCCAGTGGATCAATCGCAGACTGTTTCGGGGCCGGCAATTTCGCGCCCCCATCGATGCCGATGCGTTGCGGCAATACCAGGTCTTCAAAAAGCTCGGTTTCTTTGGCATCGAAGCCGGCACGCGAGCCGGCGCGGCGGAGTTCTTGAAGCACGGCCGGCAAGTCATGCAGTCCCCGCGTGACGCTTTGTGGTTGACCCCCGAAGGCCGCTTTGCCGACGTCCGCGATCACGATGCGGATTTGATGCCGGGGCTGTCACACCTGTGTCACGGACAGGCCCAGAAACATCGCGACAACGAAACCGGCGCGACTCCACGCGATCACGGAGCCGACGCGACACACCACGGCTGTGTGATCGCGATGGCGCTGGAATATGTGTTTTGGAATGAAAGGTTGCCGGTGTGTTTGATCCAGTTCAGCCAGCCGATTCACATTGATCAAACGACCGCGGATTGGCCGAAAGCCCAATGGCATCAAAAATTGAGCGACCAGCTTCGCCGCACACAAAATGAATTGGCCGAGCTCGCCAAGCAACGTCAATTTGCCGGCTTTGAAGTCCTGTTGGAAGGTCGCGGCGGTGGCGGCAAGTTTTATGATTCTTTCCGTCGCTTGAAATCCTGGATCCGGCGCGAATCCTTTCAAGATCGGCACGAATCCCGCAGCCAAAGCACCGCATGATGTGGACCTTTCTTGCCGTGATCGGACTGTTGATGGCGACGCTTCCGGCCGCAATGTTCTTGCGAAACCTAAATGGCTTTCGTTCGCTGCCGTCGGCCGATGATGCCCGCCCCAGTGCGGGTGATAAGCCGCTTGAAATCAGTATTTTGATTCCCGCGCGGGACGAAGCCGGTGGGATTGCCGCGGCAATTGACGCGGCTTTGGCGGCAACCGGAGCGAACGTGGAAGTGGTCGTGCTGGACGACCATTCGACCGACGGAACCTTGGAAATCTTACAAGCGAAATCCGCTGCCGATCCACGTGTTCGTTTTGCCAGCTCGCAGCCGCTGCCGGAATCCTGGAACGGCAAACAATATGCCTGTTATCAATTGTCCAAATTGGCTCGGCATCCCGTTTGGGTGTTCCTGGACGCCGACGTCCGCTTGCAACCCACGGCGCTGTTGCAAATGGAAACCTATCGGCAACAACAGGAATTGGATTTACTAAGTATCTTCCCCAAGCAGATCACCGGCACGATTTCCGAAAAGATGATCATCCCGCTGATGCACTATGTGTTGCTCGGGTTTTTGCCAATGGACCGCATGCGATCGAGTCGATCACCGGCTTTCGCATCCGGTTGCGGCCAAGTCTTCATGACCACGGCAAACGCGTACGCGGCAAGTGGCACCCACGAGGCGATCGCGTCGTCGCGACATGATGGTTTGAAATTGCCGGCGGCTTATCGCAAACAAAATCTGAAAACCGATGTGATGGATGGCACCGAACTGGCGTCCGTCCGCATGTACACAAACACCGGCGAAGTGATTCGCGGAGTGCTGAAGAACGCGACTGAGGGCATTGCATCGCCGCGTTTGATTGTGCCATTTTCGTGTTTATTGATCGGCGCCAACGTGTTGCCGTGGGTCACATTGGTGGCGGGTTTGCTGATTGGCAGCGTTTGGACCTGGGGCATCTCCATCCTCGCGATCCTGATCGGCCTGGTGCCACGAGCACTGGCGGCGATCCATTTCCAACAAAGCTGGATCGGCACGATGTTGCAATCACCTGCAATCGTGCTGTTTGTCACTCTGCAGTGGGTGGCACTGATCAATCACCTGTTCGGCCGCCAGGTCGCCTGGCGGGGGCGAACGTAGGGGCTCGTCGGCAAGAAACGGGCGATTGCAAAGGCGGTTTCAGCCCACCAGGATGCGAAACCGCAAATCATGGACTTGGTCGGGAAAATCCTTCTGTAACCGACGCAGGATGCTTCGCTTTTGAAAGTTCAATTCCTGCAGCATCACCGAATCGCCAACATGAATCTGTAACACACCGGCTCGCAGTCGGCCGACGCGAACGGTGCCCGCGTCCGGTGCGGAATGCGATGGACCCAGCGCCGCCAGCACGGATTCCAACATCGCCGCGTCGGTCATGACGGACGCATAGCCGCGGGAGGCAACGAGTTGCCCGACCAAATTGCCGATTGAGCGGACACCGCCGCCTGCCTGGGCGGCGGACTTTGGCTTTTGGCCGCCACGAGCCCGCTTGTTCGTGTTTGGATGATCGCCGTTGCGTGGTACATTCATGATTGTCGAACTTAACGAGTCCCGGTGTCGGCGACGACCCGAAACGCATTGTCTTTAGGCTGGAATACCACCGTCTTCAAGCTGGAATACCACCGTCTTTAGGCTGAAACATCACGGTGACTTCAGCTTTCCGCCCCGATCTTTTTTTCACCCGTGGATATTGAACCACCCCCGGATTGGCAGCCGCCCGATTTATCGCTGCCGCCCGAAACGCCGGTGGCCGACCCGCTGCTGGTGATTGGTTGGCGGGAATGGGTATCGCTGCCGGATTTGGGGATTCGCTTCATCAAGGCCAAGATCGACACCGGTGCACGTTCCAGTTCTTTGCACGCTTTCGACATCGAACCTTTCGAAGCCGACGGTCGCCGGCAAGTTCGCTTCAAAGTGCATCCCGCCCAACGGAATGAAACCTGGGACGTTTCTTGCACCGCCGACGTGGCCGACGTTCGCAGTGTCCGCAGCAGTAGCGGCGAGGCCAGCGAACGCATCGTGATTCAAACGCCCCTGCGCTGGATGGGGCAAACATGGTTGATCGATTTGACCTTGGCCTCTCGTTTTGAAATGGGCTTTCGCATGTTGATCGGCCGCGAAGCGATTCGCGGCCGGCTACTGGTCGATTCCGGGCAATCGTTTTTTGGACCCAAGCCAAGACGGAAAAAACGTCGCAAGACGAATTGAATTTTTATGTCGATCAAACTCGCAATCCTGTCTCGAAGCCGAAAGTGCTACAGCACCCAACGTTTGCGTGAAGCAGCGGACAGTCGCGGCCACCACGTCAAGGTGCTCGACACGCTGCGCTTTTCGATCGATTTGGAAAAAGGCGAACCGGATCTTTATTATCGATCCAAACAGCTGAGTGCCTACGACGCGATCATTCCGCGGATTGGTAATTCGATCACCTACTTTGGCACCGCCGTCGTGCGGCAGTTCGAACAAATGGACGTCTTTACGTCCGCGTCCAGCGCCGGGATCGCCAACAGTCGCGACAAGCTGCGTTGCTTACAAATCCTTTCGCGGCACCACATCGGGATTCCCGAGACGACCTTTGTCCGCGAAAAACGTGACGTCCTGCCCGCGATTCGGCGTGTTGGTGGCACGCCCATCATCATCAAGCTGCTCGAAGGCACCCAGGGTGTCGGCGTCATCTTGGCCGATTCGGAAAAAATGGCCGAAGCGATCATCGAAACCCTGCAAAGCACTCGGCAAAACGTTTTGGTGCAAAAGTTTGTTGCCGAAAGCAAGGGCCGCGACATCCGCGCTTTTGTGGTCGGTGATCGAGTGGTCGCGGCGATGCGACGGGTTGCCCAGGGCACCGAATTTCGCAGCAACGTGCACCGCGGCGGACGAACCGAACGCGTCCGACTGGACCCGACTTACGAACAAACCGCCGTCCGTGCCGCACAAATCATGGGGCTGCGAGTCGCCGGCGTGGATATGCTCGAGGCCAAAGATGGGCCGCAAATCATGGAGGTCAATTCATCACCAGGACTCGAGGGGATCGAACATTGCACGCAGCTTGATATCGCCGGCGCGATCATCGACTACATTGCCGCCCAAATCGATTTTCCCGACGTCGATCTGCGTCAGCGTTTGACGGTCAGCCGCGGCTATGGCGTGACCGAAATCATGATCAAAGAAGGCTCCGATCACGTCGGAAAGACCATCGACCAAGCCGGATTGTCCGAACGCGATATCAACGTGCTGACCCTGTATCGCGGCACCGTCGTGATTCCCAATCCAAGGCTGAAACGAACACTCGAGGCCAATGATCGGCTGTTGTGCTTTGGAAAATTGGAAGCGATGCGGGAATTGGTGCCCGAAAAGGTCCGCAAAAAACGTCGCCCCAAAGTCAAGCGTTTGGAAACCGAAGTTGAATCGGATCGTGGTGAGGGTGGCGCGTGAGTGAGATTCCGGTTTCACCTTGGCGGGGTCAAGATCTGCCTCCCGGTTCGGTGACAGATTTGGAAATTCCGATCAGCGAAAGCTATGTCGGTATCCATGTCCGCATCCCTGTCCGCGTGATCCGCGGTTTGCAAGCCGGCCCGACCGTCGGCGTGACTGCGGCACTGCATGGCGACGAAATCAATGGTACCGGAGCGATTCGCGATTTGGCGGCCGACCCGGATTTGAAGTTGATTCGCGGCACGTTAATTTTGGTGCCCGTCTTGAACGTGCTGGCCTTTGATCGACACAGTCGCTATTTGCCCGACCGCCGCGATTTGAATCGCTGTTTTCCCGGCAGCCCCGAAGGTTCCTCGGCCGCGCGGGTGGCCCATCAGATCTTTACCGAACTGGTCCCGCGTTGTGACGCGATCATCGATTTGCACACCGCGGCGGTCCGCCGCACGAATTATCCCAACGTTCGCGGAAATCTTTCCAACCCCGAAATTGCCGCGATCGCCAAAGCGTTCGGATGCGAAGTGATCGTCGATTGCGAGGGCGTTCCGGGGACCTTGCGACGCGAAGCCACTCGCCGCGGATGCCCGACGATCATCCTGGAAGGCGGCGAAGTTTGGAAGGTCGAACCGGGCATCGTCGATCTGGCCGCTCGGGGGATCAAAAATGTCCTGAAGCATTTCGAAATGATCGCCGGTACCGCGGAAATCCCCGACCGCACCGTCATCGCCAAACAAACCCGCTGGGTTCGCGCGACCCGAGGCGGCTTTCTGCGGTTTCATGTCCACCCGGGCGCGTTGGTCACCGAAGGACAATTGTTGGCCACCAACACGGATTTGCTGGGCAACGAACTGGGCCGGATGGAATCGCCCTTCGACGGCGTCCTGATCGGCATGACGACGATACCATCGATTGCACCGGGGGGACCGGTTTGCCACATCGCACGCTTGCCCCGAGCGACCGCGCCGGAGGATTTGGAAGAAGTCCGCGGCGACGGCGACACGCTGGAAAATCGCCTGGTCGAAGATTTGGCCAGCAACGTTCGCGTCGAGGAAGGGGATTAGCGTTTCCAGCGACGTAGCTAGCTCTTGCAGCGACGCAGCCAGCGTTCCAAAATCAACAAATTCCAAATGCGATAGCCGTGGTTGTGTCGTCCCTGCAAATGACTGTCGACGCATTCGTGAATCGCTTCGGGGCGAAAAAATGAGTGGATTCGTGTCTCGTCGCCCAGCAGCGATTCCCGCACGACGTCCTTCCATTGGTCGCGGAACCAGGCGGCGACGGGGATCCCAAAACCCATTTTGGGTCGTGTAAAGATCGAGCCCGGGATCAAGTCGCCGAAGACCTCTTGAAGGATAAGCTTGCCGCGACCGCCACGAAACTTGTGCTTCACCGGCATGCTGGCCGCCAATTCAACCAAGCGGTAATCCAGCATCGGTTGCCGCACCTCCAGTGAATGGGCCATCGACGCGATGTCGACTTTCGTACACAGATCGCATGGCAGATAGGTTTGAACGTCCGACATCGACGCCCGCGTGACAACGTCGCGTCCCTCGGACGTTTCCCAGGCCTGCTCGAGGAATTCAAAGGGGTCGGCGGGCGGCAGACTTTCCAAAAAGTCATCGCGGTACAAAGACGCCCGCATTGATTCGGGAAAAATCTGCAGCCAATTCAAATACCGCCGGGCCGGCGATTGCCCCAACGCCTCGAAGAAACGCTTGGCGCGGCGGATTGGCGAACGACGCCGACTTGAATCGGGCAGCTTTTGAATCCACGACAACCCCGGAATCTTGTCCGCCGGAAACCACCGCTGCATCCGCTGGCTCAACCACAACGCGCGATAACGCTCGTAACCGGCAAACAGTTCGTCGCCACCGTCGCCCGACAGCGCCACCGTCACCTCGCCACGGGTCAAACGTGACAAATAATACGTCGGGATCGCGGACGAATCGCCAAAGGGTTCGTCATAGTGCCAAACCAAATCATCCAAGATGTCGACCGAATCGGGTTGCACCTCAAAGCGCTGATGCTGCGTTCCCAGGTGCTTGGCGACTTCGGCGGCGTATCGTGTTTCATCGAAGTCCTCGATCGGAAACCCGATACTAAACGTTCGCACGGGTTCATCGCTAAGGTCCTGGGCGATCGCGGTGACCAGAGACGAATCGATGCCGCCCGAAAGAAACGAACCCAACGGCACGTCGGCCCGCATCCGCAATTTGACGGCATCGTACAGCTGCTCCCGCAAACTCTGATGCAATGCTTTGTCATTCCAGT
>JBCCRW010000310.1:0-6992 GCA_039201055.1 Planctomycetota bacterium | reverse complement strand
TCTTCGCCGTTCCTTCTCCATTGGATCATTGTCCTTGCGGATGTCGCCCAACGCAACGCGGGAAAGGCACGACGAAGTCCACGCCCTCTTTTGGAATCGGAGGTGTTACGATCGAATGACGCACTTGGTTTCTGTTTCGATCCTATTGGAGAGCATTCGATGATTTGTCGCTGCCTTTTCTTCGCCACTTTGGCCTGCACCGCCATGGTTCCCGCGATCGCCCAATTGGGGCCACCCCAAGCGGGACCGGAATACGATTTGTTTAAGAAGGACGTCGGAACCTGGGATGCCGAAATCAAGAGCTACGTGACGCCGGACTTCAAGGCGGACCCCAACGCCGAACCAATGGTGTCCAAGGGCGTCGAAAAGAACGAAATGGTCGGGCCCTTCTGGCTTTCCAGTTCATTCAAAAGTGACTTCGCGGGTAATCCGTTCAGTGGCCGCGCCATGATGGGCTTCGACCCCAAAGCCAAAGTCTACGTGGGGACCTGGATCGATTCGATGACCCAGCACCCGCTAAAGATGAAAGGCAACTATGATCAATCCACCAAGACCTTGACGATGCAGTCGCAGGGCATTGGGACGGATGGAAAGCCGACTACCGGAAAAGCGGTAACCGTTTACAAGGACGCCGACACGCGAGTGATGACGATGTACGAAAAAGTCGACGGCAAATTTTTGCGAAGCATGGAAATCACCTACACGCGAAAGAAATAGCGCGCCCCTTGCAGCCCATCATTCAACTTCGCAACGTCAGCAAATCGTATCGCGGTATCCAGGCGTTACGCGGTGTTGACGTGGACATCCCACCGGGTGTGATCGGTCTGCTGGGCCCCAACGGGTCGGGCAAGAGCACACTGATCAAGGGTTTGCTCGGGTTGCTGCGCTTTAATGTTGGGTCCGCCACCGTCCTGGGGCTTTCGTTACCCAAACAACGCTTTGCAATCCGGCGAAGCGTCGGTTACCTGCCCGAGGACGACTGTTACATCGCGGGCCTGACGGGAATCGAATCGGTCGCCTTCATGGCCAAATTGTCCGGGCTAAGCGGTCCCGAAGGACTGCGTCGTTCGCATGAGATTTTGGACTTTGCCGATTTACACGAGGAACGTTATCGACCGGTCGAATCGTACAGCACCGGTATGCGGCAAAAATTGAAATTTGCACAAGCCATGGTGCATGATCCCGATCTGTTAATCATGGACGAACCGACCACGGGTTTGGATCCCAACCAGCGTGTGGCGATGTTGGAACGTATCCGAACGCTGGCCCGGAAACATCGTAAATCGGTCCTCGTGTCGACGCATATTTTGCACGACGTGCAAACCACATGCGATCATGTGGTGATTTTGACGGCGGGCCAAATCGTGCGTGTCGATTCGTTGGACAATTTGTCCCGGCCCGCCCAGGCCGGTTGGGCGATTGAAACTTGCGGACCAGCGGATGCGTTTTTTGAAGCCCTGACCGATCACGCGTGGACCGTATCGCGGCGTGGCGATGGAAGCATTTGGGTCAGCCGCGATGGGGCGGAATCCCCGGACGAAATTTGGTCGCTGGCGGCACAACACGATGTCGCCATCGCATCGCTGCAACCGGCACGCAATTCACTCGAACAGATCTTTTTCGAAACGGTGCGTGACGCCTCGGAGACGCCTCTTGCCAATTCTTGATTTGGGCTACCGCGGCCACGACGGGAAACCACGCAATCGTATACCTCGTTGGATGTCGATCGCCGCCAATGGGATTCGCTTGGCTTGGCGAGGCACCTGGCTGCGACGCACGCTGATTTTGACCTCGTTTCCCGCCGTCATTTGCGCACTCTCGATCTTTGCACTCGAACAAGTCGAACCGGGCAGCCAAAAACGATTCTTTCGATCCATGGCGATCCTGAGCGGTGTCCAGGGTCCGAATCGGTTAAGCATTCCGTCGGATTACAAACGGGACGTTTATTGGCCGCTGCTGATGGCCAATTTTTTCCGCTATCCGCAATCCATTGCGATGGTCCTGTTGGTCGGATTGATCGCGCCGCGTTCCATCTCGTTTGATTATCGTTCCAAGGGGGCGTTGCTTTATTTTTCGCGGCCCATCGGCGTGACGCAATATCTTTTGGGCAAGCAGGCAACGCTGTGGTTTTATCTTGCCTGCATCACCACCATCCCGGCGTTGGTGGTGTACGTGTTGGGCTTGGCGGTCAGTCCAAACCTGTCGGTCTTTTGGGACACTTGGGATTTGCCCATCAGGATCCTGATCAGCAGCCTGTGTTTGATCATCCCGACCAGCAGCGTGGCGTTGTGGATGTCATCGATGACCGAGGAAAGTCGCTATGCCGCGTTTGGTTGGCTGGCGATGTGGGTGTTGGGATGGGTGACGTTTTTTGCGTTAACCTTGGTCGCGAGCATGCAAAACGCGCAATCAAGCGGCGGCAGTGTCCTGTCGGTGGAAACGATTGCATTGTTTTCGCCCTACCACCTACTCGGTCGCATCCAAAATTATGTCTTTGGTGTGATCGAATACGACACCGGCATCTCGTGGGCCTTCACGATCCTGATGATCGTAACCGTGGCGACACAGTGCATGTTGTATTGGAATGTGCGCTCGAGGTTGGTCCGATGATCGCTCCAGAATCCGGCGATAGGATCGCTCCCGCCAGCGGCGACATGATTTCCCCCGCCAGCGGCGACATGATTTCCCCCGCCAGCGGCGACATGATTTCATTGCAACACGTCACCAAGTTGTACGGCACGGTGATCGGTGCCAATGATCTGCACTTGAATTTGCCGCGGGGCGCCTATGCCTTGCTGGGGCCCAACGGATCGGGCAAAACGACGTTGATCAACATGCTGACCGGCCAAGTGAAGCCGACCATGGGCAGCGTCCGGGTGTTCGGCGAAAAAACGTGGCGGAACCGACGCATCCTGTCGCGAATCGGTTTGTGTCCCGCCGTCGACGTGCTTTATCCGAATGTCACCGCCCGCCAATGGGTTCGACATTTGGCGGCGTTGTCGTTGTTGCCGCCCGATCAAGTGGATGATGCGGTCGATGCGGCGCTCAAGCAAGTTAGATTGAATGAGGCTGCCGATCGCTTGATGGGAACGTATTCCTTGGGCATGCGTCAGCGAGCGAAATTGGCCCAGGCGATCGTGCACCAACCGGATTTGTTGATTCTGGACGAACCCTTCAATGGTTTGGACCCCATCGGCCGCGGCGACGTCATCGACTTGCTGCGTCAGTGGGTCGACCAGGGCCGCGGCTTGCTTTTGGCCAGCCATGTTTTGCATGAGGTCGAAGCGGTCACCGATGCCTTCTTGTTGATCTTTGGCGGCCGCTTGATGGCGGCGGGAGACCGCGAGGAAATCGAATCGATCGTCGTCGGCGGGCCACAGCGAATCGAGGTTCGCGGCAAGCACTTGGACCGTTTGATCGGGCCGCTAGCGGCAACGATCCAGTGGCGGGAACTTCGCTGGCAACCCGATAGCGACGACACCACCGTGGGAACCTTGACCGCGTTTGTCAGCCAATCGGATGCATTTCTGCATGGTTTGGTCCGGCACAACGGCGACCAGGGCGTTCGCGTCGATTCGGTCCGTGGGGTGGGCGGACAACTGGAAACCCTGTTTGACTCTTTGATGCGAACCCAACGCGGCCAGCGGGCATGATTGAAACGTTTCGCTCCATTTTGCAGTTCGAAATCGCACGCACGTTAACACCGGCGCGAATCACGCTGTGGTTGCTGCTGACCTTATTCCCGATGTTGCTGGTCGGGGGCGTTCGCGCGTTGTTGCTGATTCGCGGCCGGATGGATTTGGACCCCGAAACGTTCGCCAACATGATCTTTTATTTGATCCCGCATGTCACCTGCCAGCTCGGTTTGCTGTTGTGGGCAACGCCCGCGGTGGGTGCGGAGGTCGAGGGGCAAACGTGGCTTTACTTGGCCACCAAACCGGCCGGAAAATCGATGATTCTGATTGGCAAGTACATCACGGCGGTACTCTGGACTTTGTCCAGCGGTTGGATCGCGGTGTGGGGATGCGCCTTGATTTTGAATCAATTCTTCAGTGGCCGGATCGCGGCGGTGATGTCGTTGATGGTGTTGTTTTCGTGTCTCGGCTTTGGCTCGATCTACCTGCTGATCGGATCGATCCTGCATCGCCGGGCCATGGTGGTCGCGATGCTGTACACATTGATGATCGAGGGGGTGCTCGGTTTTCTGCCCGCGACGATCAATCGCTTCACGGTCAGCTACCGATTGCGGAACCTGATGATCGATTGGATGGAGGTCAGCGGTCCGTTTGCGGAAAACGAATACCTGTATCAGCCGGAAGCCGCTCCGGTGCATTTGGCAGCCATCGCCACGCATTGGGTGGTGACGTTGGTTTTGGCGGTCGTGATTCTGAATCGCCGCGAAATCCCAATCAACGCGGAAGCGTAGGCGTTTGCCCCGCTTACATCAGCCGAGGGGCGTTTGCCCCAGTTCCCGAACAAGAACCGCGGCTAATACGAAGATTTGAGTTTGACGCTCCACCGGCGATTTGTCCCAGCTGAATCCTGGGCGGTTCCGTGTTCTGGCGAACAACGGCTACGCCAATTTTTGGTTCCGTGTTCTGGCGAACAACGGCTACCCCAATTCTTGATTGAACGAAGCACTATCGGGACTTGAGCTTTTCCGCGATCAATCCGGCGGCAACCTCGGTTGTGCAAGCGGCCAGCATCCAGTCCATCGCGGCCTCATCAAACAACTCCATCACGATCTCCTGCACCAGCACGCACCCGAAACTAGGCTCGATCAAATGCTTGGCGAGTAATTCCGCGTTTTGAGCACGTTTGACGCCCAAGGTGCCGCGGCAAAACTTGTATCCTTTTTTGCCCACCGCCCGAATCGATTCCAGCAGCGAAATCCCCGGGGTCGCCATGACGCCGCGACGAAAACGCTTGGTTTGTTTCTGGGCGATGATGTACGGCAAAACTTCCGAGGCAATTTTGTCGTGTACGATCGAACATCCCGAGCACAGGTGGCTCAGGCTGGACGCGCGCGACTGAATCTCCTGCAAACCTTTGGCATGGCGATGCGAGCTGATCGCGGCGCGGCCGTTCTTGACCGTGCCGATCACCTGCAGCACGCCGCCGGTGATGACCAAACCGATGCCCGTCGCGCTGACCGCCGCACCCGCCGCGCCGGCAATCGGACCCAGCTGTGAAAACCTGGACACGTGGGTCGTGACGGAAATGGCCGTGGACGCGTGTGCCTGCGCCTTCGACGCGACTTTCTTGGCCTTAGAATGGCTTCCCGGGATCGTTGCGGTGCCTGGCATCGTGTTACCTCTGGAACGAAGTCGTGGCGGTGGAAAGAATCGGTCTGCCGGTGGCAACTGCCGTGGGCGATTGAGTCAGGATTTTGCCCTCGAACGGCATCCGTGTCGTACTGGCGACATCCTTGAACGATGCAATCGAAACGACGTCCAGTTTCACCGCGGCATCTTTGTTGATTGCAAGGTCGTGGTGAAATTGGAAACGATGTTCACTTTGTTTTCGGATCACATCGTAGGATTCGCCAAGCATTTCCCAAGTCGTTTCGTCCTGGCCCGGCCGCACGATCCACATCGCGCCACCGTCTTCGCCGCAATCGTCGTAAAGGACTCGGATGTTCAACACGTGATCTTGCCAGGATGCCTGGCACTGCGGTTGTGCGGCTCGGTCGGCAATTTGGGAACCAGCCGAATCGCCCCGTGGGGCACCCATCGGCACGCGGATTCGACGGAACGCGGGATCGCGATCGGTGGACCACAAGCGAGCCTGGTATTGCGTCGCTTTTTCGGGCCAAACACTGCATTGCAACCGGGCGACCGGGTTGCTTTGCCCGCCAAGCCAACGAACCGCCGATGTGCGATAGGAAATGCCAATTGGATGCTCGGAACCCGCGGGGGACGAAGCCGATCGGGATTTGATCTCCGCCCAGACGTATTTTGGACGGGGTGCCACCAGCGACGTCGTCGCGCGATAGGAAAATTCAAAGGTCGCGGATTCCGCATCACAACGGGGCCGATGAAACCCGAGCCTCGCGGGCAGCGGCGTGCCATCGGAGGCAAATAGGTCGCGAAACGTCGGCGCACGATGCGAATAAGGATTCGCCCGCAGTTTTTGGTCGCGGGCGTTCCAGATCAAACGCAGATGATCACCCGGTGACAAGGTCGCCGGATACGTTGATTTGCCAATGGCGATTTGGATCGACTGATTTTCGCTTTGAACCAGATTAACGTCGACGGTTTGTCCGACTTTGGCTTCGATACCCTGTGCGGATTTTATGCCATCGGCAGCGCTGGCGACGTTGATTGAATTGGCGACGCTGGTTGAATTGGCGACGTTTAATGTATCGGTGGTAATGCGTGCGGCTGGATGGGTGTCCGTGTCGGGGACAATCAGATTCCCCAACAAGTCGTCGATGCTTTCGACGTACCGACCACCGGTTTGCTGGGTCAAGAATTCGAATTCAGCCTTGGCCCGCGCGGCCTGGGTGGCGGCCAATTCAAACCCCACCAAGTGCAACCGAACATTGTTTTGCCGCGCGGCCGCAACGACCTGCTGCATCGAAACGACGGCGTCGGCCGTGGGGTTGAATTGGTAGTTGCGGCCGTCGGTGATTGCGATCACGTCTCGCGGCCGCGCGGCATCGGAACCTGAGTTGCTTGACAGATCCTCAATCGCGGTCCGAATCGCCAAGTGCAACGGTGTTTGTCCCCAAGGAACGACCGCGTTCAAACGTGCCTGAAACAGCGCCGAGGTTTGCGAATCGAAACGCCCCGTGGGAATCGCCACTTCGACATCACGAAAGGGTTCCAGACCGGGCGCAAAGGGAAACCGCTTTGCGTAGCGACGCTGGATCACCCATTCGCCTTTCTTGTCGCGGCTGTTGGCAACGCGATGCCCATACAACACCAAGCCGGCGTCGAAACGATCGCCCATCAAACGCTCGTTGGCCGCACGAATCGCGTTGCGGGCCG
>JBCCRW010000309.1:0-7035 GCA_039201055.1 Planctomycetota bacterium | reverse complement strand
TGCTGCGGACTCCCGATACGCCGTCCAGTTTTCGCGACGCCTTCATCGACTTGCGGAGCATGATTCCCGATTGGCTGCTGATCGAGGTCGAAGGGATGGACCGGCCAACGGTGACGATCGATTCTTGTGACGAAGCACACACCTTTCACGGCACGGTTCAATTCAGCGGCAAAAAACGCTATGAAGTTTCCGCCGACGCGGGATTGGGCTTTCCACCGGCCCACTGCGAATGTTCGCAGTCCAATCATGAAGACGCCTGCGTGCATGTGGTGGCGTTCGTCGATGCCCTGATCGATACGTTCACCAAACGCAAATCCGCGTGGTACCAACGCGTCGAATCTGGAGACTTCGTCGGCGACATTGATCCGGTGCGTGGATTGAAGAACCGCTTTATGGATCGCTTTTCGGCCACGCTCCATGCGCCACCGACCGCGCTGGTCGATCCGGAAGAAGAATCTTGTTTGCCCGAGGCGAATGCCAACGAGGTCGCGAATTGGCGTTTGGCGTACTTTGTCAGCAAGTCTGCCAATCAATCGCTGAATCTGGAGATTCGCAAGCAGGAACCCAAGAAGCGAGGGGGTGGATTCAAAAGGGGGCATAAGGTTTCGCTGGACAAACTTGCTGAGCACGCGGCTTTTTCTCGCGACCCGATCGATGCACAGGTCATCGCGTCGATCGAGACCAAGATGGTGGGCCAGTATTATTTCGACCGCAAACTGTCTCACGTGCTACCGATCACCAGAGCGCTCGCCACATTGGTGGGCTGCGATCGCGTCTTTTTCGATGGCGAACCCGCGGAGGTTTGCCAGAGCCGACACGCGATGGTTCCCCTTGAGACCCCAAACGGTCAGACGATTTATCAATTCGCGGACCCGATGCAATTGTTAGGCGATTCGGATCGGGAACTGCCCAACCCGTCGGTCGCGTATGGCTCGGGCCATATCATTCGCCTCGACGAAAAACGCCGACGCATTGAAGTGTGCAAATTGCCCGAGGACGAATGGACGCTCGCCCGAGAGCTGCGCGGCCTGGACCCGATCGCAAAACCGGACTTGGAACATTTGCACGAGTGTCTGTTGCAATTGCAACAACGCGGTTCGGTCATCTTGCCCAAATCACTGGCCGGTCCCGTCCAGCCGCATCCGTCCAAGATGGTGCTGGTGCTGCGGTCAACGGCGGGCGGCGAATTGGATTACGGCATTCGCTTCCGCAGCTTTGATGGGCGACTGCGTTTGCCCGGTCGCGGCCCGATGGTGCGGTCGACGAAGGAAGGTGAAAAATCCGTTCAACTGCTGCAAGATTCTCTCGCCGAATTCAAATTGGCCGATCGTTGGTGTCACGAATTGGGCCTGGTTCCCGATCGCGAGGACGGTTGGTTTGGCCGGCTCAGTGAGCTGGAGGACGTGTTTGAATTGCTCAGCCGCGTTGGCGAACTTGCCTCAAACACCGGCGACAAACCCAAGGATGCACCGGAGATCCTGTGGGACCGCGGCAGCGAAAAACCCATGCAGGTGCTGGGCGAACTGACGCAGGGCAACGTACGCGTCGAAATCAAAAAGCAACGCAATTGGTTTGGTCTGGGTGGTACCGTTTCGATCGGCGATTCGGAATTGTCGCTGGAAAAGCTGCTGCAACAAATCCCCTCGGCCGGCGAAGCGGTTCGCGGCGACTTTGTCCAATTGGCCGACGGCCAATGGGCCAAGATCGAATCCAAATTGCGTAAGCGACTACAGCGACTTCGCGATGCCGCCAACGTCGAACGCAAGTCGCTGAAGTTTGACGCCACCGCGGCCCATGAGATTCGCGAAATTGCGGCCAACGATTTCGAGGTCCGCAGCACGGCCGCTTGGGAACGCTGCATGAAGCGCTTGGCCGAAGCCGAATCGTTGGACCCACAGGTGCCCAAGGGACTCGACGCGGAACTGCGTGACTATCAAGTCGAAGGCTTCCGTTGGATGAGCCGGCTGGCGCACTGGGGCGTCGGCGGGATCCTGGCCGACGATATGGGTCTGGGCAAAACGTTGCAGGCGCTGGCCGTGCTGCTGGACCGCCAAGCCGACGGGCCGTCGCTGGTGATCGCACCGACCTCCGTCGGTTTCAATTGGCTGCGCGAAACCGAGCGTTTCGCGCCCGATTTGAACCCCCACCTTTATCGCAACACCGACCGGGTCGAATTTTTGAAGTCCGTCGGTCCGGGCGATTTGGTGATTTGCAGCTACGGCCTGGCGCTTCGCGATGCCGAAGCCCTGGCCGGCATCGAGTGGAATCTGCTAGTGCTTGACGAAGCCCAAGCGATCAAAAATTCACGCAGCAAAACGTCCAAGGCGATTGCGGAATTGTCGGCCCAGTGGTCCGTCGCATTGACCGGCACGCCGGTCGAAAATCACCTGGGCGAATTGTGGAGTTTGTTCTCGGTGATCTCGCCGGGCGTGCTGGGAAACTGGCAAAACTTCCGTGACAAATACGCCTCGGCCATCGAACGCGATGAAGATTTGGAGGTTCGCGAAGCCCTGGCCAAACGCCTGCGACCGTTCATCCTCAGGCGTACCAAAGAACAGGTTCTGACCGAATTGCCGCCGCGGACGGAATCCAACTTGTACGTCGATCTGTCCAAAGACGAACGCGCGCGATACGAAGAAGTTCGTCTGGCGGCGATTGGCGCGATTGACGAAATCGAGGGCTTGCCCAACATCCAGGATCAGCGTTTCAAGATTCTGGCCCTGATGACTCGGCTTCGCCAAATCGCCTGCCATCCGCGACTGGCAGACGCCAGCTACAAGGGTTCTTCGGCGAAGCTCGAATTATTGCTGGAAACGGTCCAGGAATTGAAAGAGGAAGGCCACCGCGCGTTGGTGTTCAGCCAATTTGTCGAACATTTATCGGTGATCCGAGAAGGTTTCGAGCGGGTCGGCGTCACATTTGAATATCTGGATGGTTCCACCCCGGCGGGCAAACGACAGGAAGCCGTCGATCGGTTCCAGGAAGGTTCGGCGGATGTGTTTTTGATCTCGCTGAAAGCCGGCGGCACGGGTTTGAATTTAACCGCCGCCGATTATGTGATTCACAAGGATCCGTGGTGGAACCCGGCGGTCGAGGACCAGGCCACCGACCGTGCCCACCGCATGGGCCAAGATAAACCCGTGATGGTGTACCGCATTGTGGCCAAGGACACGATCGAGGAAGAAATCTTGGCGATGCACGACGACAAACGGGATTTGGCCGAGGGCGTGATTGCCGGAACCACGGCGGCGGCAAAGTTGTCCAACGACGATTTGATTCGCATGATTCGGGGCTAGAAAAGCATTACCGCACCGAAACGAATGCCATCCGCATCGCGTGCAGCATCTCGCTGAATGCTTTGGTTTCCTCCTCGCTGCGGTTGCCCTCGGTCTTTTGCTCCAGCATTTCGACCGTGTCGATGAAATATTTGGCAAACGGCTTGTTGATTTCACCAGGTTTTCCGTCCGCGCCGGGCACCTGTCCGAGCGCCGCCATGCACTGTGTGAACATCATCGACAAATGGACCTCCAGCGTTGCCGGTGGCGGGCTGGCATCGCCAAGCGGATCGTTGTCGCTGGATTTCGGCGTTAGAGTTTCGTCGGCCTTGCTGCCGGCCGCCGCCTGCTGCTTTTCCTTTTCGACCTGAGTCTTCCAATCATCGTCGACGATGATTTTGGGTTCGGATTCGTTTTCCTCAGGGTTATTCATCTTTCATCTCCGGTGCATCGGGATTCTTGCGTTGAATGGCCGCGTGGATTAGACCCGCGAACAGTGGATGGCTTTGCAGTGGCTTGCTTTTGAATTCCGGATGGAATTGAACCGCGACAAACCACGGGTGATCGGCGAGTTCGATGATTTCGACGAGGGAACCGTCGGGACTGGTGCCGGAAAAACGCAATCCCGCTTCGGATAACCGATCGCGATATTCATTGTTGAATTCATAGCGATGGCGATGCCGCTCATGAATCTCGGTGTCGCCGTAGGCGGCGGCCGAACGGCTGCCCGGTTGCAAGTGACACGGCATGCTGCCGCGACGCATGGTGCCGCCTTTGTGGGTGACGTTTTGCTGTTCGTCCAAAAGTGCGATGACCGAGTGCGGCGTGTTTTTGTCGATCTCGCTGCTGTGGGCGCCGTCCAGCCCCACGACGTTTCGCGCGTATTCGATGACGGCGGTTTGCATGCCCAAGCAAATGCCCAAAAATGGCACGCCACGCTCGCGAGCATACCGCACGGCTTCGATTTTGCCCTCGATGCCGCGTTCGCCGAAACCGCCGGGCACCAGGATCCCGTGGTAGCCGGCCAGCAACCGTTCGGCGCCGCCGCGTTCAATATCGGACGATTGAATGCGTCCGATGCGAATCTGGGCGCGATGCGTGATGCCGGCGTGATCGATGGCTTCGTAAATCGACTTGTAAGCGTCTTTGTGTTCGGCGTACTTGCCGACCACGGCGATTGAAATTTCGCAGATGGGGTTCCGCAGCCGGTGCAGCAAGTCGTTCCAGGGGCCGATGTCCAGCGGCTGGGAGGCCGGGATCCCGAGCTGGGTGATGATCAAATCATCAATCTTGTTTTCGACCAGCGAAATCGGGACTTCGTAGATGGAAAAGTCTTTGTCCTTTTCTTCAATGACTGCGTTGGTGGGGACGTTGCAAAACAGGGCGATCTTTTCACGGTCTTCGCGAGAAATCGAATGTTCGCAGCGGCACACCAGGATGTCCGGCTGGATGCCGATTTCGCGAAGTTGCCCGACGCTGTGCTGGGTCGGCTTGGTTTTCAGTTCATCAGCGGCTTTCAGGTACGGCACCAGCGTCAGGTGCATGTACAGGCAATTTTCGCGGCCGTGTTCGAGCGAAAATTGGCGAATCGCTTCCAAGAACGGCAACGATTCGATGTCGCCGACGGTGCCGCCGATTTCGGTGATCACGACATCCACACCATCGCCGCCCATGCGGCGGATGGCGGCTTTGATTTCGTTGGTGATATGCGGGATCACCTGGACCGTCTTGCCCAGGTATTGTCCTTGGCGTTCCTTCTCGATCACCGACAGATAAATCTGGCCGGTGGTGTAATTGGAATGGCGGGTCAATTCGCCGGACGTAAAGCGTTCGTAGTGGCCCAGGTCCAGGTCGGTTTCGCTGCCGTCGTCCAGCACGTAGACCTCGCCATGCTGGTACGGGCTCATCGTGCCCGGATCCACGTTGATATAGGGGTCCAATTTTTGCATTCGGACCCGCAATCCACGACCTTCCAGCAGCATACCGATGGAGGCGCTGGTGAGTCCTTTGCCGAGCGAACTGACCACGCCGCCGGTCACAAAGATGTGTTTCGTCATGGACGCGGATCTTACCAAGCTGGCCCGATTCGCAAAGCCCGTGGAGTTTTACGGGAGCTGGCGTCTGCGGACTGGCTACAGGCCCAAGGGGCCGGCCCTAAATCAGCCCAGGGCATCGCCCTGGGGACCGAGTAACACATCCGAACAAAGCCCCAAGGGGGCGGCCCCATCTCGGGCTGTCAAAAGCTTGGTGTCGATTGCATCCAAAATGAAACGCGTTGATCCGTCGAAGTAATCGACGTTCACTCCGTCGACGTGCAAGGACGACGGTCGTGCCAGGTCGGCGGTTCAATGACGGCCGGGGACAGCAATGACGGCCGGGGACAGTGCCCAGCCAAATTGGCAACGCACGAAATGAATTGGCCGGACTTTGTCCCTATGCGGGCGTGCTGGGCGCTCGAGATTCGGCAGAAAGATGGAGGGCAGAAAAATGCAAAGCAACGATCTTGCTGCCCAACACTTTTCTGCCCGACGGGTTCCTCGAGCGCGAATGATGGTGCATTGTTTCCACATGCATTTGCCCAAGTGTCCACCCTAATTTTTTAACCCCTCTAATCTTTTAACCCTCTTGACCGTCCGGGGCCGGCTAACTCGAAGACCAGCGCGAGACTCGGTCACCACCCACACCACATCGATCTCGCCGGGGTCGATGTCTTCTTTGTTAGCTATCCGCATGTTGGCAGCCTGTTCATGTCCGGGGGTGGTACGAATCGACGGGAATCACTCCCGCGTCCAAAGGAAACGAAGGCCCCAGACGGTGATCGAAAAGTCAAATCGAGAGCGGCGCATCGCTGGATTCGAAGAAGAACCGGCATTCGCAGCATTTTAATCTGCTGTTATTGTTCCGATGCCTGACAAAGTGCCGTGTCCCCGCGTGCCCTTGTGCGTTTCTCGAACAGGAAGGTTGGCTTCGTAAAGTTATAGATGGTGAGCAGTGGTGGGTGCCGCCGACAGGTGTTTTAGGAGGTTAAAAATGTGGAGCTATATCAAAATCCCAGCAGTTCCTGACGAATCGACAGCAGGTGTAGTTCGCCTAGAAAAGTACTACGTTGCCGAAGGTGACGTTTTGCGAAAAGGGGAAAATATCGCTTTAGCGCATACGGACCGTAGTTCGTTCAACATCGTAAGCAACTACGATGGCCGAGTCCTCAAGGTCATCCTTCCCGAGAACGCGATGGTTGGATTTCGCGATCCGATAGCGACTCTTGAGTTACTGCAAGACCCCGTTGATGGCCTACTCATCGAAAGGTGCGAAATTGTGAATATTTCATAGTCCCATGGCGGGGAGATCGGGGACAAGAGGCGGGGGAGATCGGGTACACGGCACTTTGATACTGAGGCATCATGGACAGCGGTTGCCGCTTGGCGGGACAATCCGGAGTGTAAGCGTTCTATCTTCCCATGTTGACGTGAGCGGTAGTGTGGTGGGTTTCTTTCCAGGTCTCGGAGAAACCCATGGCACGATTCCCCGATCCTCAGCTTGCCGAACAATGGCGAGAGAGGCTGCAGCGATTTGGTCAAGGGGAGATTGGGGACACGGCACTTCGATACGGGGGCATCATGAACAGCCGTTGCTGCTTGACGGGATAATCCGGAGTGCCTCACGCACCTTTCGACGCCATAGCCGGCGATCGATACAAAATCAGCCAGGATCGGCGCAGCACTCAACGCGCTTTGGTGGTTCAAAGCGTGCTGAAGGAGCG
>JBCCRW010000308.1:0-7039 GCA_039201055.1 Planctomycetota bacterium | reverse complement strand
TGCTGAAAGTCGCAATCGGGCGGGTAGACCGTGTCCAAGTGGATGCAGAAAAAGATTTGACGCGGTGCATCCGCATTTTTTTTCGCGACCAACGCGTCGGCAAAACCGAGCGATTCGACGGAGCCGTCGTCGCGTGTTTGTTGGATGCGGGGCAGCGGCCGCGCGACGACTTCATCGGCGATCGTTTCCAGCAGCGGCATCACGGCGGCGGCGGTCTTGCGGACGCCGTCCTGGTTTCCCGTCCCGCTATTGATTTCACACCACTGGATGACCCGATCGCGGTATTCAGGCAAGCGCTGGGCCAACCAGTCGAAGGTGGATTGCATCATTCCTTGAAACGATAACCGACGCCGCGAACCGTTTCGATCAAGTCGGATGCCGCGCCCATTTTTTTGCGGAGTGCACGGACGTGGACGTCGATGGTCCGTTCCAAGACCAGCGTGTCTTCACCCAGGGCTTTGTCGACCAACTCGGCCCGATCAAACGCGCGGCCGGCTTGCCGAATCAAGGCCTCCAGCAATTTGAACTCGCTTTTGGTTAGCTTCAGCGGTTCGTTTTTCAAGGTGGCGACGAAACGCCGGCGATCGACCTTGACGCCGTGACGTTCAACCAAATCGTCCTCGCGAACCGGTGCTTCGCGACGTCGCAGGTGTGCCTTCAAGCGTTGCAGCAACACTTTATAGCTTTCGATCGGTTTGACGATGTAGTCATCCGCACCGACGGCGAAACCGACCACTTGGTCGGATTCTTCGCCCAACGCACTGATCATCAAAATCAACGTGCCTTTTCCCTCGGGCATCGATCGCAGTTGCCCGCAGACTTCGATACCGTCGATAACGGGCAGGTCCACATCCAGAAAGACGACGTCGGGAAGAAAATCGCGGGCCGCATCGAGTGCCGCTTTGCCGTCTTCGGCGCGGCGGGTTTCGTAGCCGGCGCGGCGGAGCTGGTATTCCAGTGTCTCGGCCAACGGCGGATAGTCTTCAACGATCAAAATTTTTGTCTGAGTCATACCGGCGTTATGGTGATGGGCGAAGCGATGACCTCTCAACCCGGCCAAACACGGCAGGCCGTGAATAATTCGTGAAGATTCAAGCGGCATTCTTTAACTTTCGCGGCTGGATTCTTCAACGCGCACGTCCGACGCCCACTTAGACGCTAAAGGAACTGACCGGAGCAATCGCATTGGCGGGGTGCATCTGCACCGGCAATTCGACTTCGAATCGCGAACCCTGGCCCAGCTTGCTGCGCAGCCGCACGGTCCCGCCGAGGGATTCGGTCAGCGTTTTGACGATAGAAAGTCCGATGCCGGTGCCCCGACGATCGGTTTCCACCGGCGCGGCGGGATCATCCTTGGGGATCATCGGCTTTCGCGAGTATCCGGTTTGCCGTGCCGATTGAACTCGATAGAAGCGATCGAACACAAGCTTTTGGTGTTCTTCCGAAATGCCCATGCCAGTGTCTTCGACGAACAAACGCACCCGTTCCTGGTTTTCGCCTGCGGCTTCCAATTTTTCGTAACCCACACGAACATCGCCGCCGCTGGGCGTGTACTGGATCGCGTTGCTGAGCAAGTTATTCAGGATTGTGGTGAGGGCTTCGCGGTCAGAGAAAATTTTCACCGGTTGACCCGCAATGTACTCCAATTCAATCTCCTTGCGTTCGGCCAGCACCACCGTGTCGGCGCCGCAGCTTTCGACCAATTCACGCAATTCCAACCATTCGGGCCGCAGTTTGTTGCCGCCGCTTTGGGCGCGAGCCATTTGCAGAACACTGCTGACCAGTTTTTCCAAACGTTCGCACTGATGACGAATCTGGGTCAAAAAGTGTTCCGCCGCGTCGGGATCGTCTTCAATCGCAAGTTCCACCGTTTCGGCGTAACCCTTGATGGCGGCCAAGGGCGTTTTCAGTTCGTGCGACAGGTTGGCAATGATGTCGCGACGAATCGATTCCATGCGAAAGCTGTCGGTTTCGTCGTGCAATGACAACAGCCAGTGCAATTGATCATCGACCTCGAACGCTTCGACCTCGCCGCTTAGCGGGATCACGGCGGTGCCGGCGGGGACTTCCAATTTGAAAGCCGTCTTGCCTTGCGCGGGTGTCAAACCGGCAAGCGATTCGGTCAGCACCGGATACCGAACCACCTCGGTGACTCGCCGGCCGATGGCGCGGGGGACATCCGCAATCCGCAGCATGCCGCTGGCTGCTGGATTCATCCACAACAGTTTTTGGCGGTCATCAAGAATCGCCACGCCGTCGCGAATTTGGTCCAGTGCCCGCATGACGCGAGTGGATTCGACACCGCGGCGTTTTTGTTGGACGACCATCGCATCGATCTTGTCTTGAAGCGATCGAGATTGCCGAGCGAACCAGTGATGCTGATTTTGCATCTGTCGCGACGACCAGCCACCCAGCGCGACGCACACCAAAGCCCCAACCAGCAACGCCACCAGGCTGCCCGAGGCGGCAAGACCCAAAAGCAACACGGCCGTCGCGCCCCAAGTCCATTTGCCAGGCCAAGGCGGTGTCGATTCGCTCATGCGTGTCTTGATTGAAGGTAGAAAGATTCAGCCCGTGCATAGTTTAACGGGCCGGCATCGAAAAAAATCTCGCGACCGTTAAACTTTGGGATTCCTTGCCCCCGAGGGCACCCGCCGATTCCCAACGAAACGGACCCGAACGTTGACCGCCGCCACCAACGCTGTCCTGAAAGCCCCCGAAGGTAGCCCGCACTTTCCCAGTCTTGAAGAATCGATTTTGGAATTCTGGGACCAGCACGATATTTACCAAGCGTCGCTGCGGCAGCGGGCGGGCGGCCCCTCGTTCGTTTTCTTTGAAGGACCGCCGACCGCCAACGGATTGCCGCACCCGGGACACTGCTTGACCCGCGCGATCAAAGACGTTTTCCCGCGTTACAAAACCATGAAGGGTTTTCGTTGTGTACGCAAAGCCGGTTGGGATACCCACGGGTTGCCCGTTGAAGTCGAAGTCAGCAAGGAACTGGGCATTCACGATCGCACCGAAATCGTGGACTTTGGCGAAGAAGCGTTCATTCAAAAATGCCAACAAAGCGTCTTCCGATACATCGGTCAATGGCGCACGATGACGCGGCGACTGGGCTTCTGGGTTGACCTGGATGAAGCCTACGTCACGTATCACCAAAGCTATGTCGAAAGCGTTTGGTGGAGTCTAAAGAACTTGTTCGACCGCGGGCTGCTGTACTACGGCCACAAGATTGTTTGGTGGTGGGCCCAGGGCGGCACCGCACTGTCCCAGGGCGAAGTCGGCGATGGCTATCGCGAAGTCGCCGACCCCAGTGTGTATGTCAAGTTTCCGCTGGTCGATCACCCCGGCCGCAGCTTGGTCGTGTGGACGACGACGCCCTGGACGCTGCCCAGCAACACCTACGCGGCGGTGCACCCGAGCAACGTGCAATACTGCGTCGTCAAAGACGTCGATGGCGACGGCGACGAATGGGTGTTGGCCAAAGACTTGGTCGAAACCATCGCCGGCAAAATCAAACGCGACCTGCCCATCATCGAAACGCTGCAGACCAGCGATTTGATTGGGGCTCGCTACCGGCCGCCGTTTGATCACTTTGTCCAATCCACCGGCGACCCACACGCCGACACTCGCGACGGCGGCAACGAAGCGAAGTACTGGAAAGTCGTCGGCGCCGATATCGTGACCACGGATTCGGGAACCGGCATCGTCCACATGGCACCGGCGTTTGGCCAGGCCGACTATGAGGTTTACCAAGCTGAACGAGATAAATTTGTCGACGACGATCCGCCGGAACTTTTGTACTGCGTGGGACCGGATGGCAAATTCACCGACGTCTTTCCACCCGTCGCCGGTTTGTGGGTCAAAGACGCCGACAAACCCATCTGCAATCTGCTCAAGGAGCAGGGCCGGATGGTATTGCTGGATCAATACCTGCACGATTATCCGTTTTGTTGGCGGGCCAAAGAGGACCCGCTAATCCAGTACCCGCGCAGTGGATGGTTCCTTCGCACGACGCGATTCAAAGACATGATGCTGGAAAACAACCAGCACATCGGCTGGCAACCCGAACACATTCGCAATGGTCGCTTTGGAAACTTCTTGGAATCCAACGTCGATTGGGAATTGTCACGGGAACGCTTTTGGGGCACGCCTTTACCGATCTGGGTGTGTGAAAAAACCGGCCGCGCCGAAGCCGTAGACCGATACGATTCGCTGCTGCAAAAACCCGGCGTCACGGGAACCGAGGTTTGGGAAAACGCAAAAGCCGCCAGCCCGGATTTGGTCGACGATCTCAAGGTGCACAAGCCTTACATCGACGCGATCACCTACGATTCGCCCTTTGCCGAAGGGGCCCGGATGCGTCGCGTCGGCGACGTGATCGATTGTTGGTACGACAGCGGTTCGATGCCCTTTGCCCAGTGGGGTTGGCCGCATCAAAACGACGCCGAATTCCAAAATCAATATCCCGCGGACTTCATCAGCGAGGCCATCGATCAAACACGCGGTTGGTTTTACAGCCAATTGGCCATCGCGACGATGTTGTTTGGCAAGGGCAGCGAAGTCCGCGTCGACGACCAGGAATCGCATTCGCTTGCACCGGAGAAAAATCTGCCCGCCGGGGCGTCGCTGCCGCAGTCCGATTATCCGCTGCCGTTCCGCAATTGCATTGTTCTGGGACTGATGCTGGGCGAGGACGGCAACAAGATGTCCAAAAAGGATCGCAATTATCGCGAGCCGTCGGAGATCTTTGACAAGTACGGTGCCGATGCGCTGCGTTGGTTCTTGTTTAGCGGCCAAACGCCCTGGACTGCCATCCGCTATCGCGAACAAACCATCAAAGATTCGATCCCCGAATTTCTGTTGCGGCTGTGGAACGTCTACAGCTTCCTGTGCATCTACGCGGAAATCGACGGCTTTGATCCCACCACCGCGGACGTCCAATCACCCGGTGGAAAGCCCATGGCGGCCGCCGAAGCCGGCTATCGTCCCATCGCCCAGCGTCCCGAAATCGACCGCTGGGTCTTGTCGGAATTGCATCGCACGATCGCCACGGTGACCGAGCGGATGGATGCACTGGACAACTACAACGCGTGCACGGCGATCAACGAATTCGTCGATGCGGTCAGCAATTGGTACGTCCGCCGCACCCGCGATCGGTTTTGGTCATACGGTGCAACGGGCGAACACAACACCGACAAGTTGGATGCGTATTGGACGCTGTACGAAGTGTTGATTCAAATCAGCAAGTTGATCGCACCCATGGTGCCGTTCCTTGCCGAAACCATTTGGCAGCGTTTGACGCAGCCGGGCCCGTCGGCAACCGGGCCCGAACAATCCGCCGGTGAATCCAACGCGAACGCCGCGGCGGCCGCGGTCGCAAACAGTGTTCACTTGTGTGATTATCCTGTGGCCGATCCCGCCGTCATCGACCCGCAGCTGAGCGAATCGATGTCGTTGCTTCGCGAGATCGCATCGCTGGGCCGCGCCGCTCGCGCGGACGCCAAACTGAAAGTTCGTTTGCCGCTTTCGGGCGTCGAAGTCGTGCTGGGCGAAGCGTCGGCCAAGTTCATCCCCTGGCTACAGTCACACGACGAATTGGTACGTGACGAGTTGAATGTCAAATCCGTGGACTACACCACCGACGGCAAGGATTACGTCGACTACAAAATCGTTCCAAACTTTCGTGCCCTCGGCCCCAAGGCTGGCAAAGCCGTTCCATTGGTCAAAAAGCAATTGGCACAAATGGACGGCGGCGAGTTACTGAGCAAGCTGCAACAGGACGGCAGGATCGTGCTGGACTTGGACGGACGCGAGGTGGAATTGACCGCCGAGGATATCGAGGTGCGGCTGAGTGCTCGCGAGGGTTGGGCGGCCGCACAGGGACGTCGCTGCGTCGTGGTCCTGAACACCGAAGTCACCGACGAACTTCGCGAAGAGGGATTGGCCAAAGACCTCATTCGCGTCATCCAAAATCAGCGTAAAGCGATCGCCTGTGAGTACACCGACCGGATCGAGGTCGGCGTCGTCACCCAAGACACGTCATTGCTGTTGGCGATCGAAAAGCATGGTGAAAAAGTATGCAGCGAAACGCTCGCCAACACGCTGGGTTTGACGGAACTGGAGGACACCGAGCCGGTTGATTTTGAAGACGCCAAAGTGTTTGTCAAAAAGGCGTCGATGTGAGCGAATTGGCGGGCTCCACGGTTTGTTCGTCGTTGCCGATCGCCGTGTTTCTAAGCGGCGGTGGGCGGACGCTGGCGAATTTGATTCACCATCAACGCGAGTACGATTTACCCATCGATATTCGCATGGTGATGGCCAGCCGCGAGGGCATTGGCGGCATCCAAATCGCAAAAGATGCCGGTATCGAGACGCGTGTCGTTTCCAAACGCGACTGTGCATCCGATGACGCGTATCGCGATGCAATGTTCGGGCCGCCCAACGCTGTCGGCGTTTCGCACGTCGTCATGGCGGGATTTTTGAAGCATGTTTTGATTCCCGATGGTTTCACCGACCGGGTTTTGAACATCCATCCATCGCTCTTGCCCGCCTTTGGCGGCACGGGGATGTACGGCATGAACGTCCATCGGGCGGTGGTCCGGCGCGGGGTCCAGGTCACCGGGTGTACGGTGCACCGAGTGGACAACCAATACGACAACGGCCCCATTGTGCTGCAACGTTGGTGCCGTGTGGAACCGGACGATACACCCGAGCAAGTGGCGGCCAAGGTATTCGAATTGGAATGTGAAGCGTTGCCAACGGCACTGCGTTTATGGGTCAAGCAAACCAAGACCAAAAATTGAACGCAGCCGATGTTCGCGATCAAACGATGAGCGACGAGGCGCTAGCCATCGTTATGAATGTGAGCGACAGTGCGCTAGCCGTCGGTACGGGTGTGAGCGACAAGGCACTAGCCTGGACTGTCAAAAGGTTGGGGTTGTGGCAGATCCGACTTGCGCGAGTTTTGTGCTCTGGCGAGTACCGCGTCCCGGTCTTCGATGCCGAAGGCATCACAGCCATTAGCCGGTGGTCA
>JBCCRW010000307.1:0-7067 GCA_039201055.1 Planctomycetota bacterium | reverse complement strand
GGGTGCCGAAACGATCGAAGTGCGGACGCTTGATGATGCGATGGAGGGGCAACTTGAATTGTGGCTGAATTCCGCCGATGTGCGGCGGAAATACGGCGAAGATGTCATTGACGAAATCATTGAAAAACTGGACGTTGTCGTCGTCGCGAAAAAGTTTGACCATCCTGGAATCTAATGACACTCAAGTCCCTGCGAATCTTCTCGCGTAGCGCTTCCCAAGAACAAATCAAAACCTTGGCGGACGAATTGGCTGTCGCATTATTGGGCAGCCACGAGGACACGATGGCGTCCCACCCCGGTCCGCTAACGTATCCTCGATCGTTGATTTTTGATGCGTCGCCCTTTACATCCGGCTTTACGCCGCTGCGATATTCGTATTCGTTTGTGGGACAGCGGCTTTCCATTGCTGATACCGTCGCGCTGCCCGCCAAGCTGGGGTTGCCTGAAGCGCTCGGTGTCACGATCTGGACACATGGACCCTATCTAATTGAATTTTCGAAGTCCTCCGATGCAAGCAGTCGTTTGGGAATCCTGCGTGGCCCACCGCCGCATGATGACGCGCCGGCGTGGGAGCCGCTGCTGCAGGACCTGCTTTCACAGGATGACTTGGGTCACGTCAAAATCCGCAAAGGTCTGGGAAAGCCGATCGTGCTGGAACAAGCCAGCGGCGTCGGACTTCGCGAAAAGCTAAACGCATTGAATTGGCGTCAGGTCACGTTCGTGCGAAACGCGGAAGAACTCGATTCGCTCGAAAACCTGATGCAGCGTTTACCGGACGAATATCGCGATGCCGGCAAGACGGAAAACCGTTATTGGTTTGGCGATTTGTTGTCCCGCGAAAATGTCGATTTGCTTGCCGAAACGCTCGGCGGATTTACCGAACTGATTGTTTCGGGAAAGTATGCGGATGACTTTCATCCACTCGGCGACCCCGACCCAGCGTTGTTTGACACATCGGGGCAGGCGCGCTTTCCATTGTTTCATCAATCGGGTGATCGTGACGCATTCGATGTGGAAGCCAGCGTCATCCATCGCCGCGACAACGATCCGGTCTTGGAAGTGGCGATGACGTATCCACTTGGATCGCCGACCGCCGACAAGGACGTCAAGAACGTGCTGAAAAAAATCGGCGACGAATTCAAAGAGCAATCCTCCGCGGCACTGGATCGCTACGCCGATGGCGAATGATCGGCGGTGGCGTGAAACCAAGCGGCTAGTTGTCCGCCGGCTGGTCCCATAGTCGATAGGGGTCGTTCAGCCGCCGCATCTCCGACAGCAACACCGCTTTCATTTCGGCCAGCTTGTCGGCGTATTTGGGATCGGTCGCCAGATTGGTTTGATTGGCCATCGGCTTGATTCCCGTCATCTCGATCACCTTGGGATCGCCATGTTCGGGAAGCAGTTCCAAGGGGTTGTCCTTCAAATGGAACAATTGCGTTTTTTGGACGGTGCCATCAAGAACATCAAATTGCACCAATTTCCAATCGCCCTTGCGGACGCTTCGCATGCCCGGTTTGGTGCCGCCGCAATAGCACCCATACAAGGTGTCTCGAATCACGTCCTGCTTGCCCTCGGCGACCCCGCGAAAGCTCACGCCCTCGTTGGTCTCGGGCGGCTCAATTCCGGCCCAATCGCACAAACTTGCCAGTGTGTCGAGCAGGTAAATGTTGCCGCGTGCACGAGTCCCCGCCGGGATTCCGGGTCCGCGAATGATGTAGGGCACCCGCCAGGTGTGTTCATACAGGTTTTGTTTGCCCTGCAAGCCGTGGCGTCCGATGGCCATGCCGTGGTCGGACGTATAAATCACGTAGGTGTTTTCCAACTGGCCCATGGAATCCAGTCTTTGCAACACCCGATCGATTTGACGATCGATGTTTTCGCTGCACGCCAGTTGCCGCCCGAGTTCATTTCGAATGGTTGCCCGGTCGCGTCGCTTCCAAACTCCTTCCACAGCGACCTCGTCCCGCAATCCCGGCTGGCCATGGGGAAACGGATGCTCGGGAAGATAGTTTTTTGGCAGTGCGGGTTGCCCGTCCGATTCGGCGGGTGGCTGGCTGCGGTCGTGATGGTTGGTCGCACCGTAGTGCCGCAGAAACGCCTCCGGTGCATTCCGTGGATCGTGCGGGTGCGAAAAACCGAAGTAAATCAGAAACGGATCCGCGTCGCCGCTGGCCTCACGTTGGGTTAGATAATCGATGACCTGATCGCCATGCCATCCGCTGCCGGTTTCGTGGGTGTTGCCGCGTTTGGTCGCATCGCGGACGACCGTGAATTGACGGTTGGCGGCGTCATAGGAATTGCCTTTTTTGCAGGTCCGCATGGTGTCGTATCCGGCACGATTGAAAACCGCGGCAAGGGTGTTTCCTTCCAGACCCGGAGGGACAAGGTCGGGGTTCGCGGCGTTGGGGTTGTTTTTGGTTTTGCCGCCACGATCGGGGATGTGCCACAACGTACGCCCGGACATCACCATGTGCCGTGACGATGTGCACACGGCACCGACCCAGGCGCCCATGTGATAGGCGTTGTCAAACGTCACACCCTCGCGAGCCAGCCGGTCGATCGTTGGCGACTGGAGTGCGGAATCGGGGTTGTAGGCCGACAATTCCCAAGGGGATTGGTCGTCCACAATGACAAACAAAAAATTGGGCCGCCGCGGATCCGTTGTCTGTGCGGCAGCCCACACGGCGAAATGGAGAACCAAAAAGGTCAGCAGGAAGAATCGCATCGTTGTCGTTTGAGGGTTGGTTGGGGATTACGCAAGGATCGAATCGACTCGGCGAAATTCACGCTGGGTTTCGCCCAGTCGCGGGCTTTGGCCTTGATCGGATGATTTTTCGCAGATGCGTTCCAGCATTGTGTTGTAGACGTCGATCCCTTCACGCCCCACATCAAGAATCCGACCGGTTTTTAGGCGTCCGCCCGCCGATGTGACCGCGTGAAAGATTCCCGACAGTTCACGTTTGGTATCGCTGTGTCGGCCGTCACCGGATTCCGTCGAAATGGTGATGCACGCATTTTCCAAAATCGTACGGCCATTGGGCTCTTGGGTTTGGTCCAAACGTTTTAGGAAATACGCAACTTCGCGCATCTTCATGTGGGCGTGGGCTCGCAGCGCGGCATTGGGTTTCTTTTCGTTGAATTGATGCCAAAATTCATGGCTGCAACCGCCGCTGCCACCTTTGCCGAGTTGTTTCGAATCGTCGAATTGATAGCGGGTTTCGCCCTGGTAGGTGTAATCGCCAGTCAGACGAAGTCGTTCGCCGGCAGCCAAGAAGGTCAGCGAACCAAAACGCACGCGATCCATTTCAATCGCCAAGGCATACAGGTCCGCCATCAATCGCCATTCATGCGTCAGGTCATCCAGTCGCATGTCGATGCCCTCGCCACCGGGGTCGGCTTGGCCGCCGTGAGCAATTTCGGATGCCGGTGGACGGGCCTTGGCGATGCGTTGATCCAGCGGGTCCAAATCACGATCGGCAAAGGCGCGTTGTTCATATTCGCGGATGCGATCCAGGTGATCGGCGATGCGACGACGCGAGGGTCCACCCAGCGGTGACCCGGGCCCGCAATAAAACTTGTACTGGTCGACGACGGTATCCAAAACGCTTTGCTTCATTCGCAATTGGGACACATCGGTTTCATTATCACTGAGTTTTCCGAAGACCCGGGCGAATAGGTCCCGGGGGCGTTCTTGCATGGTCGCGGCGACGCTGCCATCGGAATTAAAGCTGTGCACGAATCGGCCGACGCGGCTGCGACGGAAAAACGTTCCCGCGACCAGGGTCGGTACCACGCCGCTCGGCTGCCCGTTCGGATAAAGCGAACGACGAATGACTTGATCGATGGAAGCACCACCCGAGAGTGCTTCGCCGTTGGGCGGCATCGCGGTAAACGCGGCCGTCGCGCCGTCGAAGTGAGCGTTGATCCCGGATTCGTCGCAGCGGTAATGATCGACATCCCGCATGATCAGCAATTTGTCGCGGAGCGGCGATAGCGGTTCCAGCACACCGTCATAGCCCTCCTTTTGCAGCGGTGCGGGAATTCCCAAACCGAAAAACACATTGAAGGCACGTGCCGGAATCGCATCGGCGGAACCGGCGATCGCGGCCCCGCCGTGGCCACCCAGCATTTCTTCGATCAATGGAAGACCAATCATTGCACCGGCGGCACCGCGGAGCAAAGTTCGCCGCGGTAGCCGATGTCGGGAATCACGATTCATGGAAATGCCAAAAGGGTTTCGGTCAAAATCGAAGGGTAGGTTGCGTCTTGTCGGCCGGATCGCTCGTAGACGCCGCGAACGCGCCGGGCGTCGGTCACGTCCAAGGGCCGGCCAATCGAAAATTGGATCAGTTTACGCGTCAACGATTCGGCAACCCGCGGGTGCGAAGCCAACAACTCGCTAAGTTGGCCGATCGTTTTGTAAGGTACCGGTTCCGCCGTTCCGGGAAACAAGATTTCGCCGTCTTGTCGTAACCGGTTTTCGAATTCGTCGGTTTCCTGGTACCCGCCGATGCCATCGTAGCGTTCCAAACCAAACGCCAGGGGCTCGAAGCGTTTGTGGCAGCCACCGCAGCCGCCACTTTCGATCCGCTGCATCGCGACCATGCGGTGGGTCAATCCCGGGCCCGTGGGGACGGGTGTTGTGTCCAATCCCGGGGGCGGGTCGCCGACTTCGCTTAGCAATAGGTCCGAGAGCACAAACAGGCCGCGGGTCACCATCGACGCATCATCGCCGCCGATCGTTAAAACGCTCCCGTGGGTCAAGATTCCGCCACGCCAGGGCACATCCGACACGTCATACTTGGCCCACGGTTCCGGCTTTGACTTCAAACCATAATGCCGGGCAAGGTCGGGCGATGCAAAGGTGAAGGGGGCGTCGAGCAAACGAACCAGCGGTGTGTCGTTGTCCCAAACAAGATGCCGAAAGGTTTCGATCGTCTCGCGTTTCATGTCGGCGGCCAATTGCGGCGACCAATTGGGAAACCGCTGGGCGTCGGGATTCAGATTTTCCAGCCGGTCCAAGTCAAGCCACTGAGTCACAAAATCGATTGACCGATCGATCGCGCGTGGCTTGCCGAGCATGCGTTTGATCTGCTTGCGAACCTGGTCCTCGCTGGACAAGCGATCCTGGTCGGCAGCTTTCAGGAGGATGCGATCGGGCGTTGATCCCCAAATCGAATAACTCAATCGTGACGCCACTTCGTAAGCATCGCGATGCCAAAGGGCTTGTTCGGGTTCGGCATCGTCGCGCGCTTGCGCTTCAATGCGATATAAGAAGCGCGGTGATTGCAACATCGCGGCGATGGTGTGGGCGAGTGCATCGCGATAGTCGCCACCGGCCAACGCGACCGTCGTGCTGACACCGCGATAAAGCGCGACCTCTTGTTTGGTCAAGGGTCCACGCAAAATGACCTTGCCCATCCGCTGAACAATCTGACGCATGTTCTTGTCCGTCAGCGTTTGATCCCGAGCGAATGGTTTTGCGAAGCGGACGGGATCGATTTGTGCGGTGATTTCGTCGGCCAATGCGGCATAGGCGACGATGTGTTTCAAATCCGCGTTCAGGTTGTAGGCGGTGTTGCGGAACCCATCGGCGCGCAGGTCCGGTGGCAACAAGCGCCGAGCCGATGATTGCACGTCGACACCAAACAAGTCGGCGATTGTGGCAACGTATTCGTCCACGGTCAGACGACTGACCCATCGCTTTTCCCGCGGCGGGTGTCGATAGATCGAGGGGTCCACGTAGTCCACCGGCCACACCGCACCGTCGCGGATCCACGCCTTCAGGACGGCCTTATCCTCCGCTGCAAGCGGTGGTCGATCATGCGGCATCTGATCGAATTCGATCGATTCCCAAAGCAGGCTTTCGTCGGGGCGATGGGGAACGATGGCGACACCCGAATCGCCGCCGGCAAAAGCGGCGGCCTTCCGCGAGAGCACCAATCCGCCCTCGGCCGCCGCCGCATCGTGACACTCCAGGCAATGCTTCGCCAAAATGGGTGCGACCTGCCGTTCAAAATGACGCTCGTGTGCCAATCGTGAATCGGCAACGTCGGTCGAAGTGGCTGGGACCGGCGTGGCTGGATCTTGAGCAAGCGTGGAATCGCCGCAAACGGCGATTGCGCACGCGATCAAACCAATGCGAAGCGACATTTCCGAACCCGGAGCGTGGTGTTGGCCAAGATCCGCACCGCCGCCTGCGACCGGACCCATCGAAACCCGAACGCACCAGCTTAGTGGTTACGCCGCCGCCGTGCAGCAAATCGCAGCTGCAGTTAACCAGGTAGCCGTTGTTCGCCAGAACACGGACGCGCGGGATTTCCGGCTTCTGGCGAAGTCCAGCTACGAACCAGTGTGGTTCCCGGCTTCTGGCGAAGTCCAGCTACGAACCAGTGTGATTCCCGGCTTCTGGCGAAGTCCAGCTACAGATTCGCGCTAACGTCCCACCACCACCGCTTGGTGCGGGCGGCGGTCAGCTTGTCAGCCAGACCATTCAGGTTCTTGGAGACCTGTTGATTATCGACGATGGGGAATCCGCTAATGTCGACACCACCCGATGCGGTGACCACCCAACCCTTTTGGGCACGAATGAAGCTGCATTGTGGGTCGACGCTTTTGGGAATCGCGTAGCTGACGATTTGCAAATGGTCGGACGGTTGCATCAGAGTCGTCAAATCCAGCCCGACCTTTTGGTCCAAACCTTCTTGAACGATCAGCGTGCTGGCCACCGCAACGTCCATCATGTTTTCCAAATCGGCAAAGACGGGAATTTGGACGGCCAGTTCATCGTATTTCTCGGTCATCAACTTGGCCCATTTTTCGGCGAAGGCATCCTTGGTTCCGCCAGCGGTCGCGTTGCCGTCGCGGTCAATCAGATCGGTCTCGGTCAACGTGCGGACGCGGTTACCGGAAAATTGCCAAATCCGACCCTCTTCATCGTGGGCGACGGCGTCGTAATCACAAGCCATCCACCAACGCGGATTTTGGCTGCCGTTACGGACTTTGTTCCGGGCGATCTCGATGTAGCTGGGCAATCCCGCGACCGGCGATTCGGCCAAGCCCATGGC
>JBCCRW010000306.1:0-7084 GCA_039201055.1 Planctomycetota bacterium | reverse complement strand
TGTCAAACGATCCCGTTCCGCCGAGTGATGTTCCCAAACGCTACCGGCAAATGCACGCCGATTATCCCGAATTGATGCGGGCCTACGAGGCTTTGGGCGAAGCAACGAAGTCAGCCGGGTCGCTTTCGGATCGCGAGATCGCACTGGTCAAGCTGGCCATTTCGATTGGCGCCGGGCTCGAAGGTGCTGCCCACTCGCACTGCCGCAAGGCTTTCGATGCGGGCTGCCGAGCCGATGACCTACGACAGGTCGCGTTGCTGGCCACTCCCACGATCGGCTTCCCCACGATGATGCGGGCCAAGGGCTGGGTCGAAGACGTGATTGCCAAACGCGAAACGTCGGACTAGCCGAATGCATTCGCAGCATGCTCTGGACGGTATCGTGTTGGTGGGTGGGCGCTCAAAACGCATGGGCCGCGACAAGGCATTGATCAAAAATTCGAATGGCGAGCGCTGGCTTGAAACCACCATCGACCGGCTACGCCCGTTTTGCCGCCACGTTTTCGTGAGTGGTCAAGCCGATCAACGCGTCGCCTGGGCACCGATCATCCACCCGACACTTCCATTGGTCACTTGGGTCGACGATCGCGAGCCCGATGCGGGCCCGATGTCGGGACTTCTTTCGGTGATGTCGCACGCCCAACACGCAATGGGTGATGACGCCGCTGCCGGCTATTTGCTGCTGGCAACGGACTTGCCGTGGCTGACCAACAAGGTGCTTGAGCGTCTTGTCGATCAGTGGCGGTGTTCCGCCGACATGGTCGCCGCCAATTGTCCTCCAGTGCAACCCTTGGTCACGATCTATCCCGCCAAGGTGCGAGATTCAATGCAGCAAGGATTCGCTTCCGGGCAACGATCACTGCGGAAATTCTTGGCAGCCCATCCACACGATCGTGTTCCCGCGGATTCGCAAGCCTGCAAAAACTGCAACAAGCCTGAAGATTGGGGAATCTCATGAAAACATCGTTCGTGTTCGATCATCCCGATGACGCGGTGCACGCGGTGGCGGAGCGCTTGGCATGGGTCGCCGAATCCGAAACCGATTCGCCGCAAACTGATTCGCCGGAATCCGTGCCGCCTAAAACCGTGCCGCTAGAGAAATCGCGGGGAAGGATTTTGGCCGCCGATTTATTGGCGGATCGAGATTCGCCGGCTTCCGACGTTTCCGCGATGGACGGATACGCCCTGCGTCTTGAGGATTGCGGGCGCGATGCCATTCCCGTGGTTGGCAGTATCCCCGCCGGTTCGCCACCGCCGACGTTGCCCGTGGGAGCGGCGCTGAAGATTTTCACCGGTGCGGTGGTGCCGCGGGGCGCGGACTGCGTCATTCGCCTCGAGGATGTCCGCGAATCCCCGTCGGAAATCTCGCTGCGAACCCGGGCGGATGCTTTGGAATACGGCGCGAACATTCGCCGGCGTGGCGAAAACCTCGCCGCCGGTCAAATCATCGCCAAGCGTGGAAGCCGCATCACGGCGGCGTCGATGGCGACGCTCGCCAATTTTGGCCATTGTGAAATTCCGGTGCATCGTCAAGTTCGCGTAGCGCTGATCACCACGGGTGACGAAGTCGTACCGGTACAAAGCGTTCCCGAGGCGTATCAGCTGCGAAACAGCAATCGCTGTAGCGTTGGAGCGGTCTTGGACCAGTCCGCGGCGGTCCGGCTGCAGGAATGCGTTCACGTTTCGGATTCGCTGGGTCGACTGAGGGAAACGCTCGAGGCCCAGCTGGGCACCGCCGACGTCATCGTGCTGAGCGGTGGCGTGTCGATGGGGGACCATGATGTCGTACCCGAAGCGGTGATTGCCGCCGGTGCGGAAATCGTTTTTCACCGGTTGCCGATCCGCCCGGGTAAACCGCTGTTAGCGGCCGTGACGCCGGAAGGAAAACTGGTCGTGGGTCTGCCCGGCAATCCGGTCAGCGCGACGATCAATGCAAGGCTGTTTGTTCAAGCCTGGCTTCGAAAAATCGCCGGCCAAAACGATTGGCAAGAACCGCCGATTTGGGTCGATCTTGTCGAGGCACCGGAGCGAACGCTACCGCTGCATTTTTACCCAATGGTCGCCCGCGACCAAGCGGGCAATTACCACAGCGTCGCATCCAAGGGCAGCGGAGATTTGGTCGCACTGGGGCACAGCGAGGGCTTCGTCCACATCCCTCCCGGCGAACCCCCGGTCGGTCGCCGACAGCTGTATCGCTGGTGACGGCAGGAAACCGAACGCATCGATGTGCCGTCACCTGAGACTCGAGCGACGGGCCGGGTACTTCGCCACTTATTTTGATTCATTCGACGGAGACCTTTCAAAATGTCCATTGGCATCGATCCGCTTGTCGACTTCGCCGCAAAACGGGTGCTCGGCAGCCCGGAGCATCCCGCGATCACGCTGCACTTCCTCAATTCGGTCCTGCGATTAGAAGATCAAATTGTCGATGTGACGATCCTCAACCCAATCAATTTGAAGCAATTCGATGCCGACAAATTGTCCATCCTGGACATCAAGGCAATCGACGAACGCGGACGCCGCTACAACGTTGAAGTGCAAACCACCCGCCCCCTCGGATTGCCCAAGCGTTTGACCTATTACGCGGCTAAACAACTTGTCGAACAGCTTGGCGAAGGCGATCAATACGACGATCTGAACCCGTCAATCAGTATCTGTGTGCTCGACGCGGTCATGTTTCGCGACGAGCCGACGCTGGAACATCATTTTGGCCTGCGTACGGCCGTGGGGCTATCGCTGAGCGATTGTTTGCAGGTCCACGTTTTCGAACTTCCCAAATTCGTGATCCCGAGTGAAAATCGAGTCATTACGGATCCGTTCGATCAATGGATGTACTTTTTTCGGCGTGCCGGAAAATGCACGCTCGAAGAAATCTCTGCTCGTTTACCCCATCCCATCTTTACCGAAGCAGCAGGAGTATTACAGATGATAGCCCGGAATCCCGTAGAGCGACAATTCTACGACGACCGCCTCAAGGCCGAACGTGACGAATGGGCGAGAATCGAACAAGCAAAGTTGGAAGGCAAGTTGGAGGGCAAGTTGGAAGGCAAGTTAGAAGAGCGTCTTCGCTATGTCCGGATGCTGCGAGATATCCTCGGTGACAAGGGTCCGAGTGACATTGAGTTGGATGGCTTCTCTTTGGAAGATTTGAGCCATCTGGAGTCGACTTTTCAGCAGCGGCTTCGCGACCGAACTTAGTTTCCTTCGGGCTCGCCAAGTTAGCCGGTGCGAGCAAAGTAGCAGGAGTATTGCGGATGATCGCCCGGAATCCCGAAGAGCGACAATTCGACGACGACCGCCTCAAGGCCGAACGAGACGAATGGGCGAGAATCGAACAAGCGAAGTTGGAAGGCAAGTTGGAGGGCAAGTTGGAAGAGCGTCTTCGCTATGTCCGGATGCTGCGAGATATCCTCGGTGACAAAGTTCCTGGCGACATTGAGTTGGTTGGCTTCTCTTTGGAAGATTTGAGCCATCTGGAGTCGACTTTTCAGCAGCGGCTTCGCGACCGAACCTAACCTCCTTCGGGCTCGCCAGATTAGCCGGTGCGAGCAAAGTAGCAGGAGCATCGCGGATGATCGCCCGGAATCCCGAAGAGCAACAATTCTACGACGACATTTGCAGCGAAGCCTCTTCATCCAATACCCGCTGCGGCACCGCGACACGACGGTACGCGTACATGTCCTTGAGAAACAGAAAGTTCACAAGCGTCACAAAACTGCCGAACATGAACGGCCCAAGCGGTAGGTATGCCGGTAGGTCACCATCAAAGGCTTCGATCAGCGTCCAGAACCAATTGAAGATTTGCAGGTCGTTGTAGCGACCGGGTAATGTGCCAAATAACGCAACGTTCAGTATCGACGGCAACAACATCGATCCCAGCAGCAAGAGCAACAAAACCGAAAGCGTCAAAGGCATACGAATGGGGCCGAAACGACGCAGGGGCAGACAAATCAAACGCGTTAGCCCTAGATAGCTGGCCAGGTACCCTGTGCAAAGCAGCCCCATCAGCAATGGCTGGATCATGCGATCGCTGGTCGAAACGAACAGGCCGAACAGACCAAAGGTGATCGATGCGGCGGCCGTCGCAGTGAGGGCCAGCAAGTATCCCGACGACGGCCCCGGTACCAAGCCCGACTTGATGGACCGCGTCGCCATCGTGGATGGCAAGTCACGACGAATCCGCGGGCTCAACTCCGGATTTTCGGCAAGCAAGATCGTGCCCACAAAAAGCCAGAACGTCGTCGCGACAAACAACGCAAAATTCATCGGCTCATAGGCTTCGTAGTACACGCACGCGCCCAGAGAAACCGTCAGCCAAAGTGCCTGTTGGAACAACATCCACTTACGAATCGGCGTGCTGCGATTTTCAGTAACCGGCGCGATCTGGGCGGCCGCGACCATCATGAATTGCACTACAAAGGTCAATAGCATCGCAACGATGGCGGCTGTCGCAAACCACGCCTCGATTTCACCGCTCATGTTCGCGGCCAGCACCCCACCCAAGCAAATCGCCGCGACGGTCCATTGCACAATGATGATCGAGATAATCAATACGATCGTGATGAAGGATTGCCCAAAAAATCCGTTCATCAACGGCGCCAGCATTTGTGCGAAGGCGACAATCAGCAGCCCGCCGGTACCGATGGCAACCAGAAACATCGCGATGTCCAGCAAACTGACGCCGCGAAGCAGATAGCTAAAAGCCAAACTGGGCACCACGGCGGCGAAATACAGCATCATTTGCAGCACCGCACTGCCGAATTTCCCGCGCACGATCTGCGTGCTGCTGAGCTTGGTGATGGACAACAATTCGAAGGTATCGCCTTCGAGTTCACCGGCCAGCGAACGGGCCGCGCCCAGTGGCACCAGACCCAAAATGGGGATCGCCATCAAAAAGTAGTAGCCCGCCAGCAATGTCGTGCCACTGGGCAGGTAGTAGACATCCGGAGCCGACCACACGATGCCCATGACCGACCACACGATCGTCGCAAACAGCAATAGAAAAAACGCGATCAGAAATCCGCGACTTTTCAGCGCCTGGCGGCATTCCTTGACCAAGATCGGATTCAGCCGATCGGCAAAACGGAATGACAATTGATCAATCCGGCCCCAAAAACCATTCCCTTCGGGGTCCAGCGCCAGCGGGTGATGCGGCGATGCCTGGGCGCCACCCAGCACAATCGAATCGGTCGTTTGGATCCCCTCGGTGTGCATGTCGGCCGCCGGCAAGCTTGACGGCGTGGTCGCGTCGGAGGCCAGGCTTCCGTCGATGGGCGTTGAACTCATTGCACTCGCCCCTTGGTGACTTCCAAAAACACATCCTCTAGCGACGAATCGTCATTGCGAAATTGAACGACGCGGCATTCGGCTACGATAAGCGACGCAAGTAATTGCACTTGATCGTCGCGCTGGCCGGTGTAGGCAAACCGAATTTGTGCTCCGTCCTGTTTGATATGTGTCACTTGTGAACATGCCTCCAGGACCGCAACGGCGACTTCCGCATTGCCGTCGATCTCCACTGCAAGCTGTCGTCCGCCGACGGTGCCGCGGATTTCGTCAACGGTTCCGGTGGCCAGCAACCGGCCCTGTTCGATAATACCGACGCGGTCACACATCTCGGCCAGTTCGGTCAAAATATGGCTGCTGATCAGGACCGTTTTTTCTTCCGCCGCCAACGCCCGAATCATTTTTCGCAACTCGATCCGCGCCCGCGGATCCAAGCCCGCGGCGGGTTCATCCAAGATCAACACCGGCGGGTTGTGAATCAGTGCTCGACCCAAACACAAACGTTGCCGCATGCCCTTGCTGAGGCCGCGGATGGGCTTGTCGGCCAGCGGCCGCAGCCCCGTAAAGTCCATGACGCGTCGTAGCCGCGCCGTTCGCTCGCGACCGATCAAGCCGTGCGAACGAGCGTAGAAATCAAGATATTCGGCACAGTCGGTGTCGCGATAGGTTCCAAACGAATCCGGCATAAATCCGAGTCGCGAGCGGACCTTGTCCGGGTCGTTTACCGATGACAAACCATCGATCTTGGCATCGCCGGAATCCGGGATTTCCAGGGTTGCCAAGATCCGCATGCTGGTCGTTTTGCCGGCGCCGTTGGGACCGATATAACCAAAAACCGCGCCTTTGGGGACATGGAACGAGACATCATCGACGGCTCGGGTGCGACCGAATGTTCGGCTTATGTTTCGCAATTCGATCACGGCAATCGCCCCAGCGTAATGGCCACGCTTTGATCATCCAGACTGCCGGAAATGGGCAACCGATCGGAGTCGGGGTCCGCGATGACCGCAAAGGTTCGCGGTTCCGCCGCGCCGCCCAGAAAACTTAGCAGGCGTCGTTCCAGCAGTGGGCGATCGCGAATCGGTGACACCGAACGATAGCCCATGGGATCCCACATGCTGTAGGTGCTGCCGCTGACCGGCGCCGTATCAATGGTTGTGGGCAATTCGGGGCCGATCCAGTCTGTGGGAACCAAACCGGATTTCGTAAGTTCCACCGTCTCTTCCGGCTCCACCACGCCGCATTCGAACCAGGTGCCCGCCGCATCGGTGTAGAGCGCCTTGCGAATCCGTTGACCTCCACGATTGGTCAGCGTGATTTTTCCAGCACCGTCATCGGACCACAGAAAGCTTGAGTTGGCGTTCTGCTGAGGCCGTCGCAAAAGGTATTGGACTTGTCGCCGAGTGGGAATGAAACTACCGCCCCAACGCTGGGTGTCGCCGGAGAATTGAATCATCGACGTGCTTTGACGATCCCGTTCACCGTAGGAAATCATTCGCTGTGCACCAAATGGTGCCACCGGAAGCACACACGTTTGCATGTCCGCTTCCAGTTGACCTAGCCCGAAGGGCGAGTAGATGGTGCATCGATCCAGGTTCACCGATTTTCCGTTGACTTGATCGTCAAACGTCATTTGTACCGATCGAATACGGTTGCGGACGCCATCGGATACAAACGCGAATAGGAACAGCCCGCCGGTGACAATCGCCGCCAATGCCGGGGCCGCAAAATACATCAGGTGCAAGCGTCGGTTTTTTCGCAGCAGGCGATAGGCAAGCGGGCCGATCGTAATGACAAAG
>JBCCRW010000305.1:0-7139 GCA_039201055.1 Planctomycetota bacterium | reverse complement strand
GCGGTCGCTTCGCTGGACGTCTCCGCCGGCGGGGTGCCGATGTCCGCGACCGCTGCATCGCCATGTTTCGATTGCATCGCCATCTGCAATCGGTCCACCGGCGTCAACGCGAAATCCTTGTGCAGCATCTTCGGCGTCGACCAGGTCGTCCATTGGGGCAGCGTCTTCGCGACCGTTAAGTGACGCTGGGCTCGCGAAGCTTGGTGACGCTGGGCTCGCGAAGCTCGACCCGAAGCAAAGCGGATCCACTCGGAACATTCCACGCGGCCGTTGGCGTTTGAGTCCAACTCCGATGTGATTTGATCCCATTCACGGTCGTCGGCATCAGGCGCGGGAGAATCCGACCCCTCGGCAGCGAGCTCCGGTGCATGCACTCGTATGACAACGGCGAGCGAAACATCCGGATCGATGATGGCGGACGGTCCCGTCGCGTCAAGCTCGCTGATCAGCGCATCGCGAAACGCCCAAGCCTCGGCCTCGGGAAACGTTTGCCAAGTCGCAATGTCGGGCAATTCGGCATCGATCCACAACAGCGCCGGCGCGTCACGACGCACCACGTGTTCAAGCAGGCTGAGACAATCCATTGTGTCCAAGGTTGGATCGACACCATCCGCTGATAACACGGGGCGTCCGTTGCGAACGCCAGGTTGACCACGAAGCCGCACGACCAGCGGTTGACCGGGTGCAAACGATTCGATTTGCCGGGCCACCGCGGAATGACCGGCGCGTCGCAGCGAGATGAATCGTGACGCGTTCGGCCAAGCTTCGGCATTTGCCGCCGGCATGGATCGCAGCGTGCCAAGTAAAAGGTCCATCCGCTGGCAAACAAGATCACCGGAATCATGCTGCGGATTTGGCACGCCAATTTCAATGCACGCAACGCTCGGAACCCGCATCCCGGGTTGGCCCAGAACGACACAAAACGCGGCGATCAAACTGGCCGCAATGCCGGTAGCCACGATCCGCATGTTGCTCTAATCCCCGATCGTCACGGTGGGCAATCCGGCGACCACCACGCCGCCGTGTTCGGTTTCGTCGCCCATTCGGACGGCGGGTTGTCCATTGATCGTGACCGTTCCCGATCCTTGCACCAGAGTATCCGGTGGTCCCTCGCACGCCGCTTCGTCGCCGACGATGGCGGCGGGCAATCCGCCGATCATGACGTTGGCCGATCCCGGGCCGGTGATCGGGCCGCCCACATGCGGCACCGGTCCGGTGCATTCGGAGCATTCGTGGTCGTCTCCAACGCGAGCGGCAGCGGGCATGGATGATCAAAGGAAAAAATGAAAGTGGAAAAAACTCACTTGCGGACTACGAAGCATCGGGGATGGCCCGCAAGGTCGGACTGCGGCATGAGCGGTTGGGAGAGATGCCGGAAGAACAAGCACTGTACGGTTTGGACTTCGGGACTTGGCAAGTAGCTGACCGTAACGCACGTCAATTGATTGCAACCATGGTTCCCTTGATGGTGATTTGGTCCGGCGTCAATTCGATCGTCGAACCGCCGCAAACCAATTTCAAACCCGTTGCCGCTTGGATGGTAATTTGGCCGTCGCTGTTGATCGTCGCGTCGCCACCGACTTGATGTTTCATGTCACCGCCGGCTTGCTGGCTGATGTCACCGCCGACGTCCGTGCTCTGGTTGTGAAACACTTCGATCGTCTGGTCGCCGGGATCTTGTGTGTCAAAACCGACTTTCAACGCATCGTTGTTTTTGACCTCGCGAACAAAATCACGCTGGCTGTGCAAAAAGATTTGTTCCTGGCCCGCCGTGTCATCAAACGACAACTCATGGAAGGTGCTGGCGTCACCACCGGGAGTGCTGCGTGTTCGCAGGACGGTTTTGGCTTGACCGTCGGCGAGTTTTTCGGGCGGCATGAAGGCGTCATTGGGAATTCGCCCAACGATGATGGGCCGGTCCACATCGCCATGAAAGAAGGCCACGATCACCTCCTCGCCGACTCGCGGCACCGACATCATGCCCCAGCCGCGGCCGGTCCAGGCTTGTGCGACGCGGACCCAGCAGGACACTGTATCATCGCTGTCGGGATTGCGGTCCCATGCAAACTTGATCTTCACCCGGCCGTATTGGTCGGTCCAGATTTCCTCGCCGGCCGGTCCGACGACGGTCGCGATTTGTGTTCCCGGCGCGGTGGGGCGGGCAGTTTGCTGCCGCGGGCGAAATGGCAAATCCAGCGCTTGCACCGAAATCTCCCGATGCCATTCGACGCTGCTCGATTGACCCGTGGTGGCGGCTAATTCCGGCAAGCGGACATGAAGACGCGAACCGATGACAGCGTAACTCTGCTCCATCGCCCCATCGGGGTGTCCGTCAAGATCGAATTGGTTGCCGACATTCAATTGGCAAACATTGGTTTGCAAGTGGATCGATTGATGTTGGCAAACGGTCGCTTCGCTCCGCACGCGTGCCAAGTCTTGACCACGGCTGGAATCAAAAAAGCGGCCGGGGAATTGGTACCACCACCACGGACGCGGCGATTGCTCGGCCTCCTGCCGCACACTCAAATCCACCCGAGACTGTTGGAAGTCGTAGTCACCAAAAACTTGCGACGCGGTGGTGAAATGGCTTTCCAACGACCAACCCGCGACACCCGCCTCGGTTTGTTCCTTCAAACTGGGAAAGTACGGCAGGCCGGCATCGCTGGCCGCTTCAAATCCGTTGACGTCGTCGCATAGCACCAAATGATGCCCCGAATCGTCATAAGTGAAATAGTAGAAGATGCCTTCTTCTTCCAGCAGACGATGTAGGAAATCAAAATCGGATTCGTTGTATTGAACGCAGTAAGGACGTTGCGGATAGGTTTGCGACAACTGCTGTTGGCAGGCGGCCGAAAAGCCCTTTTCATCGGCAACGGCACTGAAAATTTCGGGCACGCTTTGATTTTGGTAGATCCGCGAGCCACCGCTGTGTCGTAGCAGACCGATCCAGGGCGTCAGCGACCATTGGTAGCGGGACAAAGAATCACGGCATTCGAGTTGTCGAAACGAGGCGATTTGGCCATGCAACGGAAATTCGCCCTCATCCAAGCCGACACGGACCTGGACGCCTTTGCCCAGCAGATCGGTGGGCTTGAGATCGGGTTCCTGGCAAACCGATTCGATGGCCCCCTCGAAGGGCCGCCCGAGTCCCTCGGACCAACTGAGCTGCACCGGCACAAATGCCGCTTGGCAACCTTCGACGGTGCAATCGATTTCACGTTGTTGGGCCGACAAAGGCATGATTTTTCCTCGCTCACACGCTGGATGGGTCAAATAGCGCTGGATGGGTCAAGTAGCGCTCGCTTGGTCAAGAAGCGCTGGCTTGGTCAAGGCGAATCGTGCATTGCTGTGCGTCGTGCTTGGCTTCCCCACAACGCACCCACGCGCTGCGACCCAGAACGCCGCTGCGGCCCAGCGCGAGGGCGGGGACGTGTTCTTTTTTCAAACCCAAACGCACTTGCACATCCATGCCCGGGCCAACGTAGTCGCGGACCAATTCACTCAGCAGCGTGCCCGCGGCGCGTCCGGGCATCAACGCATCGAAGGTGATCCAGTCCAGCGGCCCCAGGCTAAGTTCGATTCGCGAGGTGCGATCATCGACACGGCGACCCAGCACCGCGCTGCGTCCCAATTGGCCGGCACGACCTGCTTTGCGTTCACCCACCGCGGTCGGGTTGCCGGGTCGGGTGTGCGAAAACAGCCGCGTCTGGTCTTCGTCACGCAGGGTCATTTTTGCCGGCATAAAGGTCTGCACCTGGACGTTCACGCGGAAGGTCCCCGTCAAGACGGCGCGCAAACCGTCGGCGTTGCGACGGTGACCGTAACGCGACAGGAAATGTCGCCGGATGTCCGCCGCGATGCCGCGTATGGATGCTCGCGATGGAATTTCGGTGGATGCTCGCGATGCATCGCCATGTGCGTTCATCGGTTGCGGCGGTGCACTTCGTGCATGCGGGTGTTGCAACCGCGGACTGCCGGCCAGGGCCGACATGAATCCGGCAAAGCGGTCGTCTTCGGGGCGATCCCGCTGGACCGCGGCCCGCGCGTTGCTCCAGGCACGATAGAACAACACCGCCATGCGATGATGAAACAGATCCGCAAACGCCGCATGTGTGGGATCATTGTCGTGACGTTCTTGGTGCCGCGCCGATTCGCTCATGTGCAACGGAAGCGGACCGGCGGGGCCCCAGAGTCCAAAGAATCGCTGTCCCAACAGAACACGTCCGTCGGGCAAAGATTCGACACGGTCCAAAGTTGATGGGGCGAAGTCCAGCGCGACCGTTTGTGAAATTTGGACCGGTTCCAGATCGGCCCGATCACTTTGTCCCACCCGCGGATATTCCCGCGCGAGCGTCTCGATCCGCCGAATGGCTTCGAAGAAGTCATAGCGATGCGGATCCCTCGCGATCGCTGCCAGCCCCGACGCTGGGTCCGATGCGGGGTCCGATGCGGGGTCCGATTGGGATTGGGAACCCGATGGTGAAATGTGGTTCATCGTCGGTAGCCCATCAAAGTGTGGGAGATCCACCCAGGCGAACCGGCCAGCGGTGCAGGTGGCCGCGTTGTTTGGTCGCCACGCTGGTTTGGGTGAAGCTGTTCAGCGTCGCGTCCTGGGAAAAAAATCGGTCCAGGATTTGAGCCAACACGATCACTCCGCCGCCCTCAAAGGCCGCTTCGTCAAACGTCAATTGCACGTCAACGCCGCGGCCGTAAACGATCGGCCCGGCCAGGGGCAATTGCCGCGTCACCGCCACCGTCATGATTTCCAGCAACCCGTCGATCTGACGGCGGTGACTGGCGGTCGCCGGGTCGGCATAAAGCCCCAATCGTTGCCGCAGCAGCGCCGCGCCTTCAAGTCCATCGTGCGGATTCAACGACAGGGCATTTGCCTGAAGGTGTTGGATCAAACGCCAGCATCGATCACCGTCGTCATCGGCGAGCGCCGGACGCGGCGGTGTCGGGGCGACCAAACAATCGGTCTTCAGAACCGGGCCGGGGCCATCCAAAGCGATCGCGCCGGCCCAACCGCCCGCGGGCGTCAAGTACGCCAGGTCGCGGTTGGTGCAAAGCACACTGGCCGACAACTGTGCCATGTCGCCACGGGTGGGCTGTTGTCCCGAATCGGTCAACGTGATGAACACTTCGGTGCCCAGATAAGGTGATCGGTGGCCGAATTCGCGTTGGCGATCGGATGCCTGACGTGGCTCGCGACGCAAGGTATAGAACGCCGCTTGCGGTGCCGTCATCGCTTGGCCCTTTGGCGGCGCGTACAGTGGCAAAAATTCCAAACCCGGCTCGGCGGCCGTGCGATGACCATGCAGTGATTCGACCGACCAGACTTCAAAGTCCATCGCACGGCTGCGATCGACCAACAAATGTTGTTCGGCCTGGGTTTGACGCACATTGATTCGGTCACAGCGTCGCCGGAACAAATTTACCGCCGGCGCGCAGTGCAGCGCCAGGTGCTCGGTCCGCAACCGCGACTGCAACAATTCGTCGCGACCGGAAAACGCAATATAGACATCAAACACATCGCCGCTCGTGCGGCGCAGTGCCGGTTGCAAGCCCGTCAAATTGGCGAACAAGAACTTTTCGGGCAACAAGAAATATTCCTGCAACAGCCGATAACCGCGAAAGCATCGCAGTTCATTGGGGAACAACGATTCGGATTCTTCAAAGCCACCAAAACGAATGGCACTGGGCGGAAATGAAGCGCTTTGCGAACCATCTTGGTCGGCAACGACGACCCCGCGGGCATGCCGAATCAAAGCCTCGAGCAAGCGATAGGCGACTTCCCCACCACGCAAATGCAGCGACAGGCAGTCGAGTCCCAATGATGACGTCTTGAGGCCGCCGAGTGTTTTGAATCGCAGCTTGAGCGCGGACCGTGTTTCGGGAACGGCGATCGTCCTGGGCAGCGGGCTTTGGGCCCCCGAGCGACGATCGATCCATTCGGCACGGACCAGCTCGATGGGCCAAAGCTGCATCGATCGCGTGGTTTCAAAACGAATGGGTGTCGGCGATTGATCGCTGCTGGGGCCGCGAAGTGCGGTGCCACGTGGCAACAAGTAACCGTCTTTTAGCGAGCCTTCGTCGGGATCGGGGTGAAACGCGACGACCGTGGCCGAAGGAATCGGCCGCGTGTAGTGCGGGTAGATGGATTCGAGCAGGCCGGCCGTGAATTCGGGAAATTCCGAATCCATCCGTCGATGCACGCGAGCGGCAAGAAACGCGAAGCCTTCCAACAGGCGTTCCACGTAGGGGTCCTCGCATTGGAAACCATCCATTCCCAAGCGACTGGCAATCTGCGGATGCTCTTGTGCGAATTGGCCGCCCAGCTGACGCAGGTAAGCCAATTCGCGATTGAAGTGATCAAGGAACGCGGCTTCCATGCATCCTCGCCGGTGAGTTTCACGCGCCGCGAGTATCCGCATCGAACCCTTCGACGCTCACGCGGCCTGTCGCGGGTGTAGCGAATCCGCGTTGCCGGTGACCAGACAGATTGAAAGGCCGAGCGAAAAAGCGTGCGGTGCGTCGAACGGTCCGAAGGTCCCCGACACGGACAATTCCATGGCTTCCTGGTGACCGGAGCGGCGCAGGATATCCACTTCCACACTGTGAGAATGAAGTCGCGTTTCGAATCGCCGAATGATTCGCTTCAACTCACGCAGCAAAGGCCGGTTTGCCAGGCCGCTTTCATAAAGCCCCGACAGATCGGGAACCCCATACGAGAGCACGCTTTGTTCGGCTTCGGCCCAGCGTTTGGGGTCGTCGATCGCATCGCCACGGCGAGTGCCAAGCAGGTCGCGAATACCCTGCTCGATGGAATCGCGAAGCACCTGCATTTCTCGAGCGGCGCGGCGGCGGGTGGATTCAGGTTTGCCGACGATTGTGAAACCGCCGGTTTCACGACGCAGCCGATCGGCAAGCGTGGGGAGCGGCTTTGTCATTGCTTGGGATTTATCGCTCATTCTAGGCTGCCTTTCAATATGACAAATGGCTTATGACAAATGACCTATGAAAAATCGACCGCGAATGGCTGTCTCGAAGCCCGGTAGAGGCAGGTCATAGGTCATAGGTCATAGGTCATAGGTCATAGGTCATAGGTCATAGGTCATAGGTCATAGGTCATAGGTCAT
>JBCCRW010000304.1:0-7145 GCA_039201055.1 Planctomycetota bacterium | reverse complement strand
TTCAACGAGAAGATCGCCAAGCCGATGAATTGGACGTACACCGGACGTCCAACGGAAAAAGAATCCGTCGAAGCGCCAAGAACTTGGCGTCAGCTTTGGTCATTTCGGGGGTTCTCAGACCAGCCGCAGACAACGGACAGAACTTAAGGGTTTTGGCACTAGCGCCTCGCCGCTCACGAATCGACAGGCCGGGATGCTAGCGGCAGAGATTTTTCGCCCAGTGAGTTGGAGGTTTCGATTAATACTACAATGTTAGCGACCTAATAAAGTCGACTGAGCCGCTCCCAATGCAATGAATTTCCGTCAATTCAGAATCTTCGATTTGCTTTTGTTGGCAGTAGCCACCGCGATCATTGCCCGGGTGGTCTCCTTGGGTGGTGGGCCGTTGCTTGCTTGGGTGTCGATTGCTCTGATCGTCCCCATTCTCGCAATCTGGGTCTGTTTGCAACTCTACGGATGGATCTATGTTGGCATTTGCTCTGTTTTTCGCCGACTTTCATCGGAACGTTCCCCAGTAGACGACGGGGATTCGGGACATATGCCCTCGAGGTGACAGGTGAGCTTCGGATTGGGCGATTGCGTCACCCCGATTGCATACCGGTTGATTGCTACTGCTGCTTTGCGCCGGCCAAATCAATTAGGAACGCGTAGCGTGTTGCGACCAATTTCAGGCTGTTGAAGCGCCCGGATGCTCCGCCGTGTCCGGCGTCCATATTGGTTTTTAGCAGCAGCGGGTTCGTATCCGTCTTCGTGACGCGCAATTTCGCGACCCACTTGGCAGGTTCCCAGTATTGCACCTGGCTGTCATGCAGTCCGGTCGTCACCAACAACGGTGGGTAATCCTGTGCGGTGACCTGGTCATAGGGAGAATACGAAAGCATGTAATCGAAATACTCTTTTTCGTTTGGGTTGCCCCATTCGTCATATTCAAACGTTGTCAGCGGGATGGTTTCGTCCAGCATTGTTGTGACAACGTCGACGAAGGGGACGTCCGCGATGGCTCCGGCGTATTGTCCGGGCGCCATGTTGATGACCGCGCCGATTAACAAACCGCCGGCACTTCCGCCGCGGCAGAATAGCTTGTCCTTGGCGGCGAATTTTTGCGCGACCAAGAACTTCCCGACGTCGATGAAATCGTTGAAGGTGTTCCGTTTGCGAAGCAGTTTCCCATCGTCGTACCACTTGCGACCCATTTCCTGGCCGCCACGAATGTGGGCGATCGCATACACAAAGCCGCGATCGAGTAGGCTGAGCGTCGTGCTGCTGAATCGAGGGTCCATGCTGGAGCCGTAAGAGCCATAGCCGTATTGAAGACACGGCGCGGTGCCGTCGATCGGCGTGTCCTTGCGATGCACCACGGTGACCGGAACCCGAACACCGTCCCGCGCGGTCGCCCAAAGTCGCCGGGTGGTGTAGCGCTCGGGATCAAAATCGCCCAGCACCGGTTGGCGTTTAAGTAGCTTGGTCTGGCGGCTCTCCATGTCGAATTCGTAAACGCTGGACGGAGTCGTCAACGAGGTGTACGAATACCGCAACCGACTGGTGTTGGGGTCCGGTGTCGCGGCGGATCGGATGACGTAGGCGTCTTCTTCGACGGGCACGAAGTAATCGAGCGGCTTGCCGTCGCCGGACGTCGCTTGCCGCGACATCACCCGCAGCCGGGTTTGTGCTTCGCTGCGTTCGGACGCCACCAAAAATTCATCGAACAACGTGACGCCCTGCAGCAGCACGTCGTCGCGATGGGGGATCACCTCTTCCCAGTGGGTTTCGGCAATTTTCGCTTGCGGAGTCCGCAGCAATCGAAAATTGGGGGCATCTTGATTGCTGGTGACGTAGAAATGATCGCCGATGTGGTTGATCGAATACTCGTGGTCGGGGCGTCGCGGTAAAAACACTTGAAAGTCGCCGGTGGGATCATCTGCCGCCAAAAAACGACTTTCGGTGCTGAGCGTTTGATTGGACCGAATGACAATGAACGCTTTGGACCGGGTGCGTCCGACGCCGCAGGAAAACTCCTCGTCAGTTTCTTCAAACACCAGCGTTGCTTGGTCGACGGGATCGCCGACCCGGTAGCGGAGCACACGATACGCCCGCAGGGTTTGCGGGTCGCGTCGGGTGAAGAAAACGGTCTTGCTGTCGGCTGCCCAAACCGCCGACCCGGCAACATCGGTGATGGACGAATCGAGCCATTTGCCTGACTTCAGGTCTTTGAACCGGAGAGTGTATTTTCTTCGTCCTGTGGTATCGATTCCAAAAACCAAACGCTGCGAATCCGGGCTGACGCTGACGCCGACGACGCTGCAGTACGGCTGGTCGCGGCACAATTCGTTGACGTCAAGCGTCACCTGCTCGCGGTCTTCGCCGATCTTCTTGCGGCAATAGATTGGATACTGCTGGCCTTCTTCGAAGCGGGTGTAGTAGACATAGCCGTTGTCTTCGTAGGGAACGCTCGCGTCGTCTTCCTTGATCCGCGATTTCATTTCTTCGAACAGCGTTTCCTCGAGCGTTCCGAGATCCTGAAGCATCGCGTCGGTGTAGTCATTTTCGGCGTCCAGGTAGGCGATGACGTCCGGGTTTTCGCGTTCGCGCAACCAGTAGTACGGATCCTGACGCTGGACGCCGTGATCCGAAAGCGTCTTGGGCTTGCGGGTGGCCAGCGGAGCGGAGAGCGACGTTGACTTGCGGGCGGCCCCGGTCACGGATCGGGAAGCGGTTTTCGGCTGAGAATTCTTGGAGTCGTCGGCGGCGATGGTTCCCTCGGCTGCAAACAGCGGAACGCTGACGACAAACATCGGGACGCTCAATCCGGCAAGCAAACCCACCGCAACGGCGTGGGCAAAGACGTTTCGAAAGCTCATCAAGACTCCGGCAGTTGGTGTTCGGTCTGATTCCGTAGGCCATGGTAGGCCAATCGGCGCGTCCTCGGGAGGGTCTTGACGACCGCGCGAGTCGGTGTATGATTGAACCAGTACACCAGTGCAAAAAGGTGAGTGGATGTTTTTTCGAATTGATCCCGACGACGAACTGCCGATTTACGAGCAGCTTGTCCGGCAAGTGAAATTGGCGATCGCCGATGGTGTTTTGGTCGGCGGCCAATTGGTTCCCAGCGTGCGGCAATTGGCGGCCAAGTTGGCGATCAATCCCAACACGATCGCCCGCGCTTACACGCAGTTGCAGACCGATCGCGTGCTCCAACCGCTGCGTGGCCGCGGGCTGGTCGTGCGGCGTGATGCGCTCGCCCGTTGCACCAAGGCTCGCAATCGCATGGTTCTGGATCGAATCCGACGCGTGGTCACCGAGGCGCTTCGCGGCGGGCTTTCGCAAGCCGAAATCCAGGACGCCTTTCAGGCCGAATTGGCACGCCAGGTCGACCAGGCCGACCGTTCCCCATCCCCGTCATCGGCGGCACCGTCCGCTGGCCAGCAAAACGGAGAATCCTAATGCACCGCAATGAATCTTCGATCGTTTCCATTCGTGGTTTGCACAAACGTTATGGACGCAAGTTGGCCCTTTCGGATGTCTCACTTGAGATTCCGCGAAGCTGTGTATTTGCACTGCTGGGTGAAAATGGGGCCGGCAAAACAACCTTGATTCGCATGTTGACCGGCTTTGAAAAACCGGATCGGGGCGATGTCGATGTATTGGGGTTCCACCCCATCAAACAAAGTGATTCGCTGCGACAGCGGATCGGCTACGTCAGCGACAAGCCGGCGCTTTACGACTGGATGACGGTGGACGAAGTCGGGTTCTTTGCCGCGTCGTTTTATGACGAAGATTTCTTTCCGCGTTTTGCCGCCGCGTGTCTGGATTTCAAATTGGTCGGCAATGCCAAAATCCGTTCCCTCAGCAAAGGTCAATACGCCAAAGTAGCACTCGCATTGTCGCTGGCTCACGATCCCGATCTGTTGATCATGGACGAACCGACCAGCGGCTTGGACCCGCTGGTGCGGCGGCAATTCTTGGAATCGATGGTCGATCGCGCGGCCGGCGGGCGAACGGTGTTGTTGTCGTCGCACCACATCGACGAAGTCGCACGAGTGGCCGACTTTGTGGGCATTTTGCACGCCGGCAGTCTGCGGACGATTGTGGACATGCAGGACATGAAGGATCGTTACAAAATCATCACGGTTCGCGTCGATCATGCCGATGCGGCCGCACCGATCCCCCAAACCGTCATCGCGGGAGCGGATTCGGAGGTGTCACCTTCGGAGGGCGAGATGCTTGGGCAAGATATCGACGGCCGCGAAACACGCTACCTGGTGCGTGACTTTGGCGACGAAGCAATCGCGGGCATGCGCGACGCCGAGGGTGTCCAGGAAATCGAGGTTCATCCGGCGACACTGGAAGACATCTTCATCACCGTCTGTGGAGATCCATCATGAGTGACGCGACCCTGTCCTCGGCCGCTTCGGAAAATTCGGCCGATCGAAATCCACGCGTTGCATCGGCGCCCGTCAAAGCCCATTCGCCGATTCGCTGGGCCGCATTTCTGGCCAGTTTGCGAAAAGACCTGCGATTGGTTTTGCCGCTGATCTACTTGATTTTGTTTTTGGCGCTGATCGCGTTGCTTGCGGCGCCCTGGGTCGTACCCGGTGGGATGAACACTGATTGGGGGCAGGGATACCAACAACTTGTGACCATGATCGTCTGGGTCGGCACGTTCTTTTTTGCTTTAGCGTGTCCGACCCTGTTGGTCAGCCATGAGATCGAAATCGGAACCGCGGTTTGGTTGATTGGTTTGCCGGGTTCCCGGCGCTTGCACATTCTTAGCAAGTGGTGCGTCACGATCCTGCCCGTCGCGCTCGCGTGCGTGGCGATCGCAATCATGACGATCCTGTTTGGTGATTGGAGTACCGAAAAAAACCAACTCGGAAATCTGTTCGCGATCATGGGACCGATGTTATTGGCCACTGTGATCAATGGATTGGGATTTCACCTCGCCTTTCGGATTCGCAATCCCATCGCGGTCGTGGGCCTGACGCTGATCGGCCTGTTTGGTGGAACGTTCGTGGTTGTTGAGGTGTTTCGCTACTTCGTCGAACTGACGGGAGTACGGGGAACGACCGTGCTCTTGCTGGGTGCTTTGGGGATTGTCGTTCTGCTCGCTTCGTTGTGGGCGGCGTCGCGCGGATGGTATCGCTTGGCCGGTCAACGCGGTCACCCGCAAACGCTGCGGTCGTTCCTGCGGATCCAGGATTCTCTTGGGCGAGGCGTGATCGATGTTTCGCGGCCGATCGGCGATGTGAGACCGTCATCGTCGACGGTGGCTTTGCTGCGGCAAACGATTCGCATGAACGCCGTGTTGTGGGTTGTCGTTTTGACGGTTGTGGTCGCGTTCTTCATCGCGATGACATCGCTTGTCGGTTTGCCGGGATTTTTTGCCGACCTGTTTGGTCTGGCGGCGGCCGGCGTGGGTGGGACTTGGTTGGGTGCATCGTCGCTGTACCGTGATTCGGAGCAGGCGAATTACCGTTTCTTTGCCGATCGTGGGATTTCCCGCGGCAAGGTGCTTGCCGTTCGCGTGCTGACTTCGCTAGTTGTCGCCGCGATCACAGCGGGGATCATTACGTTTGCACATTCGCATATCACCACCCGAGCGACTGCTTTTCCCAGCCGCACTTATTTTGATGGCGGTATGGGGCAACTAGCGGCCACCATTTTTGGGTTCACGTTCGCCGGTTTCGCGGCCGGACTGTTTTCCATTCTCAGTTTTCGGCGTCACAGTCTGGGTCTGGCGGCGGCCCCGTTGCTGGGCATCCTGTGGCTCTACCTGCTCGCGTTTTACTTTTCGCTGCATCCAACGCAAATGGTCTCCATCGGGTTTCTGTTGCCGATCGCGATGTTGAGCGTTTGGCGGTTCCGGCGTTGGTTCTTTGATGGAGACCGATCGCCGGCATACTACCAACGGCTGGTGCTGCACTTTTTGTTGGTGCCGTTGATTTTGATTGTGGGTTGTTTGACGCAGCGTTTCATCCACGCCGAAAGTCGCGCGATCTTGGTTCCAGGTCGACCGACGCCGATGGCGCGCTCGCAGTACTTTCCCTCCAATTTCCTTCCGCTGCCGATCGACCGCCAGCAGCTTGACGCTTTGGAGTCCTTGCGGACCGACGCGGCGATGAGTCAAAGCGAATGGCTGGAACAATGGAAGGCATGGCGTGGCTTGCAGATCCCCCTGAAGATCGATGCCGATACCTGGCCGGCGGAACTCAGGACTTTGAAAGTGGCCGTGCCGCTGTCCGCGCCCGAACGGGTCGATGCACCCGAGGGTATCCTGGAGGGATTGGGGGTGCTGGCCGATGTCTGTGCCGCCGCACGGCGAAGCATTGTCGCGGAGACGCTGGAGCCGAGCGTGATCATCAAGTGTGAACGAGTCGAACGGGCAATCGCGGCATCACTGAGTGATTTCCTGCAAGAATTTCCCGAGGCGAAGGCATCCGTGCAATCGTGGCTGGGCGAACATCTTGATGCCTCCCTGCGACGTCAAAGTCGTGACGCCGCGATCCGCCAAATTTGGATCGACCAAGGCGTTTCCGGCGACGGTGCTGACGCGCCGTATCGAGCGCCGCAATTTCGTTGGTACATCCTTTCCAAGGACGGTGCGCGGGGCTATCGCGCCGACGAAATCCTGCAATCACAAATGGCGGTTGCCGGTTTCCAGTTACTGGAAGCGCTTTCCGGGGAACCACGACCGCTGACCGAACAGGCGGACCAGCAGGCGGCGATGCGCGATAAGCAACTTTGCGATCGAGCGTTTGGAAATATCCTTTTGGAAACATTTCCCGAAGGTCTGGACCAGGTCGCGGCGTTGGGTTTCCGTGACGTCTTGCGAATGCAGGCGACCGACCATGCAATCGATCAGGTGCTGGACGCCGCGCAGAGTGACGCCGTTGCAGCCGAGAATCAAACTTGATTGGGTTCGCCACGGTCGACGAACACCGCGTCGTCGCTATCGGTGGTGGCTGCTTGCGAAAGCAACCAGGTGTTCCAACCCAAACGCGGTGGTTCGTGCGAATCTTCCCGGCTGGGAAACTGCAATTCGGGAATCTCGGCGGCAAGTAAAATCACCTGGAAGTCAAAATCGAAACTCATCCCGACCGCCGAACGCGTCAATTGCGCCAGCGGTCGCAACCAATCGCCACTGGGCG
>JBCCRW010000303.1:0-7198 GCA_039201055.1 Planctomycetota bacterium | reverse complement strand
TGTCCAACCGGCTACCAATACGCAGCGGGGCGGCGTCATCGTCGCCGCGAAACAGTCGCAAAGTCGGTGGCACGGGCAAAATCCAACGGGGAACGGTCTGGGCCGGGCAATGACCCACATTGTCGGGCAATGACCCACATTGTCGGTGCAATGACCCACAGTGTCGGGCGATGCCCACGCATAGGTATCGGCATGAATCGATCGGCGTCATGAGTCCATCAGCCTCATGAGTCCATCGATGTCATCACTTGGCCGCGATCGGATCCAGCCGCCGAAACATCAACAAACGCATTTGAGCGACTTCGTCACCGGCGATCTCGGTCGCCCGCAACGACAAGGTTGCCGGGCCCGCATCGAGCCGAATTTTTCCCAACGACAGATCCCGCCAACGCTTGGTGTAGCCTTCGATCCGCGGCACGCGATCGTCGGCTTGCCCAAACAAAGGCGTCGCGTTGGCCTGGTCGATGACGGCTTCAAGGGTCGCATCGCCGCACCGCAATTGAATTTTGGAACCCACATCATCGATGTCCACGGCGTACCACATCGTGACTTCGAAATCGCCCGCCGCCGCCACGTCGACATTCCACAGCAGCTGGTCGTCCAGCGAACGCCAATTTTCAAAGAACGTGCAATTGGCATGTCGATTGTTTCGTCTTGCCTGGCCACGAGTATCGCCATCGCGAGCGGGAACTTGGGTCCATTTTGCATCGGGATGGCCCAAAACGAACGGCCGCGGATCCGGTGCGTTGGCTTTGCGCGGATTCGTTTGGTCTCGGTAGCGCTCGATCGCCGCGGCCATTTGCTTGACGACGGCGGGGTTGGCACCCGCGACATCCTTGGTTTCACGCGGATCAAGCTGTAAATCGTACAGCTTGCCATCATGGTGATACCGATACCGATCATTGCGGGCACTGATCTTGCCCGACCAATGGGTCACCAAAATGCGATCGGGCCGAATGCCTGAATGGTCACTGCTAAGCGAATCGTCACCGCGAAGCGAATCATCACCGCGAAGCAAACCCGCTACCGAAAACCCGTCCAGCGGCTTGGGCGGCGTCCATTGCAGTCCCGCCAAATCGACCAGCGTGGGCAGCAAATCGACGGCACCTGAAATCTGGTCGACGCTTTGTCCCGCCGCGATGTCGCGTGGGAATCGGATAAAGCACGGCGAACGAACACCGCCCTCAAAGGTCGATCCCTTGCGGCCGCGCATCCCGCCGTTGAAACGAAAACTGTTGGGTCCGTTGTCGCTGAAATAAACCACGATGGTTTGTTCGGACAGGTCCAATTGGTCCAACGTCCGCATCAACCGGCCAACATTGGCGTCAATATTTTCGCACATCGCCAGGGCCGCGCGGGTGAATTCGGGCTTTTCGCGTTTGGCGTTGTCTTGGTTTGGATCCGGCTGGATCGTTTTGCCCGAGAACTTTGCAAAAAATTCATCGGGCACCTGCATCGGCGAATGCGGAGTATTCAGGGGCAGGTAAACAAAGAACGGATCGGTTTGATGTTGCTTGATGAAATCAATCGCGTGGTTGGTCAAATCATCCGGCAGGAAACCGGTGCCGCGCACGATCGCGCCGTTGTGTTCGAGCATTGGCGAAAAGTAGTTGGCCCAGTGGCCGCTACAGAACCCGTAAAAGTCGTCGAAGCCGCGCGCGTTGGGGTGATACGGCCACTGCATGCCGTTGTGCCACTTGCCGTACGCCGCGGTGGCGTAACCGTTGTCGGAAAAGATGTTGGCGATCGTGGTTTCGTCGGTATTCATCCGTTCGCCACCACGCGTGACGCCCTGGACACCGCTGCGGGGGTGATACCGCCCCGTCAAAAATTCCGCTCGCGTGGGCGCACATACCGGGCACACAAAAAACCGCGAAAGTTGAACGCCGGATTTGGCCAATCGATCCAGGTTGGGCGTCGACAAATTGGGATTGCCGTGCAACGACACGTCGCCCCAACCTTGGTCGTCGGCCAGGATCACGACCACGTTGGGACGCGAAGCAGCGGCTTGCTGCGCGGTGGAATTTTCCGTCCCTTGCGGCTCGGCGGCCAGCGCGTGACCTGGCGCCAAGACGCCCATCGCCATGATGCTCATCGCGACCACGAGAAATGGACGGAAACGCGGACGGCTACTCAAGCGGCGTGCGAAAGGGGGCATGATGAAGATTCGCAAAGCGGGTTTCGAAACGGATCACGTTGGAACCCATCAGGATAACCGCATCCAGGGTGCGATATGCCCCGTGTTCCCGCGAAGCCATTTGCCAAGCGACCTGCTGCTGACGATGACCACCCAAGCCAACGCATCGTTTGCGGACATCGCGCCTTCGGTGTCGTCGGTGTCGTCGGCGTCGGTGTCGTCGTCGGCCGGCCCGGTGTCCGCTTCGGGTACCCATTGGATTGCGGCTGGTTTCGTGGCGATGGGTTGCCCAAAGAAGCGGATTTCGCCCAAACCGGTGAAAGCGTTGTCGCCCCAATTTTCAATCACTTCCAATTGCACCCTTTGGGCGACCAGCGGAGCGTTTTGGAAATGGATCGCGTCATAAAAACTGCTGGTGGTTCCGCCGCGGTCGGTTTCGAAGACGCCGCGATCCACAAATTCGATTCCGTCGACCGACGTCCGCAGTCGGAACCGGCGAATACCGCGATCGGTTTCGGCACCGGCAGAAAAATTCCACAAATGAATTTTGTCCAAACGCGATGGCTTTTCAAAGTCGAAGGTCAGCGTCGGTGTGGTGTCAAAATTGGACGTGTATCGATTTGCCGATGCGTTGTCGTGAAACCGCGCTCGATCATCCAAGCCACTGCCGTTGACGGCGCGAACCAAACTGCCGGCGCCGTTGGGATTGCTGGTGCGGGCGTCGATGATTTCCAAAACATCGCCGGCGGGCAAGACTTGGCCCGCGAAACGAACTTCCGCCAGCCCGATGTTTCCGCTTGCGCCGTGGCTTTCCGTGATGTCCAAACGGACGTACCGTGACAGCGTGCGATCCAAGTCAAACGCCTGGCCGGTGTCATCGGATCGGCCGCTGCCGCGATCCAGATTAATCGTCTTTAAAAACTGGAACGTTTGGTTGTCGGTCGATGTGTAAACGTCAATCGTTTTGGCACCGCGATCCAAGTTGTTTCCATCGGGCCCGCCGGCAAAGTTGTAGTTCCAGATCCGCATCGAACCGACTTCGTACAAATCCGACAAGTCATACGTCACCGAGGGGGCTCGGTCATCGGCGGCGGCTTCCCAGTTGGTCCCGCGGACGCGGGCATCGTGCGCGTTGTTCGCGACATCCAAGCCCGCTCCCAAAGTTCGAATCGGCCGCCGATCGGGACTGGACGGCGAACGGGTGGATTGGATGAGAACGTCGTCGATGATTTCCGTCGACGCGTCTCGCAATCGCGTGCCACGCAACAGGATTTCACTAAAACCGGTTTGTTCTTCGCTGCCGTGATTGGAAAGCGATTCCAAGCGAACAAAGCGTGCTTCGACACCGGGCAAATCAAACAATTCGCCGCCATAATCACTGCGGCCGGGGGCTTCGGGAATCTGCACCGTTGTGATCGGTGTGAAGTGTTCGGCCAGCCCGTTTCCATCGCTGTCGGCATCGGCCCAGATCCGCAATTCGCGGACGCCGTGACCGGTACGACGAATCTCAAACCCCTCGGGGTCAATTTGGTTGTAATTCCACAGCCGCAGCGTCTGCAATGAAAACACGCCACCCAGATCCAAGTCGACTCGGGCGTCACCGTTTGCCAAAAAATGTGTGTCCGCGTCGCCGACAACATGTCCATCGGTTTGCGGCAACCCGATGTCGTCCAAACGCCCCGGTCCCAACAATGACGCGGCAAAACCGCTGCTCGTTTCGACAACGCGAATGGAATCCAATTCGGCAAATCAATCCGCATCCATTTCGGCGGGCGTTCGTTCACGCAAAAATTCGCCGGTGTTGGCAGCGATTGGCGAATCGACTCGAATCGAAACCCGTGCCCGGGTCTGCCGGACGCCATCGGTGACCGTGTACTGGAAAACGTCCCAGCCGACAAAGCCATCGTGCGCATCGTATTCAAACGAGCCATCGGCCTTGAAAGTGACCATGCCGCCGATGCCCTGGCGAACATCGGTGACCCTCAACGGAGCGTCGTCGAGATGGCGATCGCCCGCCAGCAGCCCATTTGCCGCATCAAAACGGGTCGTTACACCGGAGTAAATTTCCCCGCTGAAAGTGTTTTCGCCCGTTTGAATCGGGAACTGGCGTGTCTGCCGCGGGATCGCTTGATCGCTGGACACCAAGTCGAATCGAAAACCGTCAACGATGGACACGACATTGCCGCTTTGCGTGCCCACGGTCACTTGAGCCGGCTGACCGGAAACAAAATCAAACTGGCCCAAGGAAACCCATTGGCCGCCGCCACCACGTTGGTCGACGGTCTGTAAATCCGTTTCGCCATTTTGGGCATCGCTGCCGCCGGCGTGTGCAATTTCGATCGGCACCGCATCGCCGTGCCCAGCGTGTGCCTGGCCGCCCGCAGGGTTCACCCAGCGAACAAAGACTTCGTATTGGCCATCAACGGGTAGCGTGGTGCTGGCCGTCGCCGTCGCGTCGGGATCGCTCGAGTAACGAAAATCCGCTCCGATGTAACCGCCTGGCAGTCCCGCGGCGGTTTCCCAAGTGCCCCGGTAGGCGACTTCGGCGTCGGCGTTATCAATGATCACGCTGCTTTGCACGTCCCAGAGTGTCGCATCACCAAAGGCCGTATACACGTGGCCGGTTCCAAAACGCTCGCTCGTTTGCGTTTGGCCATCACGCGTTTCGGCGGCCCACAGGGCGTAGGCACCGGAGGCGGCGGTCGCGGCATCAAAATTGACAATCGACGTGGCCGCATCGTCCGTCACAAAGGCCGGGTTGTCGGCATCACTGAAATTCGAATTGTTGCGATACACGCCCAACACTTCGGTACGCCCGCCGTTGATGGTGCGGGTAATCGTTCCCCGGTTTTCAATTTTTAGGCCCAGGATCCAAACGTTGGCATGGTCATTGAGGATCTTTTGGTCGGGCAGCGAATCGTCGCCCACATCGGCGCGACCTTCGGTGTTCAATTGCCGCGCCCAAACATTTTGGTTGCGAAATTCAAAGTGCGATTGCACGACGTCGTACAAAAACAAATCGCCGGGTTCATCGGCGACCGGATCGAAATGAAATCCCCGCAGGTTTCGCGCGACAATCGTTTGGTCGCTGACGTGATGCCAGTGCACGGCCTTGTGGTCGGCACCGCCACGAAATCGTTCGATGACCGTCGCATCTGCGGCGGTGTTTTCCAAACGCATCACGCCGTCGCCGGTGCGACTGAACAAGGTGGATTCCAAACCGATCAAGCGCTGGACATTGCCGCGCACCGAGACGGTCGAATCGACGACGTAGCGGCCTTGATTGGGGAAATAAATGGTCGTTGCACCGGAGTCGATGGCGGCTTGGATCGCCAAGCTGTCATCGTGTGCATCGCCCGCGATGCCGCTGGGTGAACCATCCGCGTTCGCCGTGATAAATGCGGTGGGACTGGCCCACCGGGACAAGTCGCTGTCGGGATCCATTTCCGGTGCGTCCCGGATCGGCAAACCCAAGCTGGTATCGGGGCTTCCGGCGAACACTTCAAACGTTCCACCGGTGCGGCGATTGCCAATCCCCTCGCTCCAGTACTCTTGGATCAAGTCGCCGTCGAGTGATCGGTTGCCGGCGATAAAGCCATTGGCCTGGCGATAGCGGATGGGCCGCTGGTAGCCGGGCGTCGCGACGTTTCGCGCATAAAATCGTTCCTCGGTCAAAATGGCTTCCACATCGTTCGCCTTGCCGATCCCTTGCAAGCGGCTGTCGATCAGCGTGAAGACGGAGTTTTCGCCAAACCGAAACGGGAAATTGTGAATCGCTCGAACTTCGTTAACGCTGGTTAGATTTCGCACAAAGACGTTTTGATCGGCTTCGTTGACCCAGCCATAAACATTTTGCCCGGTCAGCGTGATGTCCTCGAAGGTTTGGCTGGCCGTTTGCACGGCGGTGCGAATGCCAACATCAAAGCCATCGACACTGACATTTTCGATCAGCAGCGGTCCATTTTCGCCGGTTCCCAATTCCAAGCCGATATCGCCGGCTCGCTCGGGGTCGCTGGAGCGGATGTGGACGTTGCGAACGGTCGCCTGGTTGTTGCCGGTAAACCGCAGGCCCGTGGCATCGGGATTGCCAGCGCCAACATCGATCGTCAAGTCACGAACGGCATTGCAAAACGCGTCGGCGGTGGTCACCTGAAACACCACGGCGGCGCCGTCCAGGGCGATGTTGTCGGTGACCTTAAGGATCACTCGATCGCGATTTTGGCCCTGCAAGATGGTCTGCGCCGTCGCTCGATTGCTTTGCAGAATCGGCATCACCAGCGGCCGGTCGATTTCGTAGACGCCCTCGGGCAAATACAGGATTTTCCCGGTGCCGGCGAAGGTGTCGACGGCCGCCTGTAAAGCGGCGTGATCGTTGTTGCCGGCCGCCGGATTGGCGTTCAGAGTCGCATCGTCACTCCACCGAGTGACGTCGACGATCGCCGCATCCTCGAAACCGGCATCGGACGTGGGGACAACAAAGTCGGGTGTTGTATCCGAGGCCGCCGTCATTCGCCGTTCTTCCAGACGTTGCAGTGATGCATGTCTGCGGCGGAGCCACTTGCGGCGACGGGCGGAGCGAGATTGGGATTTCACAATGCGTACCGAAGATCGAGATCAGTCGGGCAAGCTTAAACGTATTGAAGCCAGAAAAGTTGCCAAACAAATCAAGTACGCTCTGCGGGTATCGATTGTGACTGGGAAACAGGTGGTAAATTTTTCAATAGAACGAAGGGTAAGCGACGAAGCGTTAGCCGTTGGTTTCGGACGCTGGTACCGGCGGCTCCACCGAGGGTGAGCGACAAGGCACGAGCCTGGGCCGTCGAAAAGTTGGGGTTGTGACAGATTTGGCTCACGCAGGTTTTGTGCTTCATCGCTTACCGAGTCGCGGTGATAGGAATTTGCCGGCGCCTGCGAGTTGCGATTTCGTAAGAGGCTGATCGCAATCTAGAAATCGATGCCGAAGGCATCACAGCCATTAGCCGGAGGTAAGTTTGGCGAGCCCCAAGCGAGTCAAACGTCACCTCCGGGAATCGGCGACCCAAAACCAACGCCCGCGATTTC